>NZ_JBFUAP010000018.1:0-103838 GCF_056406215.1 Mucilaginibacter sp. P1_D10 | reverse complement strand
CAGCCTCGACTAATTTATATATATCCTTTAAATTGTCTTTCAGATAAAAACGAAAGTCATCATTATCCTCAACCAAAAGAACCACCGGCTTTTTATTTGACCGCAGCTGTGTGACGATAGTTTCACCTTCATTATGGATAATTTCGTTTGCGCTGTCGTTATCAATGTCATCGTCCGATGGCGGGTCGATATCCCGACGGTTATAGATAACAAACGGTAGTTTAACGGTAAAGCAACTGCCGCGATCAGGCTCACTCTCAACAGTTATTTCACCTCCGTGCATCTTTACAAACTCATGCGTAATTGCCAGGCCGATGCCGCTGCCCTGGTTGATCATCGACTCCGGAATATCGTGCTGAAAAAAACGTTCGAAAATTTCACCTTGTTTTTCATGCGGAATACCAATACCGGTATCGATCACCTTAATCTCAAGCGGGGCATCGTCAGTTTCGCTATCTACATTAAGCAAGACGCTTACCTGGCCGCCAGGCTGTGTAAATTTAAAGGCATTTGATAACAGGTTAAACAATATCCTTTCTATCTTATCATGGTCAAAATCAGTAAACAGCGAATCGATCGTGGTATCAAAAATAAATTTGATCTCTTTTTGTTCAGCGATATCAGTAAATGAAAGATATATCTCGTTGATGAACTTCACAATATCCCCCGGCTTGCTATGTAGTTTCAACTCCTGAACTTCCATCTTCCTAAAATCAAGCAATTGGTTTACCATGTTCAACAATCGCCGGGCGTTTTTTCCTATCATGCCCAGTTGCTGTTTCTGTTCCTGATCAGCGCGGGTAAGCATTTTTTCGACCGGCGCCATGATCAGCGAAATCGGTGTCCTAAACTCGTGACTTACGTTGGTCAAAAATTTAGTTTTCAATTGATCAAGATCTTGCATTCGCTTAATTTCCTGCCGCTCCTGTTCAATTATCAATTTTGCTTCCTGCTTTTCTTTCTCGGCTATAAATTGTCTTCTTATTTTTTGTATTCCGCGCCGGCGTATAAAAAAGAGAGTCCCGGTAATCAGCAAAAGGTAAATAACATAGGCGATAGGCGATTTCCAGAACGGAGGTAATACCTTGATCTTTAATTTTATATAGCTGGGTTTCCATCTTCCCTCCTGTCCAATAGCCCTTACCTTAAAAGTGTAATCGCCTCCGTCAAGGTTGGTATAGGTAGCTTTCCGGGTAGCATTGTCTGCAGTAAGCCAGCCTTTGTCGAACCCTTCCATCATATACTGATGGGTTACTTTATTGGGGTTAAAGAAATTTAAGGCGGCAAATTCAATGGTGAACACATTTTCGCTGTGCTTCAGCGTCATCTCCTGTGTAGCCGAAATGGCTTTAGTTAATACAACATGGCCGTCAACTGCTTCATTGGCTGCTATGGTTTTGTTGAATAACTGAAAACCGGTAAAAATCAATTCAGGCTCATCTATATTCGGATGTATACTCTGTGGGTCGAAAATATTGAAGCCATGCGAACCTCCAAATACCAATTCCCCTTTACTGGTTTTTAAAGCTGCATTTACAGTGAACTCCCTGCCTTGCAGGCCATCTGTTTCATTAAAGTTTTCAAATTGAAACCTATAGGCGCCGTTGCCTGGTGTCAGTGTTATCCGGCTCAGCCCGTTTGACGTACTTACCCACATGGCTCCCCCTCTATCCTCTAATACCTTCGAAACCTGGTTGTCTGGCAACCCGTCCTTTTTCATCAGCGAGATGAAACGGTTTGTTTCGGGGTTCAATATGCTCAGTCCGTCCCTTGTCGCTATCCATATCAGGCCGCGGCTGTCCTGCGTGATACTATGGATGTCATCATTGATCAAACTGTTAGGGTCGTTTTTCTTATAATTATAATGTATAACGCCACGTCCGTTTTTTAATATTTTATCTATGCCCGCATATCCTCCTACCCAGAGATTTCCTTTGGTATCCTCAAAGAGTGCGGATATATAAGGCGACTTGATAGCCGTTTGCTTAACAGGAGCGAAAAATATTTTTTTTTCTCTTTCAAATATTTGCAACCCCGCCGCCGTGCCTATCCATAACCGGTTCGATGAATCTTCCAGGATATTCCACACCCGGTCATCAGCAATGCTGGTGGGCACCTTATCATTATGTTTGTAATGGATAAATTTTTTTTCGTCAAAATGGTCCAGCCCGCCAAAATACGTACCTATCCATAGTTGCTGGTTATGGTCGATACATAAACTAACTATAATATCACTGCTGAGGCTATTCGGGTTTCCCGGGTCGTGTTTATACTGGGTAAACCTGCCTGTTTTGCGATCAAAATAAATTAAACCGCCCCCGTTTGTCCCAATCCATAAATTGCCCTTTTTATCTTCTGCAAATTTATTAACATCTTCAAACTTAATACTCCCGGCATCTGAGGCAAAGTGCCTGTAGAGCGGAAACCTGATAATATTTTTATGATAATAACTTACCCCCTCTTTAAGCGTACCAGCCCATATAATGCCGGTGTTGTCTTTGTAAAGCAATACGGTGTTCTGTCCCAATGATTTTGGATCATCTTCCCTATTTACTAAATAAGTAATTTTTCCACTTTTTTTATCCAATACGTTTATTCCACCATGATCAGTGGAGATCCAGATAAGGCCGTCGTCGGCCTGAATAATACTAATGATGATGTTGGATGCAAGCGGTGTCTCTGCCGATTCTTTGGTGATGTACCGAAACCGACCCGTACGGGGGCTGTAATAATAAACCCCGGAATCCATATTGGGGTTAAACATCCAGAGATCGCCATCCTTGTCAATAGTTATCGAATAGTTCCTGGCTTTATTATTAGCCGCTTTTTTAAAAATATCGGTATGGTACGTAATTGCATTGCGTTTTACATTAAATAGCTCTACTACACCGTCGTTATAAGCAAGCCATAAATTCCCGCTTGCGTCCTGCTCCATATCTGTAACAGAATTTGAATATAATGATGGGTTGGAATTACCGTGATGATAATAATGCGTGGCAGCTTTTTTCAGCTCATTATACCTGTAAAGGCCCGAATCAGGACACAAGAACCAAAAGTCGCCTTTGCCGTTGTGAAGTATTTTGGAAATGAACGGATACCCGGGAAGTTTGAAAGAATAGAGTATCGGCAATACATCATTGTTAAACTGCTCCGTTTCTGGGTCATAAAAGGAATATCCGGTCGGGGTTGTTACCCATAATTTTTTGTCGGGGCCTTCAAAAATATTCGTTATAAAATCATCATTAATGGTGTTTTTGTTATTTGCGTCATGCTTAAATACTTTAAAAGTATAACCGTCGTAACGGTTAAGTCCCGATGCTGTACCAAACCACATGAAGCCTTTGTGATCTTTAAATATGCAATTAACCTGGTTGTGAGACAGTCCGTTGCCCGTATTGAGCCGTGAAAATTGGTATTGGCTGTTTTGCGCAAAGTTGTTGGTGTAAGCAAAAAGCAATGCTGAAACGACAATATAAAGTTTTACGCGCATTAAAATTTAGTTGAGATCTTCGAAATCAGGAACCTGGCACTTGGCAAGCCGGCACACTACCGTAGCATAAAAGTAAGATAAATTCGTAATTAACCAGATAAAAGTGGGAATTCCCTTGGATTAAAGGGAAATAAATAACTTCCTCTGAAGCAACCGGGTTGCCGATGCTATGGTACGGGCCACGCTCGAATTTACAGCCAATAAAGCTTATTACAGGTTGTCGTTAGGAGCAATCCTGATCACCCTGCTACATGCTAGAAAGATGGTTTCTATTTGTTCCTTTATAACAGGCCGTTCTTTATTTGACTGATTGTTGGAAGACACCCTTTTAATCCTTCCGGCACCGATTGCGTTAGTTCGTATTCCGCTACGCCAATCGGCTTGCCCATTCCTTTTAGCGCATATTCAGCAATAACCCTATTCTTTTCTTTACATATTAGAATGCCAATAGACGCACGATTTCCTTTGACATTCCACCGAGACGGTTCCCCTGAGCGTTTGGCAGACAGTTCCTTTTCGATGCCGTCAACGGTTATACGCAGGTAGACCGGCATTTCGCCGCCTTTGTAGTTTTTGGGGCGTTTTAAATAGGTTAATAACCCGAAGCTTTTTTCTAACATAACGATAGATTTTAAGTGAATAAATATCGAAATGCAATAGAAAAATGTCAAGATGTTCATCTATTGAACATCTTGATTGTCAGAGTATTACTGAACATTGGGTGAGTCATTGGCATCGGAGTAACGCTGACTACACGAATGACTCACCCAAATTATGGTTTTAAATGAATCATTTGCGATAACTCTTAAAGCACAAAAGCCTGTAAATCATACGATTTACAGGCTTTTGTTGTTGTTTATTATCAACCTTGGCGGTGAGGGAGGGATTCGAACCCTCGGTACAGTTTCCCGTACGTCAGTTTAGCAAACTGATCCTTTCGGCCTCTCAGGCACCTCACCAGTGTTAAAACATGTTCCCTTTTTTCGGGATTGCAAATATAGCAAATCGACCTGCCTGTCAAAAAAAAATTTGACTTATTAGCTATCCGCCTGATTATGTGTAGAATTATTTGAGAAATGCATCTGTTATTACGCGAAAAACAGCAACAAACCACTCACAACTCCCTCAAAAAATCACTCAAAACCTGCTAATAGTCTATCCGCACGTGATAAATGCTCATCAACATGCGTTTGAAGATGTTTTTTATGGTTTCCAGATCTTTCAGGGTTATGTTGCTGTCGTTTAACTGATTTTGATCCAGTTTGTATTTTACGATGCGATCTACCAGTACGCCGATAGATTCTTCGTCGGGCTCTTTCAACGATCGTGATGCCGCTTCTACCGAGTCGGCAAGCATCAACACACCTGCCTCTTTGGAGAAAGGTATCGGACCCGGATACCGGAAGATATTCTCGTTGATGAATTTTTCGGGGAAATTCTTTAAAAACGACTGATAAAAATAATCTACGCGGGTGTTGCCATGATGCGTACGTATAAAATCGATAACAATTTCGGGCAGGTTAGCTTTCCGCGCCATCTCTATCCCCTTGCTCACATGGCGGATGATAATCTGGGCGCTTTCCTCATATGGCAGCTTATCGTGTGGGTTGAAATGCGAACTTTGGTTCTCGATAAAAAACAGGGGGTTCTGCATCTTGCCGATATCGTGGTACAGGGCCCCTGCCCTAACCAGCAAAGCATTACCGCCGATGGCGTAGATAGCGTTCTCGGCCAGGTTAGCTACCTGTAGCGAATGCTGGAAAGTGCCTGGTGCGCTAAAAGCCATCTCTCTCAACAATGGTGCATTGGTATTGGTGAGCTCGATAAGGGTGATATCTGATGTGATGGCAAATACCTTCTCGAAAGCATAAATAAGCGGATAGGCCAGCAGGGTGAGCATTACGCTGCCTGCAAAAGGGAGGAAGTCCATCCAATCGATACTTGTGAACGAGCCCTCGCGAACCAGAGATATGCCCAAGAACGAAACAAAATAGGCAAAGGTGATGATGAGCGCAGAGATTAGGAATTGCTCGCGGCGTAATAAATTTTTGATGCTGTAGATAGATACCATGCCGGCCGTTATCTCGAAAAACGCAAACTCGAAGCTATTCGGCACAAAAAAACCGGCTACCAGCACCACCAGCAAGTGGATGTTGAGCGCAAGGCGCGTATCGAACAATATACGGATGATGATAGGAACGATGCAATACGGTATATAATACAAATTGCCCGGCCACTGTAATTTAATAGCCAGCGATAAGGTGGCCAGCATAGCAGTAACTACCAGCAATATAAGGCTCACCAGGCGGTTATCGTTATAAATATCCCTCCTGAAAAGATATAGGAATATCATCAGTAGCGTTATCACCAACCCAACCAGCAAAAACTGGCCAAGCAACACCAATTTATAGTTGCCATTGATGCGCGCATTATCCTCGAACGCTTTTTTGTAGGAGTTCAGTTTTTGGAAAGCCTCGTTATTGATAACCGAGCCTTTGCTGATAATGGTTTCGCCCTTTTGCACCATGCCACGGGTGATGGATAGGTTTTCAACAACCTCCTGCTCCAGGCGGGTGGTTAGTTTAAGGTCGTAAGCAAGGTTAGTCTGTAGCCTGTCTTGAAGCAGGTTCAGCATAAATGCCCGGTCTACATAGGGCACCTTGCCTATCGCATTATCGCAGTAGGTAATGGCTGTTTCGCGGGTGAAGAGGTCGGCTGTGTTGCGCTCAGTTGCTATGTTATTGCTTAGTATGGTTATTTTGTAATTGGGGCCGCCTTGCTGATATTTAGTGTTAGGTTTAAATATGCCGCGGTTGTAGACTTCGGTAAGCAGGTTTACGCCCGTCTCAAGATATTTGGATTTAAACTTGTCGTTTATGCCCGCCCCATGCCATTTTATCTCCAAATCGGTTTTAAAACCCTCTATCAGTTGCTTGCCTACATCAGTATTTAGCTGGTAAATAGGTGTTACGGTAGCCAGGGCGGCTTTTTGGTCGGCTTCTATTTCCTGGTTGGTTTTCAGTATAGCGAAGTTGTAGGGCGATATGAGGTCTTTTTGGTTCCAAATCCTCCCCTTTTCGTATTCGTAGCCGAATTTTGCCTGCTTGGGCAGCGCGAAAACGATAACGCTTACGCTCACTATCATCATAAAAAACTTAACGTTAAGGGCGTATTTGCGCAATAATGCCTTCTGCCGTGCCGATGATAGTTTTGCCATTGGAGTGTTTAACCTATCAAAAATAATATAAGTTTCGGTTAAATGTGTTTTTTCTTGTTTTTATCAAATCAAAGTTGATATCTTTATGATATCATTTTAAATCACCATAACCATGAACTCTGAAAAAGTTATCACAGCACCATCGGGCTATTTAGGCCTGTTGTTATTCTTCATTTTGGGCGGGGCAGCAGCATATTTTTTTGTGGAGCGGCACCCCTTTATCGGTGGCAGTATCTGCTTGTTCGACCTAATCATCGTACTTTCGGGCCTCATCATCGTAAACCCTAACGAATCGCGCGTGCTTATCCTTTTCGGCAATTACCTGGGAACTGTAAAATCAGGCGGTTTCTTTTGGGTGAACCCATTCACCGTGAAAAAGAAAGTTTCACTGCGTGCCTTCAACCTTAACGGGCAGCAGCTTAAGGTGAATGATAGCGTAGGTAATCCTATTGAGATAGCCGCTGTAATAGTATGGCAGGTGAAGGAAACCGCCAAAGCGGTTTTCGCGGTAGAGAACTACCTGCAATATGTAAACATACAAAGTGAGGCTGCGGTGCGCCATCTGGCAAACTCCTACCCTTACGACCATATAGAAGACGAAACCGCCAGCATCACCCTACGTGGCGGTGCCGAAGAGGTAAGCCATATGCTTGAGAAAGAATTGAACGAGCGTTTGGATCGCGCCGGCATCGAAGTTGTTGAAGCGCGCATATCTCACCTGGCCTATGCGCCGGAGATTGCGCAGGCGATGCTGCAACGCCAACAGGCATCGGCCATCATAGCGGCCCGCAGGCTCATCGTAGAGGGCGCCGTGGGCATGGTAGAGATGGCTTTAAACAAAATGGCCGAGAAGAACATCGTAGAGCTTGACGAAGAACGCAAAGCGGCAATGGTGAGCAACCTGTTAGTTGTGCTCTGCGGCGAGCGCGCAGTTTCACCAGTGGTAAACACAGGCACGTTATATCATTAAGATGAACGATTTCAGGAAATTTGAGCAAGTAAAAACAAACGAATTGTTTGTAACCCGCCATAAATGGTTTTGCCCATATTACGAACTGACCGATGGGCAGCATATATACGGCAAGCTGAGTTACAAAGGCATATGGAAGCGGCACGCCATTATCGAAACCGCCGATGGGCTATGGACACTGAAAATAAAAGGCTGGTTCAATAACACCATGTTGTTGAACGAAGGCGAGGACAAAACCATCGGCAGTGTAAAGCCATCGCATTGGAAACGGGATACCAGCCTAAAACTGGACAACGGTTTTGAAGCTACTTATATTTACAAGAAGCTTTTTTCCAAATCGTTAACCTTAACAAGCAGCACTGAAGGCGACATACTGGAAGTAAAACACAAGCCCTTCAGCATGAAGAAACCTTTTGAGGTAAGCATTGACCTGCAACAACAAAAAACCAGGCTTAACCTGCCGCTGTTTGTTTTAATTGAAGTTAGCACAATTTTATTACGGCAGGCCCAAGCCTCCGCTGCTGCGGGCGCGGGCGCGTAAATATCAAAGCATGGCAGAGAAAAAGGCATTTGTGTTGAGGGTAAATCCCGAGGTGCTGAAGGAATTGGAAGCCTGGGCTGCCGACGAATTCCGCAGCACCAACGGGCAAATAGAGTACCTGCTGCAACAGGCGCTTGCCGGCAGGAAGAAAGCTACGCGCAAGAAAAAAGAGTAATTTGCCCCCAGCGTGCAAATTAAAAGTGTACAAAATAGACGCTCAAAAACGCAATTGAAAACCAATACTTTTGTGTGAAAATCTTCAAAAACCTTCAAAAAATGCGTGCTTTTTTCAATAAAAAACTGTTCTTTTTTCAATAAAGTGTGCTTTTGACGCCCTCCGCGAAAATTCAGGTTTACAGCCTTTGCATAGTGCATAAGGCGATGTGAAAAATACCCGGCTTCCGGATATTAGGGATGGATCAGTGCCGGTTAAATTTGGCAGCGGTAAAAAACGACCATCAGTAATAATGCATATTGAAGGATTTATTACGCCAAATTACCACGGCGTATTCTACAACCTGTTTGCTAAGATCCCCCTTGCGTACTACAAAAACATAACTTGTTTTAACCACTTGACACCTCTTATTAATTGTTGTGGTTGATTCAATAAAAATTGCCTTATGCTTTTAATCAAACTTACATAGGGCAGGTAAGCATTTTTCAATTTCGGTAATTGGCCCATTCCTGACCAATGTCATTAATCTCTCTGACGGATATCACGTTATACCAATTTATTTAAGAGACATTTGAAACTGTAGACATTCGCATGTTAATGTTTACCGGGGGGGCAGACCCTTAGAACGATAACGATGAAGGAGATGGCGCGGTATTTGACGGTTTAAAGTTTGCGGATAGCACGCTTGCTATAGGATCGAAATGATTAAAGATTGCAAGGCATTGCTTTCAGGTATTATTTGAGGGCCACTTCTCTATAAAAATGGCGTATCGGGATGACCTCACCGGCAGCCAAAATATATCCAGGGATAAAATAAACATTTGTTGCAGAAAGGCAAAGAAATGGCCGGCAGGCCGATGAAAGAGGTTAACCTTCCTTGTTCGTCGCCCATTATTAATTTACCAATTACATTAAAGATCAATAACCAATAAATTATGGAAAAGATTCTCGTTACTACCGATCAGTCAGACAATTCAAAATCAGCTCTCCGGTACGCAATCAAATTAGCCAAAGAGCGCAAAGCTGAGCTGATCATTCTTCATATTTACCATCTGTTAAAACCCTTCAACTGGACCGATCATGCTTTTGAGGAGTACGGTGATAACTTCCGGAAAAAAACCATCACCGAGTTGACGTCATTTATCACCGGGGTATATCATGATATTCATGAAACCGGGATACGCCATCAATTGGTATTGGTATCTAACCTGGATGTGGTTGATGGTATTGTGCAATATGCAACCAAGCACGATTGTTCCTATATCTGTATCAGTACCCGCGGTGCGGGCGTGTTGACGAAAATGTTTGGCACCCATACGGCTAAATTGATCACGCATTCGCCCATCCCGGTGCTTTGCATACCCAGTGCTTATCATATAAAAGAAATAAAGCATATACTTTACGCGTCGGATATGACCGATTACGAACAGGAATTGAAAAAAGTTGTGGCTTTTGCCCGGCCTATCCACGCCAGCGTAGAGATGATGCATATTTTATACCCTTTCGAGTTTGAATTCGATAAAGAATTGACAGAAGCGACCTTAAAGAAAAAGGCTGATTACGACGTGACTATTCTTAACCGGAAAAGGGATATCACGAATGCATTACTGGCGGATATAGACGATGCCGTTAAATTCAGCAAGCCTTCGCTTTTAGTTTTATTCACACACCAGTCAAGGTCGATGTTTGAAAAACTTTTTTACCCGTCAAACGCGGAGGAATATTCTTTTTATGGAAAGGTTCCAATGCTCACTTTCAATAAAATTGAAGATAAATAACCATCCCCTGCTACGATTTAGGAGCTGGCCCCATCGGGGTCATAGGTCGGTAGCAAAATAGGTAAAGACGAATGGTGTGTGCCGTAGGTATAATACCTCGCCATGTGGCATACCTACGGCATGCGAATACGCGATTACTTGAACAGCTACCGACATGTTGTGTCCATGGCGCATTTTTAGAATTGCTTAAGTAAACCACATTGATTGGTAAGTTCATAAAACCAGTTCCGTATGCTATTGAAATATCCATTAGAACATCCTTATTCATTAGCAGCCGACGAAGTGGTTAGGCAAGTTAAAACCGATATTGATAAAGGGATTAGCCAACACGAGGCGGGTAAGCGCTCGGAAATTTATGGGCTAAATGCTTATAAGGTCCAAAAGCAAAAGAACATTTGGTGGATGGTGCTGGCCCAGTTTAAAAGCCCTATCGTTTACCTGCTGGTGTTTGGCGCGGCAGTATCCCTTTATTTTACGGATATTTTAGAGGCCATAGCCATCCTGGTGGTTATTGTGGTTAACACAATGATCGGTTTTTTCATGGAAATGCAGGCCCGGAGTTCCATGAATGCGCTGAAGAAAATGGATGTCATCCTGGCTAATGTTATCCGTGATGGTAAAACCAGCTCCATTCCGTCTGAACAGTTGGTACCCGGCGACCTGGTTCCGCTGGAGGCGGGGGATATCATTCCGGCCGATGGCCGTTTAGTTGCCGTAAACCGTTTGCAATGCGAGGAGTCTTCGCTAACCGGAGAATCGTTGCCGTCAGAAAAAAATACGGCTCCGCTAGGCATCGACACCGTGGTGGGCGATCAAAAAAATATGGTGTTTAAAGGAACATCCGTGATCAATGGCAACGGAAAAATGGTGATCACCGGTATAGCAGAGCAAACCCAATTAGGTACGATAACTTCGCTGGTAGAAGGTTCTGCCGATACCATTACCCCGCTGGATAAGAAGCTGAATAAACTGAGCCGTAAACTAATCTGGATTACGCTTTGTATGACCGCGATTTTCGCTATAACAGCCTTTATCCAGGGTAAGGCACTTCTAACAATTATCGAAACTTCCATTGCCCTGGCTGTGGCTGCCATACCCGAAGGTTTACCAATAGTTGCTACGGTAGCATTGTCATACGGCATGTTGCTGATGGCCCGGCGAAACGCGATAGTTAAGAAATTATCCGCCGTAGAAACGCTCGGCAGCACAGGCGTCATCCTGACGGACAAAACGGGTACTTTAACCGAAAACAAGATTTACGCAGACAGTTTCATTTTTCCGGCAGAAGGCGTAAAAGTTCATATCGAAGCAAACGTGTTAACATTTCCGGATGGAGCGATCAGGTCAAGCACAGAAAACTTTGATAAATTGATATTGACCGGTATCTTATGTAATAACGCGGTTACTAGCAATGGTGAGGAAGATGGCGAGAAAGCCAAACTTTCAGGCGATCCTGTTGAGGTAGCTTTAAATCAAATAGGCACTGCTGCGGGCCTGGATACTGTTGCGTTGTTGAAAGAATATGTGCGAATAGCAGAAGTCCCATTTAGTTCGGAGATCATGATGATGGGCACTTTGCACCGAAGGCCCGAAGGAGATTTCGCTGCTGCTAAAGGGTCTGTAGAGCGTTTGCTGGAAAAGTGCAGTCAAATGCAATCCGGTACGTTGATTGAAAAACTGGATACCGGTTCAAAAAATACAATCCTTTTGAAGTCCGAGCAAATGGCTGCCTCGGGTTTAAGGGTTATAGCGTTTGCCTACCGATCAGAAAAAAAACTGGATGATAAGGATTTTATGAAGGACCTGATCTATATAGGCATGGCCGGTTTTCTCGACCCGCCCCGGATGGATATCAAGGGTGCTATATTAAATTGCCGTAACGCGGGGATCAAAGTAGTGATGATTACCGGTGATCATCCGCAAACTGCGCTGAACATTGCGCGGAAAGTTGGCTTGATTGAAGAGGACAATAAAAAGGTGATTACCGGCAAAGAATTGCCCCAAGGCGACCAGTTGACCAAAGAATGGCGGCAACGCATATTAGATACCGCCGTGTTTGCACGGGCCTCGCCAAAACAAAAGCTGGAGATTGCGGATGTATTCCAGCACGACGGCTCTATAGTTGCTATGACCGGAGATGGCGTTAATGACGCGCCGGCCTTAAAAAAAGCGGATGTTGGGATCGCGATGGGCATCAGGGGCACGCAGGTTGCCAAGGAAACGGCCAGTATTATATTGAAAGATGATTCGTTTACTTCCATTGCAGAAGCGGTGGCACATGGCCGGGAGATATTTCAGAACATTCAAAAATTTGTGGTTTACCTCGTGTCCTGTAACCTGAGTGAGATATTTATTGTGACGGTATTAGGTGTGATTACACCCGCGGCTACTTTACTCCCCCTGCAGATATTGTTCCTGAATATGGTGACCGATATCTTCCCGGCGCTGGCGTTGGGTTTAGGCTCCGGGGATAAAACGGTTATGAAGCGGGCACCCAGAGACCCTAAAATGAATATCATTACCAATAAGAAATGGCTGGGGATAGCTTTATATGCTGCCACCATTACTTCGGCTGTAATTATTGCTGTAGTTTACTGTAAGGAAGTGCTTAACACAAATGACCGGGCAAGTAATAACGTGGCCTTTATCACGCTAACCTTTGCACAATTATTTCATGTATTTAACATGTCTTCGGGTGGTTCGGCCTTTTTGAAAAACGAGATCACCAGGAATAAATTTGTATGGCTTGCGCTAATTATTTGCAGCGCTCTCACCTTACTGGTATTCACTATACCGGGGATGCGCCTGGTGTTAGGTTTATCGGTACTTCCAATCAAATTATGGCTTACTGCAATAACAATAAGCCTGCTGCCTTTAATCGTTATTCAGTGCTACAAGGTATTTCAAAAAAAATAAAGGCAAACTACGCTATTGTCGTTTAGCCGCTTTGGAGGGCCGGTCATCCCCCAGTAGCACGCCCCATTTCTTATATTGCTCCGTATGATCGAATATGATTTTTAATATAGAAAGTACCGGCATGGCCAGAAACATACCGGATATGCCTGCTATTGTACCTGCAATAATAATCCCGACGATGGAAGCCAGGGGATTGACTTTTATCTGGGATCCCACGATACGAGGCATTAAAATATTATTATCCAATAACTGAACAAACGTAATTGCAGCTAATACGATGAGCACATCAGTAATGCTTTCTGATGAAGCGAGCGTTAGCAATACACCCAAAATATTGCCGATCAAGGCACCCAGGTAGGGGATTAGATTTAAGAATGCAAAGATGATACCAATCAATAAGGCGTTTTGGATACCAAAGATCCATAATGCGCCGCCTAAGAGAATGATAATATATGTGATTTGGATCAGCAAACCAATGAGGTAACTTTTTACCATATTTTCGGTTTGGCGAACGGTTTCCTCAACCGTTTTATATTCCTCTTTTTCAAACCACATCAGTACGAACTTTAGAAAGAGATTCCTGTACAACAGGATCAGGTAAATGTAGATGGGCAGTAACCCAATGAAGATGACGATTCCGGATAAGGAGCCGGCAGCCCCAGTTAACACCCCTCCAAGAGAACTGAGTAATTTCTTGCTTTGTGTATTAACAAATTTAAGCTGCTCCGCCGGCGAATAGCCAAACGAATTGCTAATCCATATACTTAAACTATCCAAATGCTTGGTAACGGTTCGCTGAATTTGCGGAAAATCTGCAACGAGTGTACTCACCTGGCTGGAGAACAACCAAACGATTAATGCCAAAACAAT
This sequence comes from Mucilaginibacter sp. P1_D10, assembly GCF_056406215.1. Classification (NCBI taxonomy): domain Bacteria; kingdom Pseudomonadati; phylum Bacteroidota; class Sphingobacteriia; order Sphingobacteriales; family Sphingobacteriaceae; genus Mucilaginibacter; species Mucilaginibacter sp. P1_D10. The sequence goes on along the minus strand of NZ_JBFUAP010000018.1, from coordinate 89,881 downwards.
AGTCAACAATAATATTGGCAGCAGTACAGCAATTGATTCGGGAAACCTCATTTTCCTGAAAAAGCGGAATACAGGCAAGAGCACCAGGCTGAAGAAAAAAGCCATTAACAATGGCATAATGATGGTATTCGCCGCAACAATGATTGTCCCTAAAACAAACAACCCAATTAATTCTATGGCACGTTTTACGGTAACCGGCATTTCGTTTATCATCAGCATCGTTTTAATCAGCCTTTTTTACCGGCTATGATTTTTACCCAATGTACGCTTTTACCTTGCATAAAGCCAGTATTTTGAGTGATTGTTATCATGCTGGTTAGTGGCAATTGGCATTTTAAAATGCAATTTTGTGACAGGATTAATTTGAGCTGTTTATCCTGAATGATAGGAGATAAACAGCTACATTATTGCTTAAGGTATCTTTAATCGCGGCAACTTATTGTAAATATATAACCCTGATGAGAGACTTGTATTGATGAACCACTACGAAGTATCACACACGGCCGTCTTCAACCCACAAGGAGTTTAGTTTGTGTTATTGCTAATTTCATTCAATTCACCAAGGGTCTTTTATTAAGTAAAATCGATCGGTATACCTAAAAGAGCCCAGGAAGCCTTGGCCGCAGTGAGCAATCTGTATGGCGTAATCTACCTCACACAAATGCACACCAATACTATGCATGCATAATAAATTTTCCACACCGCGTTATTCTTAAAGCAAAAAATATAAATTTGCCCACCAAATTATAAAGGCATCATGAAAGAAGTATATATCGTTTCAGCCACACGTACCCCTATCGGCAGTTTTGGCGGCAGCCTTGCCAGTTTATCAGCCACGCAATTGGGCGCTATCGTCATTAAATCCGCTGTTGAAAATGCCGGCTTACAGCCTGCTGATATACAGGAAGTGTACATGGGTAACGTATTATCGGCCAATTTGGGCCAGGCACCCGCTACGCAGGCGGCCATATTTGCAGGCCTACCCTATTTGCCCGCTACTACGGTAAACAAGGTGTGCGCATCGGGCATGAAAGCTATTATGCTGGCCGCACAAAGCATCGCCAACGGCGATAACGAAATAGTACTTGCAGGCGGCATGGAGAGCATGAGCAATGTGCCCTATTACCTGGATAAGGCCCGCAATGGCTACCGCCTGGGCAACGGGCAAATTACCGACGGATTGGTGAAAGACGGCCTTTGGGATGTGTATAACGACTACCACATGGGTTCGGCCGCCGAGCTTTGCGCGGTAGATTGCAACGTTACCCGCGAACAGCAGGATGCCTTCGCTATAGAATCATACAAACGTGCGCAGGCGGCCCAGGCGGCTGGCAAGTTCACCGATGAGATAACCCCGGTAGAGTTAAAAGACAAAAAAGGTGATATAACCCTATTCAGCAACGATGAAGAGCCGGCTGCAGTAAAATTCGAGAAGATACCCTCGCTTAAACCTGTTTTCAAGAAAGATGGAACGGTTACAGCGGCAAATGCATCAACCTTAAACGACGGCGCTGCTGCCCTGGTGCTGATGAGCAGAGAAAAGGCAGAAGCTATGGGCATAAAGCCACTTGCCAAAATAGTTTCTTATGCCGATGCACAGCAGGCCCCGGAATATTTCACTACTGCGCCTTCTAAAGCCATCCCCCTGGCCTTGCACAAAGCAGGTTTATCTACTGAACAGATTGATTTCTTCGAGATAAACGAAGCTTTTTCGGTGGTCTCCGTAGCCAACAATAAACTGCTGGATTTAAATCCGGATAGAGTGAATGTAAACGGCGGCGCCGTTGCTATTGGTCACCCACTGGGTGCATCTGGCGCACGCATTATCGTTACCCTCATCAACGTCTTAAAGCAGAATAAAGGTAAGTTTGGCGCAGCCGGCATATGTAACGGTGGCGGCGGCGCAAGTGCCATGGTCATAGAGAATATGGCGTAAAAATGTGTAGTTTTATTTTTAGCAAAGGCGATAATGAAAAAACTGCGTCTTTGCGAAAAAATTACAGAACAGGATGCTATTAAGGAACTTGAAAAGTGCGATGCGTGGACGTCAAAAAAACATCCTTCAAAATAAATTCCGCTATTTTAAGTTATACCCTATATCCTCAACACAGCAAAAGTGATTAAACGTTTATACATATTCCTTCCCCTCCTATTTGTCTGTAGTATTTCTTTCGCCCAGCATTCAGATGATAGCGCCAACCGCAAATTGTTGCGCATGTACGAAGATAGCCTGGCAATCCTCGGCAAACGGTTCATCAACGATACAGACGACCTTACCCGCAAGGCCGCCAATTATAAATTTATCCCCACGCTGGTTTCGGCCTTGAAAATAAGCAACTCCTTTCACTACGGGTTCGATTCACTTAAAAGCGTCAGTATAATCAATGCGCCGGATAACCGGTTCCGCATCATCAGCTGGCATATCATGAACCAGGATGGCAGCTATCGTTTCTATGGCACCATACAGATGAATAGCGATAAGCTGATGATGTACCCGCTGGAGGATTACTCCCCCCTGCTAAAAAACCCCGAAGACAGCGTTACCGATAATCACAAATGGTTTGGCGCACAGTATTATAAGATAGTGCGCGTAAATGCGGCCACCCCATATTACGTAATGTTGGGCTGGAAGGGCAACACCGTGCGCTCCAATAAAAAGGTAATAGATATACTATCTTTCAGCCGCGACGACAAGCCGGTACTGGGCATGGCCGTTTTTGCCGGCAACGGCAAAGCCCGCAAGCGCGTCGTATTCGAGTACACCCGACAGGCATCCATGCTATTACGTTACGTGCCCGAGCAGCACCTTATTGTTTTCGACCACCTCTCGCCCCCCGACCCAAAGATGAAGGACCGGCCCGATTCTTTCGGCCCCGACCTTACCTATGATGGCTACCAACTGAAAGACGGCATCTGGCATTACGTAGATAACCTGGATATGCGCAACATACCCCAACCCGAAGACAATACATTTGTAGACCCCAAGGCGCAGGCCTTAAAAGACAGGGAACAAGTGCCCTTAAGAAAACATTAAGGCAGTAGATAAACCCGTAAACCAATATAGCTATACCAATTTGTAATAATTTCGGTATAAAATTTTGGTTTAGTATAATTATAGTATTTTAGGCAAATATTTATCCCCAAACAACTAATGCAAGAGAGCATCGCAGAAGTCCCTGTTAAAAAGTCGAGATTCCCTAAAGCCGTGCCGTTTATCATAGGCAACGAAGCAGCAGAACGCTTCAGTTTTTACGGTATGCGTTCTATCCTTACCCTCTTTTTGGTAAAACAGTTCTTTAACCCAACAGGTGATCCTGGTTTATCGCAACAAGCCGATGCGCACGCCAATAAGCTAAACCACTTGTTTGTGATGGTGGCCTATGCCTTACCATTTGTAGGCGGCATGGTGGCCGACTGGTTTACGGGCAAGTATAAGCTCATCCTGTATATATCCGTAGTTTATTGCCTGGGGCATCTTTTGCTTTCTATGTTCGATACCAGCCTGGGTGGTTTCGAAATAGGTATGCTGGTTGTGGCTATCGGCGCGGGTGGCATTAAATCCTGTGTTTCTGCCAACGTGGGCGATCAGTTCGATGCCAGCAACCAGGATTTGCTTTCTAAAGTTTACGGCTGGTTCTATTTCAGTATCAACGCTGGTTCCATGTTGTCAACAATTGCTATCCCCACCATTTACAAATACTATGGCGCTAAATGGGCTTTCGGTGTCCCCGGTATATTAATGGCCCTGGCAACCGTGATATTTTTTATGGGCCGCAAAAAGTACGTAAAAGTGCCTCCACAAGGTGTAAACCGCAACAACCTGGTGTTTATTACCTGGTATGCGTTAACTAACCTAAGCAAGCGGAAACCAGGCCAATCGTTGCTTGATATCGCCAAGGGCAAATACGACCCCGAACGTGTAGAGGGCGTTAAGGCGGTGTACCGTGTAATTTCGGTTTTCTTTTTTGCACTGGCGTTTTGGGCTGTTTGGGATCAATGCCTTTCAGAATGGACGCTTTATGCCGAAAAAATGGACCGGAACATCAACCTCGGTTTCACATCGTTTATTGTAGAGCCGGGGTCTATGTCTACATTTAATACTATTTTCCTGTTGTTATTTATACCGCTTTTCAACTATGTAGTTTACCCCTGGTTTGACAAAATAGGATTAAAGACAACACCATTGCGCAGGTTGGGTACCGGTTTAGTTTTAACGGCCCTATCGTTTGTGGTGATAGGGTTTACGCATGTAAGCATCGATAACGGAGGCCACCCATCAATGTGGTGGCAGGTATTGGCGTTTTTAATATTATCGGCGGCAGAAGTGCTGGTATCCATTACAGGTTTAGAGTATGCTTACACCCATTCGCCAAAATCGATGAAGAGCACCATGTCGGGCATTTGGTTCCTGGTTGTTTCGTTTGGCAATTTGATTACCGCTGTGGTTAACGGGCTTATTGAAGATGGCGGCTGGTGGGCGAAAAACCTTAAGGGAGCCAATTACGAATGGTTTTTCGTGGCTTTTATCACGGTGTTTATCATCGCATTCCTTATCGTTTCGTCGCGCCTTAAAGAAAGGAATTACATTACCGACCCATATATTGCTAACGAGGTTATTGCTGATACAAATAATCTATAAAAAAAATATTACCTTACAATTACAGGATTGCGATAGCTTTCCTGTTTTTTTATTTTGTTGCAAATTAAAATGGGCTATTTTAGTCCCGACATTTACCCCCATTCCAAAAAAACGATAAGTGCCTGATAGTATAGTAATTATACCAACTTATAACGAAAAGGAAAACATCGAGCGGATGATCCACAAGGTGTTTTCGTTGGTGCACGACTTCCACCTGCTTATCATCGACGACGGTTCGCCTGATGGTACGGCCAAAATAGTGAAGTCGCTGCAGCGCGATTATGGAGAAAAACTCTTCCTGATAGAGAGGGCCGGTAAACTTGGTTTAGGCACCGCGTACATCCATGGTTTTAAATGGGCCATTGCAAGCCATTACGATTATATTTTTGAGATGGATGCCGATTTTTCGCACAACCCGGATGATTTGCTGAGACTGCGCCAGGCTTGCATAGATGATAACGACGCGGTTATCGGTTCACGCTATATCAAAGGCGTAAACGTAGTAAATTGGCCAATGAGCAGGGTGTTGATGAGTTACTTTGCTTCGGTTTATGTGCGTTTCATCACCGGCATCGATATCCAGGATTCCACAGCAGGCTTTATGTGTTACAGGCGTAAGGTACTGGAAACCATAGCACTCGATAAAGTGAAATTCGTAGGCTACGCTTTCCAGATAGAGATGAAATTCACTACCATAAAGCATGGTTTCCGTATAAAAGAGATTCCTATCATCTTTACCGACCGAACCGCCGGCACCTCCAAAATGTCGAAAGGGATATTCAAGGAAGCAGTATTCGGCGTGCTGCAGATGAAAATCAACAGTATTTTCCGGAAGTACCCCGAGGGATAGATTTGAGATATGAGATTTTAGATGTGAGATAGAAGAGGGTTCCTGATATTCTTGTCTCAAATCTAACATCTAAAATCTCATATCTTCCAAAAAAATACTAATTTCGTTGGCAATGAACGAAAATCTCGACCCCGACCGTGAGCGCCTCTCCCCTGCCGAACGCGATATAGAAAAAGTATTGCGCCCACAGGCTTTCGAGGATTTTACCGGACAACATAAGATATTAGCCAACTTAAAAATATTTGTGCAGGCAGCCCGCCAACGTGGCGAGGCGCTTGACCACGTGCTGCTGCACGGCCCGCCGGGATTAGGCAAAACCACCCTATCGCACATCGTAGCCAACGAAATGGGCGTAGGCATCAAAATAACATCGGGCCCCGTGCTGGATAAACCGGGCGACCTCGCAGGCTTGCTCACCAACCTCGAAACCGGCGACATCCTTTTCATCGACGAGATACACCGTTTAAGCCCGCTGGTAGAAGAATACCTCTACTCGGCCATGGAGGATTTCAAGATAGATATTATGCTGGAGAGCGGCCCTAATGCACGCTCAGTGCAGATTTCCTTAAACCCGTTCACACTGGTTGGCGCAACAACCCGTTCAGGCTTGCTTACGGCCCCGCTACGCGCACGTTTCGGCATAAACGCCCGGCTGGAGTATTATGATGCAAAACTGCTTACCACCATCGTGCTTCGTTCCTCATCCATCTTAAAAACGCCTATCAGCGATGAGGGTGCTTATGAAATTGCCCGTCGTAGTCGCGGTACGCCGCGAATAGCCAATGCTTTGCTGCGCCGCACGCGTGATTTTGCGCAAATAAAAGGCGATGGGAACATAGATACCGCTATTGCCAAATATGCCTTGAATGCCCTTAACGTGGATGAGCACGGGCTGGACGAGATGGATAACAGGATCCTTACAACTATCATAGATAAGTTCAAAGGCGGCCCTGTGGGCCTTAAAACCATTGCTACGGCTGTTGGCGAAGAAGAAGGCACGATAGAAGAAGTTTACGAACCCTTTTTGATACAGGAGGGCTTTTTGATGCGCACCGCGCGCGGCCGCGAAGCAACCGAAGCTGCCTACAAGCATTTGGGCAGGATAAAGCTGGGCGGCAATCCATCGCTGTTTTAAATACAGCAGCCTCCTTAAATTATCTGTAAACAGAGTAAGGCGGATTTGGAATACACAATGAAAGAGGATACACAACCAAAATTAGAGTACACCAACCAGGGACCTTGCGGCTATGTTGTTTATAAATGCGGCGAACATGAGTTGAGGTTTTTTTTTGAGTTTGGTGGTAGCGACTGCGTTGCCATAATCCATGTGCCGCTGATTGAAGAATGGGTTACAAAAACAAACCTTAATTTAACAGAACGCGACAAGATTATAGAATTTGTGGCTTTGCAGGCTATAAAAGACCAGGCACCGAACTGTAAATATGAATTGCAGCACAATCATATCCTTATCTTGATCCGGTAAGGATCTTACTTAATTCGCAAAAAAAAGAGTCTGATTGTGCCTAAAAACACCAAAAGCAACCTTTTGGGTTGCTTTTGGGAACAGTGCGGTATGTGGGACTGTATCGGAAAAATCAGAAGTTATTCTGCTTGTAATTCCGTCAATTAAAGATGGTGAAAAAAGTCATGGAAAAAGTGCGAGTAGTTAGATTTAAGCGCAATCCGGTTTACCGAAAGCTTAGTGAAATTCTCAAAGTTTATCGCAAAAGCCCCTTTCGGGCAACTGCGATTTTAACGCATAACCATTCCAGTTGACAATTGGCGGCTACAGTTTTGACTTTTTATGATATCTCGCTCCCGACTTTATTGATCAACTTAAATACTAAAAGGACGCATACCGTGTAAGACCTTGGGCCGAGATTCTAACAGCACGTTGTTGTTTCTCTTTTACACTTTTTTAAAGTTGCGTCTAATTAAAGACTATTTAATATCAACTTTCTAAAAATGGATAATCGATATAACCTTTTTCCCCTCCACCATACATGGTAGCTTGTTCTATGGTATTGAACGCTGCATCCAGTTCGAACCGCTTTGGCAGATCAGGGTTAGCCAGAAATAAGCTGCCGTAAGCGATTATTTTAGCGATACCCTTTTCCAGTTCTGCCTCCCCGCTATCTTTATTGAACCCGCCATTGGCGATGACCAGGTGTTGACTTATACTACCGAATGTTTCTATAGCATTCTTAGGATAGTGAGGATAACTATCCAAAGGGAACAAGCCATTCATCAGATGAATATAGGCCAGTGGTAATTCATTCAATCTTTCGATCAAAGGTTTGAATTGAGCAACAGGATCACTGTTTTCTATATTGTTATAATAGACAGTTGGCGATAGCTTAATGCCAACTTTGTCGCTTCCCGACGCTTCAACCAGTTCCTGCATAACTTCCAGCACGAAGCGGTTCCTTTTCTCAATGCTGCCGCCATACTCATCAGTCCGGAGGTTTGCACTTTCCGATAAAAATTGGTTAGGCAAATACCCAAATGCAGCATGTAATTCGATACCGTCAAAACCAGCTGCGATAGCATTCCGGGCAGCCTGGCCATAATCCTTAACGATTTGTTTAATCTCTTCGATAGTTAATTCCTGAGGCGTTTCGTAATCTTTCATTCCCTGGGAGGTGAAATGCTGCTGCCCTTTTATTCCGATCGCCGACGGCGCAACCGGAAGTTTCCCTTTTCGATCCACTGAATGCCCAACGCGTCCGGTATGCCAAAGCTGCGCATAGATTACGCCTCCTTGTGCATGAACAGATTTTGTCACCGTCTTCCAGGCATCAATTTGCTCCGGGCTGTACAGGCCGGGTGTCAGGGGGCTACCCAACGCCTGTTTTGAGATGTTGATGGCTTCTGTAACGATGAGCCCCGCACTGGCACGTTGCGCATAGTATAATACGGTCGGGACTGATACAACCCCTTCGCTGTTAGCCCGGCTGCGTGTCATTGGCGCCATCGCGATGGCGTTCTTCAATGTTTCTTTTCCTAATATTACTTTTTCTAATAGTTTCATGATTTCTTTTTTATCTTATTAATATCCGTAAATTGTATTGTTTGATTTGGAAAATGTTTCTTTAGATCAGCTCAGCGATCAATTCTGCTGTTGAGCGACCACAAGAACAACTTTTCCGTTGACCCCACCAGCCGACACAAAATCCTGGGCTTGTGCGGCATCCTCTAATTGGAAAGTTTTTGAAACGATGGGACGGAGTTTTCCTTCATTAACCAAAACCAAACCAGCGGTCAAACTATTCCCTGATATATTAGACCGAATAAACCGTGCATCAACCTGGTACTTTTCTGCCAATTCTGTAGATGGTGAAGTTGCTATGCTGAATAATTTACCTCCGGGCCTTAATACTTCAAAAAGTTTATTTTGAGATTCGCCGCCGGCACAATCTGCCACCAGGTCAACATCCTTAACCAGTACCGTAGCGTCTTGCGATTTATAATCTATTGCTTCATCTGCACCGAGGCTTTTCACTAAGGCTATGCCTCGTCCGGATGCCGTAGCTATAACATAGGCTCCGGCATTTTTTGCCATCTGCACCATAGTTGCGCCTGTTGCTCCCGCAGCTCCCTGAATTAAAACTTTCTGATCTTTCGCTAATTTCCCCTCGTTAAATAATACCGATTGAGCGGTGCCGATATTAACCACCAGAGAGGTTGCTTCTTCAAAGGAGGTATTGATGGGTTTTATGGCCACGTGGCTCTCGTTTACCAACGCGTACTCAACATACCCGCCTGTCGAAGTCACAGCGATCACCTCGTCGCCTGATTTAAATTGAGTTACCTTTTTTCCTGTAGCAACAACAATACCTGCTACATCCGCACCTGGTACAAAAGGCAAACTAACAGGACGGATATGTTGCATAATGCCACTGCGTAATTTGATATCCAAAGGATTTACGCTGGCTGCCTTAACTTGAATTAAAACCTGGTTTTCTTTGTTAATTTTAGGCTGAAGGATTTCTGTCACCTCTATAACATCGGAACTGCCGAATGCCTTATATTGTATTGCTTTCATTATCTTTTACATTTGTCATATTTAATTATATGACAAATGTAGATGTAGACAAATGGGTAAAATAACCAAAAAAGACACAAGAATAGTCCTATCCGGCAAACGGCATTTAATAAGAAAGACAAGAAGCTTTATGAAGTGTAGGAGAATTTCTTTGGGGTAATGCCATACTGCTTCGCGAATAATCTGCTGAAGTGGCTAAGGTTTGAAAATCCCAACTCATAACCAACCTCAGAAACGGAATGTTTGGCTCGTTTTAATAGAAAAGCGGCCTCCTCCATTCTTGCCTTTTGATAATAATTATAGATTGTATCTCCAAATGTTTGCTTAAAAAGCTGCTTAAGTTTCGTCCCGCTCATCGAAGCGACTATAGCTAATTCACTTAAAACCGGCGGTGTACTCAGATCACTCAATATTTCGTTGCGAATGACCAAAAGTTTCTCCGCATCATTACTATTTATATTCTTAAAAGTGGTATGCTCCCTGAGCGACAGCTTACTAAAAAGCAGGTACATCAGTTCTTGTACCTTAATTTGTACATAGAAATTATTCAGGGAGTTATTCATGTCGACAGAGACAATATTTTTAAGCAGCAATTGCATTTCAGCATCCAAACTCTCGAAAAAGAGAAAGGATGCGTTTTCCGCAATGATGGTTTTTAAGGTACCATTGGGGTTTTCAATAGACAGAACTGAGCGTAATCTGTTAGCAGTAATGCCTACTACTACGTATTGAATATTGCTGCCGGCAGGAAAACGGATTTCCGTGCGCAAATCATTTGATGACAGCAGTATGGAAGAATCATTTTTTTGTGAGCCTGGTATGTTTGCATCATTATGAAATTTAACTTCAAGATCTTCCCTGTCATTATAAAAGAAAATGGTACGGACATCATTAGCTATTGCAGCCGGATTACGTTTAACGATCAGATCGTCGTTCAATATATAACGGTGGATCGTTAATTTAAAATCGTCCCCAAAGCCAACTTTACGTACATAACCTTCTCCAAGTGTCTTGGGGATTTCCAATACATTATCCCTTACAGGCGCATTGATCTGTTTTGAAAACAGTGTTATAAAGTCAAAACCCGGGGCTGTTGTAAATTCAAAAATCATTGCAAGAAGTAACTGGCTAATACGTCTAAGGTTATGTAAATTTCTCCGAAAAAAATCACTTTCTTTCTATACATTTCTATTGATGATGAGTATTTGATATATGAATGGACAATAATTAGATCCTGCCATATTATTCGCAACATTCATTTTTTACTCAAGGTGCTATAAAACAAAATAGACTGATCTAACTATTTTGGAGCCAACTTAATCTATAATGTTACAAAATGAAAAAGATCATTGAAAGCGATCCAAAATTAAATCCAAAAGAAATTAAACTATTGAATTTAGTTGCCGAACTAATAACAGAAACAATCATTCGAGAAACAACAATTCAATCACATAAAACCTAGTTTAAACGTGTAAGTGGGATATTTTAGGTGTTCCAGTCCCACTAACCCGTTCTGTAAAACATTGCTAATTAGATAATTTTTAAGAAATCGCAAAATACAAATAGCTAGGAACGAGGCTATAACAAAAAACGGGAATAGTGTTCTAACTATTCCCGTTTGTGCGGAAGAAGGGACTCGAACCCCCACGCCTCGCGGCGCCAGATCCTAAGTCTGGTGCGGCTACCAATTACGCCACTTCCGCATTTGGTTTTTTAGAGTGGGCAAAGATAGCTTTTAATGCTTAATAATAAAACAGTATTTGATATTTTTAGCTATCTCCCTCATTATATTGCGATTAATTTAAGCAATGGTTTCTAGCAAAGCCTTAAAATAGGCAGGGGCTTGCAGCAAACGGCTGCCATACCAGGAAAACATTTCGCCATCTACTAATATTATCGTGGCATTGGGCAGCAATGCTTGTATTTCTGCAACGTGTTTTTGGGCAAAAGGATATGGTTCTGAGGAAAGCAATACAAGCTGGGGAGCAGCTGCGACCAATTCGTGATTGGCTACCTGCGGGTAACGCGATGGCGCAAATACATTAATAAGGCCGCAAAACTGTAGCATGTCATCTATAAAAGTACCACTGCCAGCCACCATATAAGGTTTCCGCCAAATGAAATAAGCCACGTTGAGCGTAATAACCGGCTTTACTAATGTGATAAATTCATGCCTTATCTTATCGGTTAACTGTACTGCCTCTTTCGTCCTGCCGGTTATCTTTCCCACACCTTTAATCATTTGTAACGCGGTGGGCAAATCGTCAATATCGCTCACCCAAACGGGGTACTGCATCATCAACTCCTCTACCTGGCTTTGTTGGTTTTCTTCTTTGTTGGCTATGATAAGATCTGGCTTCAGGGCGTGAATGGCCCCAAAATCCAACTGTTTGGTGCCGCCCACTTTAGTTTTGCCTTTTATTTCCCCGGCAGGGTGAACGCAGAATTTAGTGATGCCCACCACTTCGGCCTCCAGGCCCAGAAAAAACAAAAGTTCCGTTTGAGACGGAACTATAGATATTATTCTTTTCGGCGACCGCGGGATATTAACCGCCCTTCCTAATTGGTCGTGGTGCACGGGCATTGCTTACTTGCCTTTCCCCTGTACCATTACCTTAACTGTTTTCAGGATGATGTTCAGATCAGAGTTAAGGCTGATGTTTTGCAGGTAAAGCAAATCATAACGCATGCGGTCGCACATCTGATCCACGTTTTCTGCATAGCCGTAGTGTACCTGGCCTATCGATGTCAACCCCGGTTTTACGCGGAGCAGCTTTTTATAGCTTGGCGTTTTCTCAACAATTTGCTCTATGTAATACTGGCGTTCGGGGCGCGGGCCCACTACCGACATATCTCCCTTCAGTACGTTCCAAAACTGCGGCAGCTCATCTAAACGGGTGCGGCGCATCATCATACCCCATTTGGTTATGCGTGGGTCGTTATCTTTAGAAAGCTGCGGACCGGCCAATTCTGCGTTTACAAGCATGCTGCGGAATTTGTAGATGTAAAACGGTTTCTCGTTTTTCCCGATACGTTCCTGGCGAAAAAACGCAGGGCCCTTAGAGGTAAGCTTGGTAACAATGCAAAGCATCACGAACACGGGTGCACCGGCTACCATCACTATAGACGAGAATAAGACATCGAACCCTCTTTTTAGTATCTGTATCTTCAAGCCAATCTCGGGGTGCGAATTCAGGTGCAGTACGGGTACGTTATCGTAGTTGATAAGGTGAGCGTAATTGTTGCCCAGTATCAAATCTGATACAACCTTAATCTTAATCAGGTAGGCATCCCCCATTTTCACGAGCCTGTTCAACAGCTCGGGGTTCATTTGTTTATAGCAAACAAATATTTCGTTAGGCGCCTTTTCTACCAGCCCACGTATCAGTTCGTCTTCAGACATAGCTGCTATTTCGTCGTCGGAAATAAAGTCGCTCAGGTCGTAACCATACTCGGGGTGCTGCGAAAAAGATTTCACCAGGCGCTCTGAAATATTCTTGTCGCCTATGATGATGATCTGGCGATGATTGTATCCTTTTTTACGGATATAGTCCAGAAAAAAGAACAGTGCCGACCTTTGTATCACTACAAATACAAAAAAGAAACTATAGCTGAGCATTACCTCGGAGCGCGAGATATCGAATATCTTAAAGAAATAAATAATAGCAAAAACACACAGCAGGTGATATATCAGCGTGAGCAGGAACTTATTGATGTTATCCCTAAGCTGCAGAGGCCTGAACACATAAAAACTTCTTGATAAAGCAGAAACGATTACCCATGCAATGTTTACCAACAATATGAAAGTAAGCGAATTGCTTTGTGGAATGAACGAGCCGAATATAAAAAAATGCGAATTGTACAACGCAAGATTCAACAATAGCAAGTCACTTAGGAATACAAAACCCGGCAAGTGCTTAGAGTATCGTGTTGTCATATGTTTATCCGGTAAGATGTGGCAAAAGTACGTTTTTTACAACGAAAACCCGCATGGCAGGTGTTTGTTAACAATATTATTACCAAAACAATGCCAAAATCTTAACGAGGAATACTCTACGATATAATTGGGCCGCGATACTTTGCTAATGCAGAATATTATGTGCCGGGTTAAAAAGCATCATCCACCGCGCCACAGATAATATGCCCTATGAGAATGTGCATTTCCTGGATATTGGCCGTAATTTCTGATGGGACAACGATGTTTACGTCGCAGCAATCGTTCATTTTGCCGCCCTCGCGGCCGGATAAGCCGATGGTGATGCAGCCTGCTGCTTTACCAGCCACAAGCGCTTTTACCACATTGGGGCTATTGCCGCTGGTAGATAAGCCAATCAATACATCGCCGGCAACGGCAAGGCCTTCAACCTGCCGCTCAAACACGCGATCGTACCCGTAATCGTTGCTGATCGCGGTTAGGGCCGAGGTATCAGTAGTGAGGGCTATAGCCGGTAAGGAACGCCTTTCCTTTACGTACCTGCCTATAAACTCAGCAGCTATATGCTGCGCATCAGCCGCACTGCCGCCATTGCCAAAGAGCAGTACCTTTTTGCCGCTTTTGCTGCAGGTAACCACTATTTCGCAGACCTTTGCAATATCGCCCTTGAGAGTTGCCAGCGTTTTTTTTGCAACTGTTATGTGTTCATCAAAAAGCGAGGTGATGTATTGTTCCATGTTAATAAAATGCTTGTTTTGATAAATAGTTTCTTACGTAATCGTCTACGCCTTCTTCCAGCGTGTAGAACTTATCACTGTAGCCCGCTGCGTGCAATTTTTTCATGTTAGCCTCGGTAAAATACTGGTACTTGTCGCGGATATCAATCGGCATATCTATAAACTCTACCACGGTTTCTTTATCCAGCCCGTTAAAGGTGGCGGCAACCAGGTCGTAAAAGCTTCGTGCTTCGCCGGTGCCCAGGTTGTAAAGCCCGTTTTGTTTGGCAGGCCATGCGCCATCTACCATGCTTACCATCATCCAGTGCATTACCTTCAGCAAATCTTTCACGTACACAAAATCGCGTAGTTGCTGCCCATCTTCAAAATCGTCGCGGTGGCTTTTAAAAAGTTTTACCACACCGTCTTTATTGATTTGATTGAATGAATGCCAAATTACGCTGGCCATCCGGGCCTTATGGTATTCGTTRGGGCCGTAKAYRTTGAAGAACTTGAGCCCGGCCCAGGCCGGCGGTTGCGCATCCTGCTTCAAGGCCCATTTATCAAACTCGTTTTTGCTGATGCCGTATGGGTTCAAAGGTTTCAGCTCCCCTACTACCTCGTGGTTATCATTGTACCCCAGTTCGCCGGCGCCATAGGTGGCAGCCGAGGAAGCGTAAATCAACGGCACTTGGTTCGCGGTACAATAATTCCAAACATCGGTAGAGTAATCTACGTTGAGTTTTTGATGCACCGAGTAATCAAACTCGGTAGTATCGGTACGCGCGCCGAGGTGGATGATAGCGGCTATTTTGCCTTCGTACTGGCCCAGCCAGTTAAACAACTCTTCCCTATCTATCAATTCCGAATATTTTTTCGATTCCCAGTTGCTGCGCTTTGCAGGGGTATCAAAATCATCAACCAAAATAAGGTTGGTAAAGCCATTTTGGTTTAAGTACTGCACCATGCACGAGCCTATGAAGCCTGCGGCGCCTGTTACTATAATGGCAGAATTACTATCCATTTTATATAAATTAATCTTCAAATTTTTCTTTCACTTCGGCCAGCGTTGCTGTTGCGCTGCCTACTTTGTTTACTACCACGGCTGCTGCGTGGTTGGCAAAATCGCAGGCGTTATATAAAGTATTGCCAGATGCTAAAGCCACACCGAGCGAGGCCAATACGGTATCGCCCGCACCGGTAACATCCACTACATCCAATGCTTTAGTTGGGATGATTTCAAGGTTACCATTGTTGTACATGGCAATCCCATCTTCAGACATGGTGATGATTACGCTGTCGCACTCGGTTATCTCCTGTATTTTAATACAGGCAGCGGTAAGGCTTTCGGTATCGGTAATATTGATGCCCGAGGCAATCACCGCCTCTTTACGGTTAGGTTTTATAGCGTTTACGCCTTTGTATTTGGAGAAATCCTGCCCTTTAGGGTCAACAATGGTTTGGATACCCAGTTCGCGGCAGGTTGTTAAAATGCCGTTTAGCAAAGCCGGAGTAAGCAAGCCTTTGTTATAATCGGATATTAGAACAATATCGTAGTTGCTGATGTACTGCTTGAGATAAGCGAATATCTGTTGTTCTATTGCTGGTTGTAGTGGCTTGGTTATCTCCCTATCCAGACGGATTAACTGGTGGTTGGTAACCAACACCCTCGATTTCATGATGGTGCAGCGCCCGGCATCTTTTATAACGCCATCCCCGTTGATGTTGTTAGATGCCAGCTCATCAAACACTATCGATGCATTTTCATCATCGCCAACAACGGCAACAATATCAGTTTGGCAGCCAAAGGTAATCAGGTTCTCCAACACGTTGCCTGCGCCGCCAAGGGTGTAGGTTTCTTTGGTAATCTCTACCACGGGCACGGGTGCCTCCGGGGAAATGCGGTTGCAATTGCCGTATATATAATGGTCAACCATCAGGTCGCCTATCACCAGTATCTTTAAACCTTCTTTAATATCAAAATCCATGTTTTTGTTTAAAGGACGACCACTCATCCCGTTATACGATCTTTTATTCAAAAAATTCTTTAACCCAGTTATTTACGAAGTACTTGTCGAACGCCGGATTGGTTGTTAAAATGCTGCCTTTTAACGCCGCGGTTTTACTTTTTATTTCTTCAACGTTCTTCACATCGTTAATATCATCAACTACCACAATGTGGTTCGGATCAAAAAACTCAGCCTGACGGATGGAGGTATTTGTAGTTACCAAAATTGCCCCTGCTGCCAGTACCTCAAAAGTACGCATTGTTAAGCCGCTTTGCCCAAAGCGCTGGATATCCAGCACGCTTTTAGATTCGCCGAATATCTCCGCTACATCCTGCTGCGTAAGTTTGTTGAAGCTTACATCGCTCCACTGGATTTTTTTATAATAGCTCTTGAATGTTTTCTCGAACCAAAAAAACCATTTGGCAGGCGAAAAGAAGAACACGAATGTATCGCTAAAGTTGGCAAACAAGGCCTTTATTACCGAATAGCGGTTGGAATGCAGCGTGCCGACGAACGACATGGTGTACCTACGCTTATCCGATGCCTTTGTTTGCGCTTTGTATTCGTTTGTATAAAACAGGTGCTTTAACTTCAGCACCGGGTTAGCGGCAACGTCTTTAAAGTCGAAACTGAAGCATTTGTCAAAGTGCTTTAAAATATATACCGAGTTCTTGTTATTGTTGTTGATAGAATCGTAGGTGTAATAAATCAGCTTCGCCGCAGGGTTGTTCTTTTTAAAATCGACAATAAAGCTTTGCGGTACCACCTCCCCTTTTATCAGGAAAAAGAAATCGTACTTTTTATCTTTTATCTGCCGGGTTATATCCTTGTAGTACTTCTCTACGATTGTTGTCAACAAGCTTTTCTTCACCCTGAAAACGGCCTTCATCAGCGAATTATTCGACGTACGTTCGTCGAAGAAATCCACCCCGTAGCCGTTGGCCTCCAGCGCTTCGCAGATAGATACTTCGTATCCAAAAAACCGGGGGCCGATAAAAAGTACGTTTTGGGTAGCGGCTACCATTATTTAAATAAGCCTTTATCCTTCATTTCCTGTAACGACTGTTGGTACTTGTCGGTTTTTATTTCCTGGGTGTTTACCCATGCGGCAAATTTAGCTATCCCTGTTTTAAAATCAACCTTAGGCTCAAAGCCTAATACGGATTTAATTTTGGTGAGGTCGGCATAGTTATGCCTTATATCGCCTAAACGGTAGTTACCTGATATGGTAACCGGCACGGTGCGGCCGTAGTTGGCCATCAGTTCTTCTACCACGGTGTTTACCTCTATAGCAATGCCTGTACCCACGTTGAATACCTGGTTATTGGCTTCCTCTTTTTCTATACCTAAAATGGTAGCATCAACCACGTCATCTATAAACACGAAGTCGCGGGTTTCTTTGCCGTCTTCAAATACGTTGATGTCCTTATCGTTTTTGATACGGGTAGAGAAGATCGAAAGGATGCCGGTGTATGGATTTGACAGCGACTGCCCCGGGCCGTAAACGTTTTGGTAACGGAACGCAACCGGTGCAATGCCTATAGTTGGGCACACCGTCATGATCATTTGTTCCTGGTTTTGCTTGGTGATGCCATACACCGATGACGGGTGGATTTTCGAATCTTCATCAGTGGCAACCAATTGCAGCGATTTTTCGCAACCGGGGTATTTTACTTCAAAATCGCCTGCCTGCATGTAATCGTCGGTACGGTGTTTTGGGTAAACGTAGCCAAGTTCTCCGCTCAGGTATTTACCCTCGCCGTAAATAGAACGCGAGGAAGCAATAACTATTTTTTTTACCTGATGAGGGTTGTTTGCCAAAATATCCAGCAATAAAGCAGTGCCTCCAATATTTACATCAGTGTAGCGTTTTATTTGATACATAGACTGGCCGGTCCCGGTTTCTGCAGCAAGATGGACTATTACGTCCTGGCCGGCTATAGCTTCCACTAGGTCGGCTTCAGATTCTACAGTGCCTTTTATAAATTTAACGTTATCGGCTATTGATTTGTATAGCGGAGATTCTTCCTCGGGGTTTTCGCCGTGGATTTGTTTCGACAGGTTATCAAGAATGGTAAGAGTATGTCCTTTTAAGATAAGTTTCAATGCGAGGTTTGAGCCGATAAAACCTGCCCCACCGGTAATTAGTATATTCATTTGGTAAAATTGCCTTTTGCGTCTGTTTTCTCCCAAACCGAAGTTTCGGGATTGTATCTTTTAATGATTTTTGCCGGGGTGCCCGCTATCACACAATATTCGGGGAAAGTTCCCCTGACTATCGAATTGGCACCAACTATATTGTGCTTACCTAATTTGCTGCCCGGTAGTATCACTACGTTATTATAAATCTTACAATCGTCGCCAATGCTTACATCAGTAACTTCTATCGGTTGTCGCTCGGGCGGCATATCTATCCGTTCGTAACCGTGGTTAATATCGGTTATAGTAACATTAGCCGCTATGGCTGTGTTTTTACCGATCTCGACTTTTTTTGCGCAGGTTAAATGAAGGTTTTGCTGAATGGTAACCCCATCATTTATAATGATAGCAGGACTGAATTTAACGCCCTCATATTCGGATATCCCCTCTATCCTGGCATGGTTCCAGATAGCAATTCTATCGCCCATTAACATAAATTTGGGCGTGATTTTTATTGGGCTGAAAATGACGATCTGCTTACCCGACTTTTTAAAGAATGGCTTATAAAATAGCAGCGTTTTAAGGTAAGGGTATATGTATTTGAGGTATTTCAAAATGATGACGGAGATGGTTTAAGCTAATTTTAGGCTATTAATAATATCGACTGCCGGCTTATGCACTTCATCAACACTAACACTTTTGATGCACAAATTGTGGCCAAATTTACAATAACTTTGATGACATGGCTTACATTCCATTGTGTGTGATATTATTTTTTTAATTTCTGCACCATAAGGCGTTACAAATTTGGGGTCTACATTACCAAAAATAACCACCGTTGGCACTTTAAATGCCCCTGCAATATGGGCAGCACCGCTATCGTTACAAACCACGAGGTTGCACAAGCTTATTATTAAAGTATAATCGTGCAGTCCTGTATTTACATGAATAAAATCCACCGGGTTAGCAGTAAGTATATTCTGCAACTTTACAACGGTTTCTCTTTCGTTGGGGCCTTCAAAAATTATAAAGATGGCATCTGCATAGGTCTTCGCTAACTTTATAATTAATTCGCCATAATTATTTTCATCCCATTTTTTCACCTCCTGGCTTGCGCCCGGGTGGATACCTATTACAAACCTGCCATGCAAATTGTTTGCAGATTTGTAATTATTTATAAATGCCGTATCGCCCTGGCTTAACTGCAAAACGGGCAGTTTATCTTCATCAGTATAGCTACACCCTATCATGCTCAGCAAGTAAAGCCACTCTTCGATGTAATGCTCAATAAAGGGGTTGGGTGCTACTGCATCGGTAAGCATATATTCGCCTCCTGTGTAGTTAAAACTAACCTTCCGTACCGATTGGATAAAGTTCACATAAAAAATACTGCGCCAATCACCCCTGAAATCTATGCTCAGGTCATACTTTTTACGGTTGATAATACGGAGGCTGCAAAAAAAATGAAGAACGTTTTTTAATGAATAGTCAGCCGTCAGCCAAGGCACTTTAACAGTAACAAAATTATCAATAAGGCTTTGATTTTTTAGGATGATTTCTACATGTTTACCACCAACCAACGTGATATTGGCGTTGGGAAAATTCCTTTTTAACACACGCAGCGAAGGGATACTCATAATGGTATCTCCAATCATCATAAAACCTATAATTACTATTTCCTTAACGATTTCCGGCTGAGGCGCGGGATACGCTTTTTTATTCTTAGGAAAAAAATAGATGGCCTTAAAAAAACGGTCTATTATTTTTAGCTTTCTTAGCTTAGAATCATCAAATTTTGGCATACTAATAATTTCTTAAGCGTTATTTTCAGTTGCTACGTTAATATTACCAGCTTTGATTTTTTTTGGCTTTACGAAATAAATTACCAATCCATAAAAAATGAAAGCAGGAAAAGAATAAATTGAGATACGGTAAAAGTCCGTAAAAATGTACCCGATATTAATGTATATAAATGCCAAATAATAAAAAACGAAATATCCTTTGTAATTGGCCTTTAGGCGGTTTACAAAACGTTTAATTTTCTTGATCAGGTACCCTGTAAAAAATGCCGAAAAAAACGGCAACAAAACAACCCCAATCCACCCAAAGTTTACATAGCCCCATAAAGAGACAGGCAGCCGCAAGCCACCTGACGCGATCTCCGATATGTCATTAGTATCATTTAACACCATCAGTGTCCAGGCAGAGGTGTTGTATTTAAAATTAAAAGGGATTAGACCTCCCAAAAAAGTTAGGCCATATGTAAAGTCTACATGGTTCTTTACAAAGGCTTCCATAAAGCTTAACTGATCTACAATATCCGGTGCACCTGAGGCTATTATCTCGGCGGTTGTTAGGCCCTCGCCCGATAAATTGGTAAATGTATCCGGAAAGTAGTAGGCAGCAATGGTCCAGAAACTACTACCAACTGAAAATACAAGTATCAAGAACAAGAGATAGAAAAAGAAAAAGGTACGGCCTTTTTTTAACGACACTATAATGGATAATGTAAGCAAAATGCCCCCAATGGTTTCAGACCGGCTTAGGGTAACAAAGATTAGTACTAACCCTATAAATATCAGCAGGAAGCTATTCAGTCGTTTTTTCATGATAAAATCGATGAAGAAAAACGGCATTAAAAACTGGATAAATTGCTTGGCTGTGCGATAAAACAAGGCTACCGGCTGATAACGGGCGTTATAAACGCCCTTAAATTGTTTGGCGGAGTATGGGTCGTCTGCAAACATGGGAATATAACCCATATATATAAAGCATAACACCAGCACAATAAGGCTGCCTATATAGAATACTTTAGACAAGCGCAGTACCTTGGTTTCAAAAGCATCCGATTCCATGGCATTCTCTACTATCGAAAACTTCATCACGCTATCTACAATAAGTATGCTTCGCCATTTGTAACCTAATATTATGCCGGCGGTGAAGGAAATTGATGCGCAAAGGTTTATTAAAACATATAGCCTAACCGTTGATGGGCTCGCAAAAAAATCAAAATCAATTAAAAAAGACGGAATTACATAAGCAATGAAGCAAAATCCAATTAGCAAATGGTTGAAAATATTCTTCTTATCGAACCATACCAAATAGGTGCCGAGTAAAAATATAGTTAGCGAAAGAAATATAATCAGCTTATCTACCACTGATGTTATTTTTTAATAAAGGCATTCAGGTCGATCCCCCTCATTTTAAGGTATTGGTTACGTATAAGCCTAAACGTAAAGTTTGGCATTAAAGCAAGCATATTGTAATATACTAAATATTTTAACCTTATTTTAAATCCAAGATACCTGTAAAAAGTATAATAAAGCCGTTTAAAAATAAAGAGGTAATTCTTGTCCTTTGTTGATATATATTGCATCGTTATGGTACGAAACAACGACTCAGGCGACACAAAATTATACACATCACGCTTAAAACAATCTATAAGCAGCTGTTTCTCGCGATAGTTTATTCGCATATCAAGCAATGTTGATACACCCTGTATAACCATAATATTGGCACTTTCGCCACCCGTGGTAATAACAGGGTTAGTACACACTGCCTTATCGGAAAATATCGTTTGGCTTTCGCTGGTGAGCGATTGAAATAAAACTATCCATTGCGATACGCACGAATAGGTATTGTTGTTTGCCAGCCAATGCCCATAAGCGGTTAAGTATTTGGTTTGGTAAATGTTGCAACTGATATAAATCAATGCGCCAAAAGAGTCGGTATTAGCCAAAAACGCCTCTTTTCCATAATTTACGCTTGTTTTTGACCGTGTTGGCCTGTTTGCAGACGGGCTGCAGTAGTTAATACTTACCACATCCGGATATGCCTCCATATCGCCAAAAATGGTCTCTATAGCAGTCGGCAAAATTTCATCATCATCGCCAACAGTCCAAAGCCATGGGGTGTCGCAATATTCAAAACAACGGATGATGTTGGAGTCGCCCCCGATATTTATATGGTTACGGTGTATCTTATAATTTACCTCAGGGTAACGGGCAAATATCTCAGCTGTGGTTTCGGTTACAGGCGTTTCAGAATGGTTATCTATAATAGATAAATAACAATCGCTATTCAATTGCGGCAACAGTTTGGTGAGGGTGTTGAGCAATTGCTTTGGCCTGTTATAGGTAGGTATGGCAATAGTTAGCTTTGGCGTTAATTGTGCCATAGTTGTGTTTTTGTTTTAAAAATGTACCAGGCCCATGGCAGGCTTATAAAAAAAGCGATAAAAGAATACCCTGCTACTACGCCTATCATACCTATATATTTACCGAAACATAGCGTAGAAATGGCGCAAAGTACGCCTATTACTATCGAGTTAACCAAAAAAGGCTCTTGCTTATGGCACCTCAAAAAGGTTGCCCACGAAAATATCAACTGGTTAACAATAGTTACTGCGCATAGCATGGCCATTGGCACCAGGGGCAGAAAACGCGCGCTGAACGGGTTATTAAGATAATTGAGCAACAGCAACAGTGCGTAAAATACAATGATGCCGAAGAAGTTTACCGACATGAGATTCTTTAAAGTACGGCTGAACAGCGAATTAAGCTCATGGAACTTTTTGTGTGCAATAAGCGACGAAAACACAGGCACCTTGGTGGTTATCCAGCTCATGGAAAGATTTGAGATCCCATTTAGTATTTGCAGCGACATGCCCATTTGCCCGGCCACAACTTTGCCAGAAAATGCGAACAGCACCGGGTTGAATAACTGGAAAATAAAATAACCGCTTATCCAGCTCAGGGCTATGCGCCATTGGAAGGGAAATATCTCCGTCATGTAGTTAATGGTAGCCTCGCCTTTTTGTTTCCAAATGGCAACCAGCTTAATTCGCCTCGTTGAAAAAATTATCTGGAAATAATTGATCAGAATGGATATCATTGAGGCAAGCGCCGCAGAATATAACCTAAACCCGAGTATAAAAAAGATGAACAGCAGGATAACATTGGTGGTTTTTTGCACCATGCGCACTTTGGCCATATCCTTTACCTCGCCAAGCCCGTCTATAAACGCAAGAATAGGGTCTATGAATAAATTAAGCGAAGTGGCCAGGCACAGGATGACCCAGGGCATCTGCCATTGTACATGATCGTTATTACTATAACTCGAAAAAAAGTGGTACCCCGCTACCAGCAATATAACGAACAAAACAATGCTGATCACACCGAACCATTTGATAAAAAACCGCAGTAATGACGACAACCTGGAGCGGTAGTATTCGTCGCCAGAGAGGTGGTGCCCATCCCATGAAAGGTGGGCAAATTCGTGCGCGGTATATTGGGTGATGATACCGCTAAGTCCCAACTCGAAAAAAACCTGTATAGCAAGGATGCTGGAAAAGGTATAAAAGTACCCCCGCTCGTTACCTGTGAGGAATAAGCCGATGAACACCACCGAACCCACTCCTCCCAAACCTTGTACCGCCCGCGATAAAAGCGTGAATATAATAGCCCCGTCGACCCCAATCTTGTTCAGGGCCTTTTTTACAAATGCCAGCACTTAACTATTGATATATGCCTTTATAGTATCCAATATATAATCGTAATGGCTCTCGTTCAGGCCCGGCCATACGCCCAGCCAGAAAGATTGGTTCATGATGGTATCGGTATTTGCCAGGTTGCCTATCGTACGGTGGTTGATGTTGGCATAAGCAGGCTGGCGCAACAGGTTGCCGCCGAACAGCAGACGCGTACCGATCATCTTTTCTTCCAGGTGCTGCACCAGCATGTGCCTGTCTGCGGCGTCGCCTTCGCGAAGGGTTAGCAAGAAACCGAACCACGATGGGTCGCTGTGTTTGGTAGGCTCGGGCAGGATGAATATTTCTTCCAGCTCTTTCATGCGCTCATACAGAGCCTTATAGTTTTCGCGGCGGCGCTGAACGAAGTAATCAACCTTTTTCAACTGAGATACGCCGAAGGCAGCCTGCATGTCGGTAACCTTAAGGTTGAAACCAATGTGCGAATAGGTGTATTTGTGATCGTAGCCATATGGCAACGAGCCTAACTGCTGCGAAAAACGGCATCCACAGGTGTTGTCTTTTCCCGGCTCGCAATAGCAATCGCGGCCCCAATCACGGAAACTTTCGGCAACTTTGGCCAGCTCGGGGTTGTTAATCAACACTGCGCCACCTTCGCCCATGGTAATGTGGTGCGCCGGGTAAAAAGAAAATGTCGAAATATCGCCAAAGGTGCCGGTTTTTTGCCCGCGGTAGGTTGCGCCTAACGAATCGCAATCGTCTTCCACCACCCACAGGTTGTATTTTTTGGCCACGCGCATTACTTCATCCAGATCGAACGGATTGCC
Organism: Mucilaginibacter sp. P1_D10; assembly: GCF_056406215.1. Taxonomy (NCBI): domain Bacteria; kingdom Pseudomonadati; phylum Bacteroidota; class Sphingobacteriia; order Sphingobacteriales; family Sphingobacteriaceae; genus Mucilaginibacter; species Mucilaginibacter sp. P1_D10. The sequence goes on along the minus strand of NZ_JBFUAP010000018.1, from coordinate 65,234 downwards.
CAGCGAGTGCGCTATCATGATAGCCTTGGTTTTTGGCGATACCGCTGCTTCGATGTCTGAAGCAAGCACGTTGTGCGTCGCGATATCTACATCTACGAAAACCGGGATAGCGCCAAACTGTATCATGGGGTTCACCGTGGTAGGGAAACCAGCTGCAACGGTGATTACCTCGTCGCCTGGTTTTACGGCACGGTCGCCGAGTTTGGTGGATGTTAATGCGTAGAATGCCACCAAATTAGCCGATGAGCCGGAGTTTACCAGCAATGCTTTATGTGCGCCAAAGTATTTGGCAAACTCGTATTCGAATGAATTGGCAAAGCGGCCCGCCGTAAGCCAGCCATCAAGGGCAGCATCAACTCCATGTAAAATATCCTCCTCATCCATCACCTTGCCGGTTACCGCTATGTAGTTTTTACCTGCGATAATCTCCCGCGTAGTGTTTTTTTTGATGACAGCCGCTAACTGGCTTTGAATACTTTCGTCGATATTTTTGTATGGTAACATGGTAATGTTTTTAGTACTATTTCTTTTTATTTTTAAATATCCTTACGGACTTTTTTTCTTGTCTCTTGAATCTAATATCTTGATTCTAATTTGCTGCTCTACTTCTTATACCAATTAATGGTCTTCTTCAACGCGGCATCGAAGCCAATCTGTTGTTTTACGCCGATATCTTTTTTAATGGCCGAAGTATCGGGTATAGATATCGACGATTGCTCCGGATAGGCTTTAGAGTATTTCACCAGCACATCTATCTTGTTATGAAAGTTGGCGGTGATCTTGTCGGTCAAATCTTTTAAAGAGATGGCCTCATCGCCGCCTATATTATAAGTTGCTGCGGTTTTGCCTTTGGCTAAAGCCATCAGCAGCCAGCAGGCCACATCGCTGCCGTAAAGGTAGCTGCGTACGGTGTTTTCGTTGCCCAGTATGCGTATCGGACCATTAAGTATACTATCGCGGATGAAGTTATTGATGGCCCAGGGTTTCTCCAGATTTTGGTATGGACCGATGAACGAGAACGGGCGCGTAATTACCACCGGCAATTTCTGTTGGTTGCGGTAAATAGCGCAAACGGTTTCGGCCATACGCTTTGCCTCGCTGTAGGCAGCGTTAACGGTGTTGCTGTCAGATACCCCTAGCTCGTTTTCTTTGATGCCTTTTTCTGATGTGGCAACCGGATGGCCGTATATAGTGTTAGAGCTAAGGTGCACGAATTTATTCAGCCCCGGTAAACGCAGGCAGGCATCCAAAAGGGCCTGCGTGCCTTTGTAAAACGTTTCGATGGTTTTTAGCGGGTTGCTTACGTGGGTGCGGTTATCCGGCGAACCGGCGGCGTTTATTATCCAGCGCACATCCTCGGGCAGTACGCTTATGTTGCGTATATCCTGTTCAATCAGCGTAACGTACTTAAGGGCGGCCAGGTGCGGTACTTCGGCGCGATAGTCTTCCATATCGCGAGCCAGCAGGTACAATTTTATATCGAAACCCTCTTCATCGTTCAAAATGGCGACCACCTCGGTTATCCATTTGCCAATGAAGCCGGTGCCGCCGGTAACTAAAATGCTTTGTCCGCGCAGGCAATCCAACGCGGGGATGTATCCTGCCAGCGATTGCCTGCAATCGGCCTTGATATCGTTTATAGCTTCTTTCTTCATGTTAGTTCTGGCGTTTAACTAAATCTAAAACAACCTCTATAATCAAATCTTCCTGGCCGGCAACCACTTTGCGCCTGCCCAGCTCGAAGTAAACGTCGCGCGGGTCTACGCTGTATTCTTTGGAAATGCGATTTACGTGCTTAGAGAAACCAGAGAACACGCCCGCCAGGCCGCTCGCTACGCTGTCTGACGTGATGATGGGCACCAGCGGCATAATCCCTTTTTCGGCTATATCTGCAGCATCCAGCATCTTGTAAAGGTCTACCCCGTGGCTGTAGCCCATTTTATTCAAAACGGCTATCAGTACCTCCAGTTGCGCGTTGCCTGCGCCTGCGCCGAAGCCGCGTGCCGTGCCATCCAAAATGGTGGCCCCTGCTTCTATGGCGGCAATGCTGTTGGCAATGCCCATACCCAGGTTATTATGCCCGTGGAACCCTACCGGTATGGCCAGGCCATCAACCAACGCGTTAATACGCTCGGCAACATCCTCAGGCAAATAAGCGCCTGCCGAATCCATGATAATGATGCCCTCGGCACCATAAAGTTCCATTTTCTGGGCCTCTTCTACCAATAACTCGGGCGATGCCATATGCGTCATCATCAGTACGCCGTAGGTTTCTTTGCCCTTTTCGCGCGAGTAGCCAATGTGCCTTTGGGTAATATCAGCCTCGGTACAATGCGATGCTACGCGGATAACGTCTACCCCCCATTCTATGGCTTTCTTCAGGTCGCGTTCTATGGTAGCAAAACCGGGGATAACATGTATGCCCAGCTTGCTGCTGCTAAGGTGCTTGCGGGCGGTGGTCAGCAATACCTCGTCGGTTTCCAGGCTCTCGCCCACTTGTAAGGACGATGCGCCTAATCCGTTTCCATGCCCAACCTCTACTATAGGTATGCCGGCTTTGTTGGCAGCCTCGCAATACAAGGCTACCTGCTTTGCAGATAACTGGTGCGATACGGCATGGTTGCCGTCGCGCAGGGTAGGATCGCTGATGAGTATATGTTGTTTCATTAATTTGCTAAAAAGGTGGTAGCCGAGGGGTTTGCCGCCTTTTTGGCGTACTCTTCGGCAACGGCAATGGCCGCGCAATTGATAATATCCAGGTTGCCTGCGTATTTAGGCAGGTAATCGCCCAGGCCCTGCGCCTTTACCATCACCACGATGCGGCCATTCTCATATATGGGCGATACCAGCAACTGGTAGCCAGGCACATACGAGTTTATGTTCTTCACCATAGCCTCTACCGCCAGCGTCAGGGCCTCGATATTCGGCTTGGCTACTTTGGCAAAAATGGTGGTCTGCATATCAATACAGGGATTGGCCGGGTTAAGGTTCAAAATAGCTTTGGCACGCTTGGCGCCCGAGAACATGCGTACGCCTTCCTCTGTTGTTTCAATATATTCATCCAAATTAAGGCGGGTTGCCGGGCCTGCACTGCGCGATGCTATACTCGATACTACTTCAATATATTCAACATCCGGATGCGTTTGGCCAATCAGATAAGCGATGGGTATAGAAGCCTGCCCGCCGCAGGTTACCATGTTTACGTTTTGCTGCGTTACGGCATCGTTGAGGTTTACTGCCGGGATGCAAAGGCCGCCTACTTTAGCGGGCGTCATATCTACCACGATTTTGCCCAACTTTTTCAGTATAGCCCAATGGTGCTGCGCATCCTTTGCCGATGTGGCATCGAACACTAAATCGCAGCAATCAGGATCTTTTACGATGGCGTTGATGCTTTGATCAGATACCTTTACCCCCAGGCTGATGGCTTTTGCCATACCGGGCGAGGACAGGTTACGGCCGATGAACAGCACGCACTCCAGGTACTCCGACCGCTGTATCTTGATCAGCAGGTCAGTCCCGATGTTGCCGCTGCCCAATATGGCTACTTTCAATTTGCTCATTGTCTTTTAAATTAAGCCTCGATATCTGCCGATTTTGGGTGCAGGCCGCCCAGCATGATGGCCTTAAGCTGCTCTCTTGGTATAAAGGGCGAGAGGTCCTCAAGCGGCGGAGATATCAAAGTACCGTCTTTTTGAATTGCTAAAGATAATTTCGGCACAAATGTTTGGTGCGGGTGCGTAAATACTTCGCAAATAACCGGGCCATTGTGTGCTTGTACCTGCGGCAGCACCTCGTCGAAATCTTCCCAGGTGCGTATGCGGAAGCTTTTGAACTTGAAAGCATCTGCGAGTGCCGAAAAATCGGGACAGCTTACGCCCGATTTAAGATCGGTGCCGGCGGCGCGGCCTTTGAACAGTGCTTTTTGGGTATTCTTGATCATCAGGTAGCCATCGTTATTGAAGATGAACAGCTTGATGGGCAGGTTATGGTGCGCCATGGTTTGCAGTTCCTGCAGGTTCATCATCATGCCGCCGTCGCAATTGAGGCACATTACCTCGCCGTTATTGGTAGCGATGGATGCGCCGATGGCAGCGGGCAGACCGTAGCCCATTTCGCCGAGGCCTGTAGAGGTCATCAAACGCTGACCTTTCTTCATTTTAAGTACCTGGTGCCCGCTCAATAAGGCCGTGCCCATATCGGTGACGATAATTTGATCGTCTTTCAAATGCGGGTGCAGCTTATCCATAAAAGGATAAGAATTGATAAAGCCATCCTTATCCGGGTGGTCGAAAGGGTTCACCCATGGGAAATCTTCCCGGTATTTATCGCAGGTGGCTACCCACTCACTCAGGTCGGACCTAAAATCTTTTGTTTGCGCTAATAATTCTGTTATGAAGTCCTTAGCATCCGCTGCTACTGTTGTTTTGTAGCGCGATGCATATTTGGCCAGTTCGTGTTCGTCGATATCTACTACCGTTATCTGTGCCTCGCGGGCAAGCTCGTTTATTTCGTAACCGATCTGCGGAATAGCCATACGCGTGCCTATACACAGCAGGTAATCGCAGTTCTGCACCACGAAGTTGGCGCAACGCTGGCCATAAGTACCGGCGCGACCGTAAACCAGGGGGTGGTATGAATCTACCATATCTATACCCGCCCAGGTAACTAATGCAGGCGTGCCCAATTGCTCCAACAGCGGCTCAATCAGTTCAGTGGCATCAGCCAGCCTGATCCCGTGGCCCAACCATAGCAAGGGCCGTTTGGCAGCCTTCAAATCGGCCACTATACTGCTAACCTGCGATGGCAGATCTTTGGATGGCAACGCTGCGGCAGGTTTCTCGTAAGGAAGGATAGCGCTTTCGTCAATCACTGCCGATTGTATATTCATCGGGATATCCAACCAAACGGGACCGGGACGGCCCTCAAGGGCTATATCCCAGGATTTGTTCAGCTCTACCAGGATGTCTTTAGGTTCCAGCACGCGGCCGGCGTATTTGGTTACCTTTTCTACCATCAACGAGCTATCGTAGCCTTGCACGCCCCACATCCTTACGTCCTTGTGCAAATCGATGAACTTAGAGTTTTCGTTGCCCGATATAACGATGCCGGGGATAGAATCGGCCCAGGCGCTTACCACGCCGGTAGTGCCGTTGGTAGAACCGGCGCCAGTAGTCAATAATGCTGCGGTCACTTTGCCTGTAAGGCGGTAGTAGGTTTGCATGGCCATGCAGGCGGCCTGTTCATGGTGCACGCAAACTATTTCGGTGTAGCCTTTACTGAATATCGAATCGAAGATATGCGCGTTGCCCGCGCCAATTATCCCAAATACGTGCCGTATTTCTTTTTCTTCTAAAAAGTCGGCTATTGCATCGCTTATTTTCATGGATCGAATTATGCTTATTTATACAAGGTAGCTGTCGATTGTCCGCTTAAAACCGGTTGCTATATCGGTTTGCGGTTGCCAGCCTAAAGTTAACAATTTATCTATATTAGGGGTATTGCGCAGCAGAGGGCTTTTCAGGTACTGCGTATTATCATTAGTCGCCGCTTTTATTACTTTCAAGTCTGGCTTGCCCAGCGTTACCACAGTTTCGGCCAATTCTAATATACTGTGCTCCTGCTGCGGGTTGCCTACGTTGTAAGCTTCGCCTGGCGTACCATTCAGCAGCACTGTGATGAATGCTACGGTGGCATCTTTAAGGTAACAGAACGCCCGCCTCGCCGAGCCATCGCTCTTCATCTCTATATTGCGCCCGGCCAAAATATCAGCCACGAAATCGGCATACACGCGGCCATCGTCCAGTTGCATGCCCGGCCCGTAGGTATGGAAGGGCCTCACCACCTTTGCGCTTATGCCATATTGCTTATAGTAGCTTACGCAGATGTTCTCGCCCATCCTTTTGCTCTCGCCGTAGCAGGCGCGTACCTGCATAGGGTCTAGCTGACCGTAATAATCTTCCCTTACGGGATTGTGCTCATTATCAACCTGCCCATACACCTCGCCCGAACTAAAATACAGGAACGATTCGATGTTCTTTTCACGAGCAAGTTCCATCAGGTTCAGCGTACCCAGTACGTTGGCGCTAAGGGTACCCACCGGGTCGGTGCCGTAATATTTAGGGCTGGCCTGGCTAGCTGCATGTATAATGAAATCAACATCACCCACAACGGATACTGGCAAGCTTACGTCCTGTTCGATAAAGCTAAGATTATCGTTATCCGCATATTCTGAAAAGCGTTTTTTTGCTTTCGCGATGTTGCGCACCAGGCCGATTACTTTGATATCCCGGCCCGAGGTAGCTCCTACGTATAAGAACGTCTCTACCAAATATGCAGGTAGGAAACCATTTGCGCCCGTTATCAGCACCGTTTTACCGGCAAAGCGTTGCCAATCTATTGTGGATTGGCGTATCGCTTCCAAATCTTCCAGTACGATTTTATTGCTGGTCATTCAAAGTGTTTAAAAAGCTAAAACCTGTCTTTTGTACATACATTTAAATTATACCTATCGGTATATACTATATTTAAATTGCCAACCGGGATGCTGTTCCCCAACCGTCTAAGACAGTTTTATTGTTGAATATTCTGTGCATTTAGAAATGCCAAAACCTGCTTTTCTGTATATATAGCAACATTATACCTATCGGTATAAAAATTCTTATACCAATCTATCGTGTATTGTACCGCTCTCTCTGCATTAAAAACAGGCGTCCATTTCAATTCAGACATCGCCTTGCTGATATCCAATTTGAGCAAGCCCGCCTCGTGCGGCTGATTAGGGTCTACATTGGTAAAGTAGTTGCCGCTGCCCCAGCATTCGATAGCCAGTTCCACCATTTTCTTTACAGGGAAGGCGTCGTTCACGTCCGGCCCGAAATTGTATGCCTGCGAAAAGGTTTGCGGCGCGCCGGCGAGCTTTGCACCTAATAATAAATAGCCTAACAAAGGCTCCAACACGTGCTGCCATGGGCGTACAGATGCGGGGTTGCGCACTTCTATCTCCTTATCGGCAGAAAGCGCTCGCACGATATCGGGAATTAATCTGTCTTTCGACCAATCGCCCCCTCCTATCACGTTGCCTGCGCGGCCAACGGCAATAGCTTTTTGGTGCGTGCTATAAGCCCTGGTATTGAAGAAGGAGTTACGATAGGAATCGATGACCAACTCGGTACAGGCTTTACTGGCGCTGTATGGGTCGTAACCGCCCAGGCGGTCGGTTTCGCGGTATGGGTAGGCCCACTCATTGTTATGGTAAACCTTATCTGTGGTTATCAAAACGGCGTTGCAGGGGTTTTCTAACTGCCTCATGGCATCCAGTACATTAGCGGTGCCTATGGCATTTACCTCGAAGGTTTCTGAAGGTATTTGGTAAGATAGCCGCACCAACGGCTGCGCCGCCAGGTGGAAGATAAAATCGGGTTGGAAACTGCTAACAGCTTCTGTGAGCGTGGCTCTGTCGCGCAAGTCGGCGATTACCGATTGGCAAAGCGTATCACCCTGTATCACGCTGTATAGGTTCAGCTCCGTTTCCGGCGCAAGGGCGTAGCCCTTTACCTCGGCACCAAGCATGCTGAATATCTTCAGCAGCCAGGAACCCTTGAAGCCTGTATGGCCGGTAAGGAATACCTTTTTGCCTTTATATGTTTCTTTAAGTGCCTCTAACATACGTTTTACCAGATTTTCCAGGGAGCCTTGTTGGTGTCCCACATTTCATTTAAATCGTGTTTGTCTTTCAGCGTATCCATTGGGCGCCAGAAGCCGTGATGCTTATAGGCATCCATCTGGCGGTCACCAGCTATGCTTTCCATCGGGCTTTTTTCCCATATGGTGCCGTCGCCCTCTTTTATATAATCGAATATGCCCGGCTCGCACACGAAGTAGCCACCATTAATCCAGGAACCATCGCCTTTTGGCTTCTCGAAGAAGGATTGTACCTCGTTGTTGGCATTGATATCCAGCGAACCGAACCTGCCCGATGGCTGTACCGAGGTAACCGTGCAAAGCTTGCCGCCTGCTTGGTGAAACTCTACTAATTCTTTTACGTTGATGTCGCTTACGCCGTCGCCATAGGTAAGCATAAACGGTTCATTGTTTACGAAAGGTTGTATGCGTTTGATGCGCCCGCCGGTCATAGATTCGTTGCCTGTATCTACCAGGGTTATCTTCCATGGCTCGGCCTGCGAATCGTGCACTTTGATAGAATTATCAGCCAAATTGATAGTTACATCCGATTTATGAAGGAAGTAATTGGCAAAATACTCTTTTATCACATAACCTTTATAGCCCAGGCACACGATGAAATCATTGAAGCCATGTGCGGAATATATCTTCATGATATGCCACAGGATAGGCATGCCACCTATCTCTACCATCGGCTTAGGTTTCAGCACCGTTTCTTCAGACAACCTGGTACCTAAGCCGCCCGCTAATAATACAACTTTCATATTTTGTTTTTCGTTAGTCAACTTCAATTACGCAGCCATCTGTAAGCGGGAAACTGCTGCAAAGCAAGCTCTCGCCTGCGCCCAGGCCGTCGGGCAGCTTCTGCACCCCTATCATCTTCACTTCGCCTTTTATTACGCGCCCCTTGCAAACCAGGCAATTGCCCGTTTGGCAAGAATATGGCATATCCAGCAAGGCATCCAGCCCGGCTTCCAATATACTTTTTCCTTTTACTACTTCTACCCCGGTGGTTGTGCCATTAAGCATTACGGATACCGTACGGGTAATGATACTTTCAAAATCTGCAGGATCCCTAATCACCTCAAAATCCTCCGAGTAAACTTTATCCGTACCTATGCCCAAGCCCCTTAAAGCCGCCTTTACAGATTCTTTTAGCCCCGCAGGTCCGCAGATATAATGAATGGTATCGCCCAGGTTACCCTCGTTTTGCATTACTGATAACACCTTTGCCGGGTCTATCCTACCCTGAACCAGATATGGGTTTTCGGGCGAAATTGCCGGCTGCGTATGGAAATGCCACGCCGAAAATGTGCTGCCGAACTGTGTTTTCAGCGCCATTATCTTATCTAAAAAAATCACGCTTTCGGCATTACGATTTCCGTACACTAACGTAACATGGCCAGCCAAGTTTTTATGCAAAGCATATTTTGTTATCGACATGAGCGGGGTAATACCGCTGCCAGCTCCCCAAAGTACGATATGCGTTGCAGGCCTGAGCCCAGTTTCGTTGAGCGTAAAATCGCCCATTGGCTCCATCACTTCAACTATATCGTCAACCTTTACCGTATCTATGATATGGTTTGATACCACGCCGCCTGGCACACGTTTGATGGTGACCTCCAGGTTGGCATCGATCAGTGGTGCCGAGGAAAACGAATAAGGCCTGATGTACCTGCGCCCATTTATCCTGAACATGAGCGTAAGATACTGGCCAGCCATGTATTTAACCTTTTTTAGACCGGGCTGCTTAAAGGCCAGCGTTACCGTGTCTGCGGTTTCTATACGTACGTCTACGACTTTTAAAGTAAAAAAACGCATCCCGTTTATTTAAGCCAATAAATGTTTAAGTATCCTTTTGCAGGCAATCCAGGCTGATGCTAAGAATATGCCGAGTATAAAACCAATTACAATGCCTTTTAGCTTGCTTACCTTGCTTATTGGCAAAGGCAATACAGGTTGGTCTATCACTTGTATCAACGGTGTTTCCTGGCGTAAGGATATTTTCGATATCTCCAGGTTTTTCACTATTTCGCTGTAAATAGCCGAGCTGGCCTGCACATCTACCTGTCTTTTTTGCGATGGCACCCTTAATGACGACATTGCCGGATTTGCGTTAGGCGCGGCATCTACTGCCGAAGCTACGCCGCTTATGGCATAGCCTAATACGTTTTTTACGCTATCTGCCTGTTTCTGCAAAACCTGCACATTTTGATAGCTTTTTTTCGTTTTGGTTTGCGCGTAAAAGTTATTTACGGTTTCTACCAGTTTGGTGTTGAATGCTTTGGAGAAAAGCTCATCGGTGGTGTTTACCTCTACCTTTATAATGGTTAACTTTTTATCCAGTTTGGCAACGCTCAGCATTTTCTCGTTGAATTTGTTGGTGAGATCGGTGATAATGCTATCCTGCTTACGGTTAAAACTATCCGGGTTACCCGTAAATGTGATGTTGCTGATGTTATCGTCTTTCTTCCATTTCTCCTGTAATTTATTGAATGAGATGTACCTATCAATCAATAATTGCTGCTTGCCATCAATAACTACCTGGCTTAGCAGAGTTCTCTCTATCATCAGGCGCGATTTGTATAGCTCTAGGATATTATCACCCTCGAAGATACCGCCGCTACCGCCGCCGCCGATGTCTATACCTGCCAACGATGCCAGGCCGGCGTACTGGCCTAAGCTGCCGCCTTTACTGCCATCCTCTAAAACAAAAGTAGATACGGCTGTGTAGGACGGCTTTTTTACGAATGCATAAGCGAAGCCCAATAATGCAGCAAAAATACCTATGGCCAAAATAACCAGCCACCTTGATTTAAGGTACGTTACCTCTCCTTTTACATAACCAATAAGGTCCTTTAGAGAAATCTCTTTTTCCTGAGCTTCCATTTGTGCCGAAACGGGTTTGTCCTCCATTATTTGCTCAAATTAATAATTGCCAAAATAATGGCCCCCAAAGAAGCTAAACCACTTGTAAGGCCGATAGCCTCGGCAGTAGACAAGCCTTTCCTTTCGGGTTTACGTGTCACGTATATTTCGCTGCCTGCCCTTACCTCGGGGTGCACATTAAAAAACAGGAATTTACCTGTACCCCTAACGGTATGATTGGCATAAACTACATAAGAGCCGCGTTTAGATGCCCTGGACGAATAACCGCCCGCACCTAAAATATAATCGTTAAAAGATTTACCGTTTTCAAAAACTACGGCGCTTGGGTATAGCACTTCGCCATGTACATATACCACCTGCTGCTGTTTGGGTATGCTTATTACATCATTGTTTTGCATAATAAGATCGATATTGCTGCCCGGTGTTTTTAATATCTTACGCAAGTTTATACCGATAAAATTATACCTCAACTCATTGGCATCGGTAGCGGTAGAATCTTTATTAATTTGCTTTAACCTGTTTAGGCGCTGTATGCGCTCTATTTCGATGGCGTTGGTATCAATGCCGTTCTTATCGGTGCCAAAAATGGCCACGTTGTCCCTTTTTAGCGATCCTCCGTCTGCATCGGCAAATGCGGTTAAGCCCCCCGCGCGGGTAATCAGGTCGGATATCTTCTCGTTTTTAAATTTAATAGCGTAGTAACCCGGGTAAAGCACCTCGCCTTCTACTTTTACTATGCTTTGCTTTTCGTATCCGGGCAGGCTGTATATAGATACGATATCAAAAGGCTGTAGCTTAAAGTTAGCACTGCTGTTTTTTAATTGCGGGTCTACGTCAATATTAAAAACTTCTGCCAATATGCTGGTTGTTGAATTTGGGTCGCTGTTGTTGGTACGGCGCGCCACTTCAATACGCCTGGCGCTTGCGCCATCGGCAAAGCCGCCGGCTTTAAGTATCAGGTCTTCAACCGTCATGTTCTCGGCGTAGGGAAATTCGCCCTGGCTGCGCACCTCGCCTTTTATAGTTATCCGATATTCATCGCGCAGATCCAGTATCGACGATATGGTTATCACGTCTTCGCGCTGCAAAATTATGTCTGGCGCGGTTTTATTCAGCACTGCATTTACGTCGAAAGATAACTGCTCCAGGCTGTTATCGGCTTTAAGCCTGGTAATGCTGCCACGGCCACTGAAGGCATCTTCGCGCAGGCCGGCCGCGTTTTTTATCAGTTGCGAAAGCGTCAGCCCTTTTTGCAACTCATACTCTCCGGGGCGGAAAACCGCGCCATTTATGGTAACGCGATTTTCAAACCGATTGAGTATCCGTTCCACAGTAAATTTATCACCGCGCAGCGGGATGTAATTTTTATAATCGGCCTCTACCACATCGGTAATGCGGCGTTGCTGATCGCTAATCTGCGATACTTTTATGCGGGCGGTGTATGCTTCGTTGCTAAAGCCGCCGGCAAAATGCAATACGTCCTGCAAACTCTCCCCTGCCAATACTTCAAATAAAGCCGGATTTTTTACCTCGCCGGCCAGCTGCACGCGGGTACGGTAGGTGGGTACACGTATAATGTCCTGATCTTGCAGGCCAATATTGTCTTTTTGATCGCCTTTTACTAAAAAGTCGTACACATCCAGGCGGCGGATGATGCGGTTATTACGGATAATCTCTATCTGGCGGAACGTGCCGTTCTCGCCGGGGCCGCCTGCCGCATACAAGGCATTGAAAGCTGTTGCCAGCGATGGCAAGGTGTAAGTTCCGGGCTTCACTAGCTCGCCCACTAAAATTACTTTTATGCTACGGATATTTCCCAGGCTCACCTGTACGCTAGTACCGCGCCCAATGGCATAATTACTGGCCGCCAGCTTGCTTTTTATAGATGCGGTTGCCTGTTCTATGGTTTTCCCCGATACGTTGAGGATACCCACACCAGGGATATTGATATTGCCCTCGGGCGATACATCCAACTTCCAGTTAACTAACGAGGCGCCGTAAACGTTAATGATCAGCTGATCGTCGGGCCCTAATATATAGTTAACCGGGGTGGCCAATTTCAGGTTTGGCTCGAAGGTGATATTACTGTTGCGGAACAGGTTGGCACCGAATATTTTTGGTGTGAACAAGCCATAAAGCTTATCGCCGGCAGGGACGTTGTTGGTATCGGGTTGATAGTTGAGGCCACGGGCTACTGATGGCTCCTGGGTGCCGGGTTGAGTGGCACCTGCGGTTTTACGCAGGGCAGCGATGCGGGTTTGCAATAGCTGGCTTTGCGCGGCCGAGAGCCCACGGGCCTGCAAGGTTTGCAGCAAAGCGGCATCAGACAAGCCCGAGGCTTGCGCCTGTTGCAAAGCCTGCCGCAACTGCTCGTCAGACATATCGTTTATGTTCACGCCCGAGAGGTTCTGCGGGATGCTTTGCGCCTTTGCCGGGCTAATGGATGCCAGCCACAATAAGGTAACGAAAAGGATAAAGTAGGGTTTCAATAGATGCATATGTTTCTAAATAACGCTGCGCTTAGCTGTAAACAGGGTTAAATAAGCACTATGGGCGTAGGCAGGGTGCTTAAAGCGATGATTAAACATTTTATCGGCAGAGCTGTTTAAGTGTACAAATATATATTAAATTTTGAAGCTAACTGCAAAAGTTAACGATGCCAAACTTAACCAAAGACACGCCAAATTGTTTGTCGGAAAAATGTTAATTATTGATAATGTGCCAACAAAAATGGCAAACGGTGGTTAAAAGCTTAATTTTGAGCGATGAATTATTTTGAATTTTACAATATTGCCGAAACCTTTAGCCCACCTGCAGCGGCTGTGAAAAAGCAGTTTTATGCTTTCAGCAAAAAATACCATCCCGATTTTTATGCCAACGAAGATGATACCCGCCAGCAGGAAATACTGGAGCTATCTACCTTAAACAATAAGGCCTACCAAACATTTTCCGACCCGAATAAGCTTGCAGAATACATCCTGAAGCTGCACGGATTGGTAAATGAGGGCGCAAAACCGCAGCTGCCTGCAGATTTTTTAATGGAAATGATGGATGTGAACGAACGCCTGATGGAAGTTGACGACGCCCGGCAACTGGCCGAAATAACCGCAGAAGTACTTGCCATACAAGGCGATATGGACGAAGAAATGACGGCAGCTACTGCAGGATACGAAAGCCTGGACGATACCGCCAAGGAAGACAGGCTCAACAAAATCGCAAATATTTACTACAGGCAAAAATATCTGTTGCGAATTAAGGAGAGTTTGAATACATTTGCATCCCGCTTCTGAGCAGTATATGGCCTCAGATAAAAGCATGCCCAGSTGGCGGAATTGGTAGACGCGCTGGTCTCAAACACCTGTGGGAAACCGTGCCGGTTCGACTCCGGCGCTGGGTACATCAAATTGATGTAGAAGGCTGTAAGTTAATCACTTACAGCCTTTTCTTTTTTACTACATATCATGGATCAGTCGAAAAAAAAGCCAGGAAAGCGTAAAGATTATTTGTTTTTTTAGAAACGAATACGCTCAAACCTTGCTAACGACTTGCGAAACCCTTGCACACCCTTAATGCTTGAACACATCCTGAAATACTTTGACATGGTTCATATCGCTCAAACTCCTGCTGGGCTTAATATCCATTTAGACGAAAACAACATCGCTAGCAAAAAAAATATCGCTCCATATAGTTATGAGCATGTAAAGCTTGAATCGAAAGGCACATTTACTAAAAACCAATATCCAATTTTTCTGCTCTATACATCATGGGTCAGCTCGGATCGGACTGCCCCGCCCCTAATGCAGCGGCTTGGAAAAATTCACCCAAAAACAGAAAACCCTCTTTAAATTGCTTTAAAGAGGGTTTTCTTTGTATTGGTATCGCTTTCGTCGGGATGGCAGGATTCGAACCTGCGGCCTCCACATCCCAAATGTGGCGCGATACCGGGCTACGCTACATCCCGTTCCTGATTGGGTGTGCAAAAGTAGGATTTTAAATCAAGTTACAAAACTTTTTTTGAAAGAATTTATAACTGCTATTCTAACAAATTCATTTGCAAAAACTTAGCCGCAAATATTTTTTTTTGATTAGGGCATTAGCTGTAAACGCGCTCAAAATACTATAAATGTACTTTTGCCAGGCCCGGGCTTATTATGTTCGTCCCCATCCAATCCCTAAAAAACCAACCCGCGTGTACTATTCGTGCAGATGTACACGCTTATTGCCGTTGTTGTATCTTTACGTTAAATTGAAATAAAAGGCATTTATTGAACTTTTAAACAAATTTTGCGTATAATTAAACTCTCCCTCAATCACACGAATGCGCATAAAACGTTTAGTAGCCTTGTTAGCCCTCATATACACGCACATAGCACCCGCTCCTGCGCAAAACCTTGGCCAAAAGCTTACTAATGTTTACAGCTCTAACAGCATCTCGCAAAACTCTATCCAATGCATTTACCAGGATAGTTACGGTTTTATATGGTTTGGCACGCAGGATGGGCTTAATAAATACGATGGTTACAAATTCACGGTTTATAAGCACGCTGCCGGCAACCCTAAAAGCCTTGCTGCAAACAATATTTTGTCGGTTTGCGAAGATGCTGAACGCAATATATGGGTAGCAACCCGCATAGGCGGCCTTAGCAAGTACGATAGGGTTAACGATTGGTTTGTTAATTACAAGTACAATGCCGCCAACAAAAGCAGCATTAGCACCAACAACATCACCTGCGTATATAAAGACAGCAAACAACGTATATGGGCCGGCACGCCCGAAGGCCTTAACTTGTACGTTGCCAAAACCAACCAATTTAAACGATATTACCATGTGGCCGGGAATGCAAACAGCCTACCGAGCCAGAATGTATTCGTAGTTTTTGAAGACAGCCATGGAAGGCTGTGGGTGGGGACAGATGGCGGACTGAGCCTGTTCAACAGCCATGATGGTACCTTCAGGAATTTTTTGCACAATAGCCGGATCAAAACAAGCCTCAGTAACAATATCGTAAACTCCATTGCCGAAGATGAACACCACAACCTGTGGGTTGCTACCAACGAGGGCCTCAACCTTTACCATAACGCAGATTCGACCTTCAGCACCTACGATAACGATGGCGACGCACACACCGTAAACGGCAAAAACCCTATCTATGCCATCGCGGCAGACCAACATGGTAAGGTTTGGGTGGGCACCAACACTACCCTGCAATTATTCGATGTTGATAAAAGGGCGTTTATAAATATCAACCAGCCCACTACGGAGGCCAACAATATGCCCGATGATGGCATCTATTCGCTGCTGATAGATAAGCAGAACACCCTATGGATAGGCACCAGCAGCGTTGGCATATTAAAATACGATAAAAACATCAATATTTTCCCTGCCTACAAATCATCGGGCTCCAATAATCCTTCGGTAGGCAATATCATCAGGGGCATTGCAGCAGATAAGCGAAACAATCTGTACATGGCAACAGATGCCGGACTCCATTATTTCGACCGCGCAACCAGCAAATACACGCAATACAGCCACAGTAACGCGGCAAGCAAAACCATTTCCACCAATTATACCTCATGCATACTCATCAACAGGGCTAACACGTCGGTTTGGGTAGGTACCTACAGCGTTGGGCTGGATCGTTTCGACCTTAAAACCAAAACTTTCAAAAACTACAGCATCGGCACAAAACCCGGCAACATGAACAGCCCGGGAATATACGCCATGCTGGAGGATAGGAAAGGGAACATCTGGATTGGCACGGACCATGGCGGGGTAAACGTGTTCGATCCGAAGACGGAGATCTTTAAAAAAATCATCAACGACCCGAAAAACGCCAACTCCCTTGCCGACCCCACCATCGAAGCCTTATATGAAGACAAGGCGGGCGATATTTGGATGGGTGGGTATTCTAACGGCATATCCGTTTACACGCCCGCAACGGGCAAATTCAGGCATATCAACAGCGGCAACAGCGGCCTTAACAGCAATATCATCAGCTACTTTTATGAGGATAGCAAGGGGCATATGTGGATAGGCACTATGGACGGAGGCCTTAATTGCTACGATTACCGCACCAGGCAGATACAAAATTACACTGAAGCGGATGGTTTGGCCAGCAACACCATCAATTACATAGCCGAGGATGGGGCGGGCAACTTATGGCTAAGCAGCCTAAAGGGTGTAACGCGCTTCAATCCTGCGAATAAGACGACAAAGAATTTCGGCGAGCATAACGGCCTCAAAAGCCTCGAGTTCAACTTCGGTAGCGGAACCAAACTGGCTGATGGGCAAATTGCCATGGGTGGGATCAATGGGTTCGTTATTATAGATCCGCGCAAGCTCAATTTCAACCGCAACAAACCTACGGTTGTGCTCAGCGGCTTTGAGCTATTCAATAAACCGGTGCAAATACATGCGGCAGGTTCGCCTATAAAGCAAAGCATTCTTACTGCAAAAGAGGCAATATTATCGTATTCGCAGTCGGTTTTCACCATCGAATTTTCGGCGCTCGATTATACCATTCCGCAGCGGAACCTGTATGCCTATAAATTGGATGGCTTCGACACCGAATGGCGGCAGGTAGAAAACACCCGCAACGCAACCTACACCAACCTGGATCCGGGCAGCTACACTTTCATGGTAAAAGCCGCCAATAACGATGGTGTTTGGAACGATACGCCCACCACGCTTAAAATAGTGATATCGCCCCCCTTTTGGATGACCTGGTGGTTTCGTACAGCAACCGTAACGGTATTTTTAGCCTTGATATACATTGGTTACATTTTGAGGTTCAACTTCATGCAAAAGCAAAAACTGAGGCTGGAGATGCTCGTTAACGATCGTACGGAGCAATTGAGCGAGCAATCGGGACACCTTCAAGCTCTAAACCATGAATTGCAGGTACAGGCCAATGAGCTACAAGCCCAGTCGGAAGAAATGCTGGCACAGTCTGAAGAATTGTACAGGCAAAAAGTACAGGCAGAAAAAGCGCACGAAGAGGCCGACAAAGCCAACATGGCCAAAAGCACCTTTTTGGCTACCATGAGCCATGAGATACGCACGCCTATGAATGGCGTGCTGGGCATGGCCACGCTGTTATCAGAAACCAATCTGGATAGCGAACAGCGCGAGTATAACGATGCGATACTGAACAGTGGGGAATCGTTACTTACGGTAATCAACGATATCCTCGATTTCTCTAAAATAGAATCTGGCCACCTTGACCTGGACGATCACGATTTTGAATTGCGCAAATGCATCGAAGATATCTTTGAGCTTTTCGCCTCTAAAACCGCGCAGATTGGGTTGGATCTGGTTTACCATATTGCAGAAGACGTGCCCGCCTACATCAACTGCGATAGCACCCGGTTACGCCAGATATTGATAAACCTTATAGGCAATGCCATTAAATTTACACACAAGGGCGAGGTATACGTAGATATTACCGCTACGGCGCTGGATAAGGACGCCTACCAGGTTAAATTTGCGGTGAAGGACACCGGCATAGGTATTGCCCAGGAACACTTTGATCATCTGTTTAAGCCCTTTAACCAGGTAGACTCATCCATCACCCGCAAATATGGCGGCAGCGGGCTTGGCCTTGTGATCAGCGAGCGCCTGGTGAAGCTGATGGGAGGCCACATAAAGGCCGAAAGCAAGCAAGGCCATGGCAGTACCTTTACATTTGATATACGCTGCACAAAAGCAATAGCGCGGCTTACCGAAACCGAGGATGAAAACCAAAAGGCTTGCTTTGGCAAACAGGTGCTGATTATAGACGATAACCCTACCAACCTGCGCATCCTGAAAAAACAGTTGGAAAAACTTAAAATGATTGTTGTCGCTATATCTTCGGGCCAGGAGGCACTGAGGATATTGAAAACCGATAATAAGATTGACCTGGTTATCACCGATATGCAAATGCCCGATATGGACGGCGTGCAGCTGGCAACACTCATAAGAGCCATACCGGGCACACAGCCCATCGTTTTGCTAAGCTCTATAGGCAACGAAAGCAAGAAACTGCACCCTACCCTTTTCAACGCCGTACTCACCAAGCCGGTAAAACAGCAGGTTTTGTTTGATGTGGTACAAGCCGAATTAAGGAAAGATACCCTGCAGGTAGTAGAGAAAAAGAAAAACCTGCTATCGGAAAGCTTCGCGCTCGATTATCCATTCAGGATGCTGATTGCAGAAGATAACCTTATGAACCAGAAACTGATTATCAGAATATTGAATAAGCTGGGCTATCAGCCCGATTTGGCGAATGATGGCGAGGAGGTAATGGCCCTGATGAGCAAGAAATATTACGATATTATATTGATGGATGTGCAAATGCCTAATATCGACGGGCTGGAGGCAACCCGCCTCATCCGCAAGATATACGGCCTAAAAACCATGATAATGGCCATGACAGCTAACGCACTTACGGAAGACCGCGACAACTGCTTCAAAGCAGGTATGGATGGCTACATCTCCAAACCCTTAAACGTGGAGCTGCTGATACAAACTTTAAAAGACCTTTACAACAAAGCGAATCATATCAAAGCCTGAAGGCAAAATTAGCAGATTGGGGTTATGCGCTTTGTGCAGTCAGCCAGGCTACATCTTCAAATATTTATCTTTTATCAAAAAATAATGGTGCATTTCGTGCCCGGCTATGTGGTAGGCCAGTGCACGCACGGTAGCATCGTTAAAAGTACCGGTGCCATGCCCCATCCTATCGAAGGCTTCCGCAGGCAGGCCGTTGAATAGCGCAATGGTTGCCTGCCGCACAGCCTCGTATTCTTCGAAGATATTGTCAAGCTCACGCTTATCGGCACCTGAATATTTTGCGTAGCTATCCTGATCGAAACCGATAAGATTTTGCTGTTCGTTACGGGCGAAACGCAGGGCTCGGTAGGCAAAGATGCGCTCATCATCTATAATGTGCACCAGCGTTTCTTTGATGCTCCATTTGCCGGGTGCGTAGCGGTACAGCAAGTGCTCCAGGGGCAGCGAGTATATCAAATCCTTCACGCGGTAAAAGTTATTTTGCAGGTATTTCAGCACCATGCCATCGCTGGGTATCAATTTCATATACATTTCGGCATAAGGCGGGTATTCGCCTGGCTTGGGCGGATGGATGATTCGCATTGGTTTTCAGTAGGTTATTTGCAAGATAGGAAAAAGCGGTTAAGCTTTACAAAAGAAATCTGAATATTATGATGCAGCTGCTTCTCGTCGCATTTTTTATATCTTAGTTCCATAAACCTCATAAACCATGAAAAAAACGTACACCCTTGCTCTTGCCTGCGCATTGTTATGTGCAACCTTAAGCAGCTACGCCCAGTTAACACCACAACCGAGTTCGGCCCAAACCATTCAACAAGGTTTTGGCCTTGGCAAAATCACCTTAACTTACTCACGCCCTAATGTAAAAGGGCGTAAAATATTCGGCGGGATGGAGCCTTATGGTGCTGTATGGCGCACCGGCGCTAATTCGGCAACGGTTATAAAATTTAGCGATGATGTAACATTGGAAGGCAATAAAGTGCCGGCTGGCGAATACGGCCTATTCAGCATCCCGGGTGAAAGTGAGTGGACAATAATTTTAAGCAAACTGCCTAACCAATGGGGCGCATATACTTATAAGCAAGCAGATGATTTTATACGGTTTAAAGTTAAGGCTGAACACCTTTCGGCTTTAACCGAGACCATGACGCTTGCCTTTGTTAACGTATTACCCACTACTGCCGATTTAAAAATGATGTGGGAACGCAGCAGCTTTACCATCCACATGGCTACGGATATCGACGCTAAAGTAATGGCGCGCATAGATTCGGCCATGGCAACTAACAAAAAACCATATTACGAAGCCGAAATTTATTACTACAACAATAATAAAGACTTAACCAAGGCATTGGCATGGGCCACCGAATTCGAGAAAGACAAAGATTTCCCACCGTTTGTGCCTAAATTATGGAAGGCGCGTATACTGTTAAAAAAAGGTGATAAAGCTGCAGCCATTGCAACGGCACAGGAAGGTGTAAAATTAGCAACGGAAGGTAAATCCGATGAATACGTGCGTTTAAATAACGAAGTGATAGCGCAGGCAAAGAAGTAATTAGCTCAACATAATACTCATAAAGTAAAAAGGCTCATCGAAGTTTTCAATGAGCCTTTTTCTTTATGGAATTTTTAACAACTACTTGTTAAAATGCCCGATAATCAAGCTTGCCAGCTCTACCCCTATGCGCTCCTGCGCTTCGTTGGTAGCCGCACCGATGTGCGGGGTTAGCGAAATTTTTGGATGGTCTAAAATCTCTGCACGCGGGTTTGGTTCGTTATCAAATACGTCTAATGCTGCGTATGATACTTGGCCGCTGTTCAATGCTTCAATCAATGCCAATTCATCAATTAAACCACCGCGTGAGATATTAATCAGCTTAACACCTTTTTTCATTTGCGCCAGTTCTTCGGCACCAATAAGGGCTTTATCAATAAATGGTGTATGCAGGGTGATGAAGTCGGCTGTTTTGATGATTTCATCGAGTGTTGATGTTTTAACAGTTACGTTAACCTTGGTGCCGCCGGTACCCAATACAATCTCCACTTCGGGGTTGAAAGGGAAAAGATCGTAAGCAATAACATCCATACCAATGCCGATAGCGATTTTTGCCACCTCGCGGCCTATGCGACCAAAACCTACAATACCCAGGGTTTTGCCACGCAATTCAATGCCTTTAGCATAAGCCTTTTTCAGGTCGTTGAATTTAGCGCCACCTTCAACCGGCATTTTGCGGTTGCTATCGTGCAAAAAGCGTACACCTGTAAACAATTGCGCAACTACTAATTCGGCAACAGACAAAGATGAAGATGCTGGCGTATTGTAAACACCGATACCTTTTTCTTTAGCGTATTCCACGTCGATATTATCAACGCCCACGCCACCGCGGCCAATCAGTTTTAGATTGGGGCAGGCATCTATAAGGGCTTTACGCACTTTAGTGGCGCTACGCACGGTAATCGCATCAAACTCCTGTAAACGCACAGGTAATTCATCCTGCGGGATATTGTTGGTTTCAACAAAAAACCCCGCGTCTTCTAACATTTTTTTGCCTATCGGGTCGATACCGTCATTGGCTAATATTTTGATCATGGTTTTATATCATTGGGTCATTGAGTCATTGAGTCATTGCCATCGAAAATGACCCAATGACTCAATGATTAATGACAGTTCGTTATTTATTCTTTTCAGCAAACTCTTGCATCGCGTCTATCAACACGTAAACGCTGGTGATAGGCAATGCGTTATAAATAGATGCGCGGAAACCGCCTACGCTACGGTGGCCTTTTAGGCCAACGATACCTTTTTCGTCGCAAAGTTTCAGGAAAGGTTTTTCGTGCTCGGGGTTAGCGGCAACAAAGCAAACGTTCATATGCGAGCGGTCTTCTGTAGCGGCAACAGCTTTAAAAAACGGGTTACGGTCTATTTCTTCGTAAAGTACACGCGCTTTGGCGTCGTTCTCTTTTTCTATGGCTTCTACACCGCCTTTAGCTTTCAACCAGTTTAAGGTCAACATCGATACATAGATAGCGAAGCATGGCGGAGTGTTATACATCGAGCCACCTTCTATCTGTACCTGGTAGTTGAACATAGCCGGTATCTTACGGCCGGTTTTGCCAAGCAGGTCATCTTTAACAATTACCAAAGTAACACCGGCAGGGCCCATGTTTTTTTGCGCGCCGGCGTATATCAAACCAAAATCGGCAACGTTTACCTTACGGCTGAAAATATCCGACGACATATCGCAAACAACAGGTATCGGCGATTTAGGGAACTGCTTCAACTGTGTACCGTAGATGGTGTTGTTTGAGGTAATGTGGAAGTAAGCTGCATCGGCAGGTATTTCGTAATCTTTAGGGATGTAGGTAAAGTTGCTTTCTTTCGATGTTGCAACTACCTGTACCTCGCCAAAAAACTTGGCTTCTTTAAGCGCCTTGTT
Source organism: Mucilaginibacter sp. P1_D10 (assembly GCF_056406215.1). Taxonomy (NCBI): domain Bacteria; kingdom Pseudomonadati; phylum Bacteroidota; class Sphingobacteriia; order Sphingobacteriales; family Sphingobacteriaceae; genus Mucilaginibacter; species Mucilaginibacter sp. P1_D10. Next base: position 42,674 of record NZ_JBFUAP010000018.1, on the reverse strand, counting down.
TGCCCAAACGCCTGTTTCCAGGTAGGCTGCCTTGCCACCTTCGGGCAGCAGATTGTAGGGTGCCAAAGCAAACTGTGTGCTGGCACCGCCTTGTAAAAACAATACCGAATACCCTGCAGGAACCTCGAAAAGCTCTTTTACCAGCTTAACAGCTTCGTCCAACACAGCTTCGAACTCCGACGATCGGTGCGAAATTTCGAGCAAAGACAAACCTGTACCGTTAAAATCAATAACTGCTGCTGCAGCCTGTTTTAACACTTCGTGTGGTAATATGCCGGGGCCGGCACCGAAATTGTGTTTCATATTATGAGTTTAATTTATGCTGATGTTTGATTATCAACTTTGTAATTTGAAGTGCCGAAGTTAATAATTCCTACAAAGCCTGTAGACATTTTTTATAATTTTTAGAAATAGTTGACATAAGACAAGTTGGGCAGGCAAATGTTACGCATTAAATGCCAGCCTGTTTAAGCTTAGTAATTGCTTCTGCCTGGTCAGCTGCCGAAAAAACCGAATTGCCGGCAACCAGCACATTTGCGCCCGCTTTAAGTAATTTGGCGGCATTCGTGATATCTACTCCCCCATCAACCTCAATCAGCAATTTGGGGTTGCAGTATTGGCTCAGCTCTTTTACTTCGGCTATTTTGGTATAGCTATGCTGGATAAACTTCTGCGCGCCAAAGCCCGGATTTACACTCATCACCAGCACCATATCCAACTGGGCAATAATATCTTTTAGCAGCATAACGGGGGTATGCGGGTTTATGGCTACCGATGCCTTGCAGCCCAACTCTTTAATGGCCTGCACGGTGCGGTGCAAATGCGGGCAGGCCTCGTAATGTACAGTAATGCTGTACGCCCCTTCCTCTGCGAATGCCTTAAGGTAGCGATCCGGGTCTACAATCATCAGGTGCACGTCGATAGGCTTCGTAGCATATTTTTTCACCGTCTTTAACAAGGGGAAGCCAAACGAGATATTGGGCACAAACATGCCGTCCATCACATCGAAATGCATCCAGTCGGCCTGGCTGTTGTTCATCATTTCAACATCGCGTTGCAGGTTGCCAAAATCGGCAGCCAAAATGGAAGGAGCTATCAGGTGGTTCATGCGGTAAAGATAAAGGGAATGTTTGGTGTTGTAAAGTTGGAAAGTTGACGATTTGTTGAAAGGTTGGAATGTTTTTAGGTTGAAAAGTTATGGCCGCTGGTTTTGGCGGGTGCCATTAAAGTAATCCTCTATCGCATTTAACGCGGTGTTAAGTCCGTCTTCCTGGTTGATGGCCTCCCCTGTTTCGGCTGCGTTGCGTTTTATCTTTTCCGACTGGCTCTGGCTGATAGCCTTGATCAATTTATCTGCCGTCAATTGTTTGAAAGGGATATGGAAACCCAGCTTTTTCTTTTGGATAATATCGCCCCACCACACCTGGTCGCCAAATACAGAGGAGATGATTACGGGGATTTTTGCTTTTAAAACGGCGGCTAATGTGCCCGCCCCGCCATGTATTACGGCTGCTTTGCATTGCGGCAATAGCCATTGGTGGTTGATTTTATCCACCACGAATAAGTTAGGGTGGCTTTGTAGTTTGGGTATTTGCGACCAGCCCTTGCAAAACAAAATGCGCAGGTTAGTGGATTGGGTTATCTCCTGCAATATCGCCGTTATCTTATCCACATCAGGCACAGGCATGCTGCCGAAACCCATGTACACGGGCTTGTCAGGATGGTGAAGCCAATCCTCCAATCCGGCTGGCAGTGTTTCGCCTTTATTTGCTTCGCGGATTTTTGGCGGCAGGGTAAGAAAACCTGTGATGCGGGTATTGCTGTTCCAATCGGCAGGTTGGCGTATCAGTTGCGGGCTAAAAGCATAAAGATCGAGATGATTTGCGGCTGCGTCGTTTTTCATATTAGCCGTAGTTACAGCAGCCAGCCCCAACGAGGCGCGGAATTTATTCAATGCGTCCTTATTGAATTGCCAGTAAACTTTGCCAAGCAGCCAGTAAATAAACCAGTTATAAGGCCCCCAATTAATGAATGCCAGCTCCGCAAATGGAAACTCCTTTGTTGGTGCCGATGGTGGGTTAAGCTGTACCAGGCCCCATTCTTTACCAAGTTTTTCGGCAATGGTGCGTACCCATATCACAGCCAGCACGCTCGAAATCAAAACATCGGCCTTGGCGCAGCCTGTTAATAAATCCTGGTTTACGATAGGCTGTATCTCGCGGCCGGCCTTTTGCATATACTTCAGGATAGCTACGATGTTGCCGGTCTTTAACACGCGCTGCCCTTCTTCGGATTGGAGGATAGCCTCCGCATCGCCGTGGAGGGGATAAAAATGAACGCCATAACTTTCTACGAAATCCCTGAAGTTTTCTGGAGCCAGTACGGTGACCCGGTTTCCCCTATCCATCAGCCCCAAAGCTAGTGCGATATAGGGTTGTACATCGCCCCTTGTGCCGTAGGTACATATTGCGTAGTGCATAGTTGCGGTTATTGAAAGGTTTTAAGGTTGAAAGGTTAAAAGTAGTTATTTTCTTCTTCCGTCCCATAAATGGGACGGCAATGAAGGTGGGGTGCTGGAAATTAATAGGCAATAATATCTTCAGAAACCCACCTTCATTGCCGTCGGTTTCAACCGACCGACTGGTTGGTAACAGGCGGTATTATTATAATACCATCTCTGGTATCTCGCCGTCAATCACCAATTTCCCCGCAGTAGCTTTGATAATGTCTTCCACGCTTACGCCGGGGGCTCTTTCGAGCAGTTTAAAGCCTCCTTCGGGCAAAACATCAAGCACAGCCAGTTCGGTTACTATTTTTTTCACGCAGTTTACACCGGTTAAGGGCAGGGTGCAGTTTGGTAATAATTTCGATTCGCCTGCTTTGTTTACATGCTGCATGGCCACGATGATATTTTCGGCAGATGCTACAAGGTCCATAGCGCCGCCCATGCCTTTCACCATTTTGCCGGGAATTTTCCAGTTGGCAATGTCGCCGTTTTCTGATACTTCCATCGCACCCAATATGGTAAGGTTAACCTTTTTCGAGCGTATCATCCCAAAGCTCATCGCCGAATCGAACACGGCCGAGCCGGGCAGCATGGTAATAGTTTGCTTGCCCGCGTTAATTACGTCGGGGTCTTCCTCGCCTTCCCAAGGGAATGGCCCCATGCCCAGCAACCCGTTTTCCGACTGCAGTACCACGTCGATATTCTCCGGGATATAATTGGCCACCAACGTAGGTATGCCAATGCCCAGGTTTACGTAGTAACCGTCTTTTATCTCTTTTGCAATGCGTTTCGCTATTCCTGTTTTATCAAGCATCATGTTATTCCTTATTTGTCAGTGCGAGGAGCAGTCGTATGAGGTTGCTGCGCTATCGCTCGCAATGACATCGTTTATTATCAATTATCGCGTTTACGAACCGTCCTTTGCTCAATTCGCTTTTCGTAATCCGTTCCCTGGAAAATCCTGTGCACATATATACCCGGTGTATGGATATGATCGGGGTCCAATTCTCCCGGCTCTACCAGTTCTTCTACTTCGGCAATGGTGATTTTGCCTGCCATAGCCATTACAGGGTTAAAGTTGCGGGCGGTTGAACGGTACACCAGGTTGCCCATCCTATCACCTTTCCAGGCTTTTACGATGGCGAAATCGGCGTCGAAGGCCATCTCCAACAGGTAATCTTTGCCGTTAAAATTCCGTATCTCTTTGCCTATAGCTACCTCGGTGCCAATGCCTGCGGGGGTAAAAATAGCGGGCATGCCGTAGCCCGCTGCCATGCAGCGCGTAGCTAAAGTGCCTTGCGGGATTAGCTCTACCTCCAGTTCGCCGCTGAGCAGCTGTTGTTCGAATATGGCGTTCTCGCCTACGTAAGAGGATATCATTTTTTTTACCTGGCGCTGGTGCAGCAGCAAGCCTATGCCAAAATCGTCCACCCCGGCATTGTTGGATATGCAGGTAAGATTTTTTACGCCTTTTTTCACGAGGGCTAGAATGCATTTTTCGGGCAGGCCGCACATGCCGAAACCGCCGAGCATCAGCGTGTGGCCGTCTTCAATATCGCGGATGGCCTCATCGGCACCGCTCACAATTTTATTCATGGTAAATAATTGGTTGGGGCAAACTTAGATATTTTAGTTCATGGTTCATAGATGATAGTTCGTGGAAGGATTTGTAAAGTAGTAGAATTGAGTGAACACGAATTTGATTTGGATGCTTTTGAATTGACCGGGCGGACGAAGCTAAAAACTCGTGAAATTCGATTTAATCCGAAAAAATTCGTTTTCACTCAATTTTCACTAACCCGTTGCAGTGCCTCCGTTCCCTTTGCGCCTCTTTTGCGGCCACTGTGTTTAAATAAGGAGTGCCCGATCAGCAAAAGGTTGGCGGGTAAGTTAATTGCGCGGATGGAAATCGGTAATTACAGTTTTGAGGTATTGCCTATCCAGATGCGTGTAAATCTCCGTAGTGGTAATGCTTTCGTGGCCCAGCATTTCCTGCACGGCGCGCAGGTCGGCTCCGCGCTCAACCAGATGCGTGGCAAACGAATGGCGGAAGGTGTGTGGGCTGATGGTTTTCTTTAAGCCGATGGATGCCGCCAATTCTTTTATCATCATGAATACATAAACGCGACTCAGCCGTTTGCCGCGGCGGTTTAGGAACACCATATCCTCCTCTCCCTTTTTTATGGGCATATGCACACGAATAAGTTCATTCCAAATTTTCAGGGCGCGGATGGCTTCGCCACCTATTGGTACCAGCCGCTCCTTGCTACCTTTACCCGTTACTTTTATAAATTCTATCTCGGGATGAAGGTTCGACAGCCTCAGTTCGGTAAGTTCTGATACGCGCAGGCCGCAACCGTAAAGCACCTCCAGTATAGCCTTGTTGCGCGGCCCCTCGGGTTTAGAAAGGTCGATAGCGTCAATCATCAGGTTTATTTCTTCCAGGCTGAGGGTATCTGGGAGCTTGCGCCTAATACGTGGTGTCTCCAGCAATTCAGATGGATTGGCTTTGATATAGTCCTCCATCAACAGGTATTTATAAAAGGCTTTAATGCCCGAAATAATACGTGCCTGACTGGATGGAATCATGCCCAGCTCGTTCACCCAGGCAATAAATCCGCGCAAATCGTGTAAAGAAAAATCTTTAGGTATTTTTTTTACCTCCTCTAAATCAGCATATTGATATAGTTTACCTAAATCATCTATATAAGCTTCTATAGAATTGGCCGATAAGCTTCGCTCGAGCTTCAGATAAGCCTTAAATCCTTTTATTGCGGTGGCCCGGTCCAATAGATTTTAGTTTTGATGATTTATGCCTAAGTTTGAAACAAATGAATATACAAATTATAAACGGCCCAAATTTAAACCTGCTTGGCGTACGCGAAAAATCTATTTACGGCAGCGCCAGCTTTGAGGATTATTTAACCGAATTGCAAAAACATTTTACAAACATCAACATAAGTTATTACCAAAGTAACGTAGAGGGCGAAATTATCAACAAACTGCATGAGGTTGGTTTTACTGCCGATGGCATCGTGATTAATGCAGGGGCTTATACCCATACCTCCATCGCCATTGCCGATGCCATTGCAGCCATCACTACACCGGTGATAGAAGTGCACATCTCCAACGTTTACAAGCGCGAAGAATTCAGGCACACCTCTATGCTGGCCAGCAATTGCCGCGGCGTTATAGCCGGCTTCGGCATGCACTCCTACCGGCTGGCTATTGAGAGTATGCTACTGGCTTAAGCTCAAATAATTAAAACGTTTTGGCCTGGTTGGTGTTACCACATTGCGTATGCTTAGCCCTTCCCATGAACAAAGTCCTCAAAATAGCCGCTTTCCTCCTATTCATATTTACGTTATTTACAGGGAGTGGTTTTGCTCAGCAGTCCTCCAAAAAAGGCAGGAAGCTGAGCGTCCGTGATTCACTACGCCAATCTATCCTAAGGCGCGATTCGATGATGCGGAGCTTCAAAAAGTCCGACACATCTGTAAATACCTTACTGCAAAAGATAGAGTACTATACGTCCGCTTTCAACCAGATAAAAACCAGCCTGTCTAGGAATATAGATACGGTTGACATCAGCCAAAAACTACCGTCGTTCGAAAGGCGGGTAACACTGATAAAAACGCTAATAGACAACGACCGCAGCAGCACCCTGCGCTACCTGTACGCCATACGCGACATACTTACACGCAGCGACGACCAGTTGGATACCTGGCAGGAACGCCTTACCGATATCAATGCCAAACTGGTACAAAACCAAAACGAACTCGCGTTGATGGCTAAAGACTCCTCATTGAAGATAATGCCGGCAGATAGCGGTTTGGCCACTTCTTTCCTGAAACAAAAAATAGCCATTGATGGCAAGCATAAAAAGCTGGATGCCACCAATAAAACGCTGCTACTTAAAATAGGTTTGCTGCAAAACCGTACCGCATCGGTGTACATAGCGTTGATAGACCTGCGCGACCAGATAGATCTGAAGATAAGGGAGTTTAGTATCTCCGCCCTGTCTGACGAGAACAATAGTATTTGGGAGATGGACCGGAACACCGAGAGCACCTTTAAAACTGCGCTCACTAAAACGGTGAATATGAATATGCGCCTACTCGGGTTTTTTATCGCCCGCGACCCATTTATCCATTTTGCCGGCGTGCTGATTTTGGTACTGTTTTACATTTGGATATACACCAACCGCCGCAAATTGCTAAGGATAAAAGAATCGCCGCATACGATTTTGGCGCACGCTAAGTACGCATCGATCTACCCTATCGCTTCGGCCTTGATAGTGGCTTTTGCCATCGTACCCAATTTTTATGACCATCCACCAGTAGTAGTGCTGGAGATTTTTTTCACCGTATTAACCGGTTCAATTCTTTACCTGGTGAAAAAAACCTGTCCGCAACAGCTATTCAGGTATTTAGCTATATTATTCTGCCTTACAGTAATTTATAGTTTCAGCAACTTGTTTGTAGAAGTGAGCAATACCGATAGGGTTATTGTATTGCTGTTGGCATTGGCCACTACATTCGTAACGCAGCAGTTTTACCGTATCGTGAAAAAAGCACCCGAAGATTACCTGCCTTATACCCATATTATCCTGCGCATATTTACTATCCTGCTTGTATCATCGGCATTGTGCAATATTTTCGGGCGGGTTACTCTTTCAAAAATCCTGGGCGTAACCGCGGTTTATAATCTTTGGCTGGCCCTCGGCATGTATTACCTGGTGCAAATTATTATGCAGAGCCTTTTCCTGCAGCTGGAAGCAAATAAAAACAGCAATAGCCTCAGCTCGTTTATAGATTTCAAAATGCTGCAAACTAAATTCCGCAGTATTTTAACTGTACTAGCCGGCCTGCTTTGGTTAATTATGCTTACGCAAAACCTCAGTGTGGAAGATGCCGTCTTCACGTACATCAAAAACTTTTTAACCCAAAGCCGCAGCCTTGGCGGCACCAATACCCAATTTACATTCCAGAGTATCATCGTGTTTATTGCCGTGCTATGGTTATCTTCCGTAGTGGCCAAAATAATCAGCTATTTGTACGATGTGGCCGGCAAAAGCGGTACCGACATCGACATCCTGAAAAAGAAAAACCGCACCTCTACCCTGCTCATCAAACTGGCAGTATTTGCCGTGGGCTTTTTACTTGCCATCACCGCCTCAGGGTTTCCGCTGGATAAAATAACCATTATCATCAGTGCTTTCGGAATCGGTATCGGCTTTGGCTTGCAAAACATTGTGAACAACCTGGTATCGGGATTGATACTGGCCTTCGAGAAGCCTATACAAATTGGCGACATCATTGAAGTGGATGGGCGTAGCGGCACCATTATGGAAATCGGTATCCGCAGCAGTAAAATTGCCACCAGCGATGGTGCGGAAGTAATTATCCCAAATGGCGACCTGATATCGCACCATGTGATTAACTGGACGTTGAGCAACAGCAACCGCCGCATCGAACTCATCATCGGCGTGGCCTATGGTTCGGATATTGAGAAAGTAAAAAATACCCTTACCAATTTACTTTGCAACCGGACAGACATTATGGACGACCCAGCTCCACTGGTTTTCGTGCATAATTTAAACGAAAGTTCGGTAGATTTCCGATTGCTGTTTTGGGCGGCTGATATTACCACCTGGCTATCGCTTAAGAGCCACATCCTGACCGACATTTACACAACATTTGCCAGGGAAGGTATAGAGATACCTTTCCCTCAGCGGGATTTGCACCTGAAAACGGGCGATATAACTGCGGAAATTGCGAAAAAAAACACCAATCCCCCGGGTGGGGAGGCTAAAGCTTCCGATACGGACGTAACGGATACCATCGCCCCGGCAAGCTAAGAGAACTTAATAGCATGAACAATGATTTTTATGATGCGGGGTTTGTTAAAAAAAGGCAACACGATGTCTTTAATCTTCCAAATCAATATTTATAAAAAAATATCGCGTTTAAATAAAAAAGTACCTCATCATGCTTTTCGCTGCGATAAGATTAACCGGCACAGCCAGTGCCCGGCAAGACTTTGCTAAGGTAGATGCCTCTATGCTGGCCAGCTGTTGCCGCGGCGTTATAGCGGGTTTCGGCATGCATTCCTACCGCCTGGCTATCGAGAGTTTTTTGATATAGGCCAAAACTTCGCCCCCGCTTTTTTCAGCCTCGCCTTTTATTTTGCTGGCACACCTCGTATATTCCGCTACATTTACCCGATGGATAAAACCGAGAAACAGATATGCCTTTACAGCTCGGCCCTATTGGCCGTAATGCTGAATGCGGGTAAGCTGCTTGCCCTGCGCGAGAACGGCGTCCTGGCGCAATACTGGCATTTCAACATCACCGAGTTTGCCTACCAGGTACTGGTGCAATTTACGTTCTGCTACCTTGCGTTTTATCTTAACATAAAGCAGCACTGGCTTACTTCGCTACGCAACCAAAACAAATATCTTGCATATGTCGGCGTCAATTTTTTGATTGCATTCTTGTTCATAGCCTTTTTTGGCGGCATACAACGGCGCGTTTTTCACGACGATAGCTTTAGGCGAATATACTGGGCGGCCTACATGGCCAGGTTTGCACTGGCTGCCTTACTGACGGGTATCCTCATCAAAATCATCCTGTTGTTGCGCGCATCTAAACAACACCTGCAAGAAAATGAACGACTGAAGAATGCCTACACCATTGCAGAACTGGAGCTGTTGAAAGAGCAGTTGAACCCGCACTTTTTGTTCAACTCCTTAAGCAGCCTATCGGGTGTAGTACGCGAAAACCCGGTTATGGCGCAGCAATACATCAAGCATCTATCTAATGTGTTCCGCTACAGCCTGGAAAAGCCGCCGGGTAATTTGGTGAGCCTGGCCAATGAGCTGCAGATGGTGGCCTCCTTTGCGGAACTACTAAAGATGCGGCTGGAGGATGCCTTTTCCTTAAGAATAGATATACCGGAACTATACCTGCAATACCGCCTGCCACACCTTTCGCTGCAACCTTTGTTAGAAAACGCTGCTAAGCATAACGCAGCAACGCCGACCAGCCCGCTGAACGTAGTAATAGACATCCGTGGCGACAAATTGGCTATCAGCAACAACCTGCAGCCCGTAGCTGCCGAAAGCAGCGGCATTGGCCTGGCTAACCTAAGCGAGCGTTTCAGGATACTGATGCATCAGGAAATAGACATTCAAAAATCAACAGGAACCTTCACCGTAATGCTCCCTTTGTGCCATGGCTGAATTGAAAATAGTGATAGTAGAGGACGAAGCCGTTACGGCCCGCAACCTGGCACACCTACTGCAAAGTATAGATGACAGCATAAACATAATGGCAAGCCTTCCATCTGTAAAGGATGCGGTAAGCTGGTTTATCGCCAACAGCAATTACGACTTGATTTTTATGGACATTAGCTTGGCCGATGGCATGAGTTTCGAGATATTCAAAAAAACGGCCATTACCAAGCCGGTGATATTCGTTACCGCTTATAACGAACATGCCCTTACTGCCTTCAAAAATAACGGTATAGATTATATCCTAAAACCGTTCGACGAGCAGGAACTAACCGCCGCGCTAAGCAAATATAAAGGCCTGGTATCGCAACCGGCCGCCGGGGCAAATGCCCCCGCCGAAGTGGAACGTTTGCTGGAGCATCTGCATAAACTAAGCAACCCGTATAAACGCTCGTTCCTGGTGCATTTCCGCGAGAAGCTGATACCTGTAGAGGCGATAAAAATTGCGTGGTTTTACACCGCCAACGAGATTGTTTACGCCCGCACTGCCGACGACCGCCAATACGTTATGGATTTTACGATGGAGCAACTTGAGCAACAGTTGGACCCTCTGCAATTTTTCCGCGCCAACCGGCAATTCATCATCAATCGTACGGCTGTTGCCGAAGTTGACTTTTATTTTAACGGCCGCCTATCGATAAAAGTGCTGCCCCAGCCCGGCGAACAAATACTCGTCAGCAAAGCCCGGGTGCCCGAGTATAAGGTGTGGATGAACCAATAGCTGGCATAGCCTGGCTGCCGGATTGAAGCGGCAGGGTGTTTTATTTGCCGACAATTATTACCTTTATAGTTATAAACATCCGGCTATGAACGACCCAAACCTTTGCAAGCATCTGCAAGCCATTACCGAAGTAAAACTGAGCGACGAGCACGTTTGCGAAGAATGCATCAAAACCGGCGATACGTGGTTCCACTTGCGCACTTGTCAAACCTGCGGCGTAACCCTCTGCTGCGACCAATCGGTAAACACCCACATGACCAAGCATAACCGCGCCACGCAGCACCCGGTAATAGCATCTGCCCAGCCTGGCGAACGCTGGCTGTGGTGCTACCCCGACGAAGAATTTGTGGAGTATTGAGGCCCTGGCTGTATATTGCCCGGTTTATAAGCCGGTTTGGGGCTAAAATCGAGCGCCATCCGCTGGAAGACAGATTCATCTATTATTTCACCATCACCCATGCCTTGCAACACCGGTCGCACATAATTGCCCAGCAGGCTAAACGGCAACTTATTGGAATTGTAAACCTCATCTGCTATGTTGGGTTGTATCTTGGCCCTATCATCGATATACGCCTGCTCAAATGCCAGCCCGGTATTTTTGGCTTTGTTAATTAACCATCGCAACGCAATATCGCTAATGCCCATAGTGGGGTAACCGCCACCAATATTTGAATGTACGCCGGGGAACCACCGCTGTTCTAAAACCTGCTTAACCACCCTGCCATCGGCATTGGCGCTCTGTTTCCATAAGGTGGGGATAAAGTTTTTGCGTTGCTCATCAACCGCCAAAGCATGGTAAGCAAAATCTATCGCGCTGCTCAGTGTGGTATCGTGAAACTGGTATTTCTTTTTGTTTTGCATCACCATAAACGGTATGCCCAATGAACCTACGGTATCCCAAACGCCAATAAACTTTACGTGGGCGGCAGGTTCGGGCTGGCTGTTCCGTTGCCTGAAACTCACCGCAAGCGCATCATCGGGCTTTATTTTGGTATTGCGGTACAAATCGTAAGCCTGCTTAATGAGGTTTAAGTCGTTGTTTTTTACCAGGCCAACCTTGCGTATCATGCCCGCCAAACTGCGAGCCGTGTATGCTCCGCGGCTAAAACCGAAAAGGTATATCTCGTCGCCCTGCTCGTAGTTCCAGATGATGAATTTGTAAGCATCCAGTATATTCTCGTCGAGGCCGTAACCGGTTGCGCCATCAATTATGCGGCGCAGCTTGCTGCCGGTAGAGCCTACGCCCTGGTCGTAATACTTTATCTGCTTTACGCCCTCGCCATCTTCATTGCAAATCGCCTCGAATATCTTTTGCACGTTGGTACGCAGGTTAACCCCCTCCTCCACATCGCCGGGCTTGTTCCAGGTACCATCGCTGCAAGTAATGATGCGCTTATTGATTTTTGCCATAACTATACATTGTTAAAACGCCAGGTAATCTTTGCTTACCCATTTGCCATCCATGGCAATCTTGCACCAGTTATTTTCTTCTTTTTCAATGAATACTTCCTGCCCCTGGCTCAGCGTTCCGATTTTTGGGTAGGCGGTGCCGGGCCCGCTGCGCGCATTAAGGGTGCTTGCTTTAACGGTTGCCCTTTTTACCGGTATGGTATATTGCGCGGCAACCCATTGGCTTTGGCTGTTTGATATTTTATACCAGCCGTTGCTTTCCTGGTAAACGCGCAATATAGCGCCCAACAGCACAGGCGCACCTGCCTTGGCGGCGGCAGCATTGGGCGCAGTACGTATATTAAGGGTTGAGGCCGTAACGCAGGCATATTTCAGCAAATTGCTCGTTGGCGGTGCAGGGGCAGGCGCTGGTGCCGGCGCAGGTGTATGCCCTACGGCAGCTACCAGCGGCAGAAAGCTGGCAAGGGCATTAGCTACCTTGTTGCCGCCGAAAAAATTGGTACCGGGGCAGCTTTTATTGTTTTCTGTACCGTTGTTGCGCTTGCCGGTGGCCAGGTTAAACCAGTGGTGGTACACTACGTTGGTATCGTTCACGGCCAAACCAAAACGGGCGCAAAGCTTGGCTGTCATCCTGATGATGGTATCGCGCTGAACGGGTGTCATGGCATCGCCGCCGGTATCGAAATTGCCCAGGTTCTCTATACAAACAGCATGCGCGTTTTGCCCCAATATGCAGGCGGGGGTGCTTTCCATCGAGCGCCCCGTCATAATCGTACCATCAGGGAAAGTGGTGAACTGCTGCGCGATGTCGCTCCAGCCGTTGTGGGCTACGTGGTAATTTTTCATTCCCTGCTGCAGTTCGAAATGGTTATTGCCCTTGAACTGGCTGTATGATGGGCTGTAGGTATGGTGCTCCTGCACCGTTAAAATGGTACGTGCCACCTGCAGGCCGGCGAGCCAGGTTTCGAACTCCGCGATGGTCATCAACGTAAAGCCAAATTTTGTTTTCATAAATAAAGTTTAAGCATGCCGATGCCGGGCGGCCGCGCACGCGGGTTTTTAATAGGTTGCTTTGAAACGAGTTATAAATCTCGACAACTTGCAGGAGTACTGCAAGCGGCAAAACACGCAAACAATAAGGGTGAAAACACGGTAAAAAGCCGCAGCTGAATTGACAGATGTGGCTTTTATTGATTGGAATGCCTGTGCCAATGCCCAGGTGGGTATGTTAACTATAGTGAGAACGCTACATAACTATCGCCGGATTTGCTGCCGATTTTGCCGCCGCCGCAGGCAATTACAATGTACTGCCTGCCGGCTATCTCGTAACAGGCAGGCGTGGCGTAACCCGCTGCGGGTAATTTTGCCTGCCAAAGCACCTTACCCGTTTTTTTATCGAAGGCGCGTATCATCTCATCTTTAGTGGCGGCTATAAACACCAGCCCGCCTTTGGTAACCAACGGGCCGCCGTAGTTTTCGGTGCCGGTAATGGGTATGCCTTTTTTGGTAAGTTCGACGTATTCGCCCAGGGGTACCTTCCACAAGAGCTTCCCTGTCGACAAATCAACGGCATTCAAAGTGCCCCATGGCGGTTTTATGCCGGGGTAACCGTCTTTATCGATGAAGCGCGTGTAGCCAGCCATGGTGTATGGCGCAGGCGGCAAAGCGCTCTTTGCTGCCGTAACCGGTTCTGACCCGCCCCTGCCAGTCGGGCCGGTAGCTTCTTTCTCGGGCAGTTTAAGCAGGAAGGTCAATATTGCTTGTTTTTCTCCCTCGGGGATAGCCTTGAAAGATGGCATCATATTACGCCCGTTATCGATGATGTTTTTTGCCTGTGCCAGGGAGTATTTTTTATCGAGGTTGAGCAAAGCCGGGATAGTGCTTCCATTGCCTTTAAGGTCGGCACCGTGGCAGGCAATGCAGCGTTGGTTATACAGCGCATGCCCCGCTCCTGCCAGCGTATGGTCGTTGTTATCTGTTTTGGGTACATCTATCATCACCTGCGCCCATGGCAGTTCGCTGCTGTTGATATACATGATTTTGGTTTGCTGGTCAACTGCCGCTCCGCCCCATTCGCCGCCGCCGTCGAAACCCGGGAAAATCCAGCCGCCATCCTTACTTGGCGGACTAAACATCGCCCGGTACTTCACCTTCAGGTATTTTTCCATCATATCCTTATGGGTTGCTGGCGAAATGTCCGTTACGTCCTCCGGCCCGAATTTCTGGCGGGCAAAAGGTACGGGCAAAGTGGGTATCGGCTGCGTGGGCCATGGCTGTTCGCCGGGCAGGCCCACAGTTGGCACAGGCGTTTCGTTTATCGGGAAGATGGGGTTGCCGTTAGTACGATCGAACATAAAAATATAGCCGTGCTTGGTTATCTGGGCAACCACATCTACATCTTTCCCGTCACGGTTGATGGTCAGCAGGTTGGGGTTTGCTGGCAAATCGCGGTCCCAAAGGTCATGATGCACGAATTGATAATGCCAGATGTATTTTCCGGTCGACGCATCAAGCGCGATAAGCGAGTTGGCATAAAGGTTTTGCCCTTTGCGATTGGCACCATAGAAATCGCCGCCGATGGATCCCGTCGGAATATATACGATGCCCCGTTTTTCATCCAGCGACATCCCCGACCAGTTATTGGCCCCACCCAGGCTTTTCCACGCGTTTTTATCTTCCCAGGTTTCGTAGCCCCTTTCGCCCGGGTGCGGTATAGTATTGAAACTCCAGCGGAGCTTACCCGTCAAAGCATCGTAAGCACGTATTGGCGCGGGTGCGGCATCTTCGCTTTCAGCCACGCGAACGCCCATGATCAAAACATCTTTATAAATAATTCCCGGTGTAGTAGATGCCACGAAGGAGTGTATCTCGCGGCCAACGTTCTCCGTCATATCCAGATAGCCGCCGTGGCCAAAACCGGCTAAAGGCTGCCCGGTGACAATATCTATAGCATAAACCTTATTGCCAACATTATAAAACACGCGCTTGTTGCCACCATCGGTATCCTGCCAGTACACTACGCCGCGGTTTACCTTGTAGTAAAACATCGGGTTGAACTTAGCGGTACTGTCCAGCGATGCCGGGTCGAAAAGCCAGTTTTGCTTGCCGGTGGCGGCATCCAGGGAAAACAGCTTAAGCTTGGGCGTAGAGCCATACAGCATGCCATCAACCATAATGGGATTACACTGGTTTTGGGTGCGGTTGCCCGTATCACGGTCGTTAGAGGTGTACACCCAGGCCTGTTTAAGCCCCGAAACGTTTTGTGAGGTGATGATTTCGCTTGCCGAATACCGAGCGCCATCTTTACTACCTGCATAGGTAGCCCAGCCTTTATAATCTGCCGTTACCGGACCAGCGGAATGTTTACAGGAATAAATAGCGACCGACAATACTACTGCGGCAGATAGCAAATAAGCTTGTTTCATGAATTTATCAGGCTTGGGTAATGGTTTTGCTTTATCGGGATAAACCCAAAAGCCCGTCAAGATACAGAATTATCAGATGCAGGTTATTGCTGTTTTACAAAATAATCAATCTGTTTGCGCCAAACGTAATAGCCCGCTGCCGTTAGATGAATACCATCAGTAGTAAGGTCTTTATCAAGCATACCCCTATCATCAAGAAAGTGCGGGTACAAATCGATAAACGGCACGTTGTTTTCCATGCAAAGCTGTTTTAACTTCGCATTCCATATGGGTATCGATTTGTTGATTTGAGGCCACCGCGTAGGCAATATCGACTGGACATAAATACGTGCCGACGACCGCCTGGCCAATTGAATAGCGGTAGACATATTAGTTATGAACGTATCAAGACGCACATTAAAATTGATATCGTTGACGCCTGCTTCCATGAAAATTTTTTTGGGGTGATGCGTCAACACTATTTTAAAACGCTCAAGGATAAATGCCGATTGCGAGCCGCTGACGCCGACATTCCTGACAGTATCGCTTTTAAATTCTCTGCGCACCGGGAAACCTGCGGTAAGGCTGGTGCCTATAAAAACATTGGCAAGCGTGTCGTTGGGCCTACGTAAAAAGTCGTTCCATCTGTCTGCTTCAATATGCGCCGGGTGGAAATACCGCCGGTTATAATAAATCTGTTTGCCTACAAAAAACAGCGCAAAAAGCAGGTTGATAAAAAGAGAGATTTTGAGCAGGAAAGGCTTGTATTTAATCATTGAACTTTAAGCAGTGGCCCGCGGATTAGGCTAATCGAGGCAATATACGCATAAAAATAAAATGGAGAGATGGATGATGCTGCACCTGTTGGAAAGGATTAGTAGCCGAGGCATAATAAAAATGCAGAAGCAAAGTTTTGGTGTAATAGTACTATGAAAATATCATTCGATTTAGATGATACCATAATTCCCGGAAGCAAGGTATTCGAAACAGAACGGCAAACCCTATTCCAAAAGCTGTTGGGTGTAGAACGGATAAGGAAAGGGACTGTTGCTCTTTTTAAAACACTAAGGAAACAAGGGCATTCAGTCGGCATATACACAACATCGCACAGGTCGTACAGCAGGGTTAAACTCCTTTTTTTACTGAACGGTTTCTCTATCGATTTTGTAATCAATCAAAAGCGGCATTCGCTAAAGCTAAGTGGCAGCGGTATCCATTGCTCAAAGTATCCAAAAGCTTTTGATATCGACCTGCATATCGATGACTCAAGAGGAGTTGAAATGGAAGGGCAGCGATACGGATTTAAGACACTCATCATAGGGGAAGACCAACTGGAATGGGTTAGCTGTGTACTTAATAAACTAAACTCCCACCACGACCGAACTACGGCTAAATAAAAAGCCTCCCATTTTCATGAGAGGCTTTAGATTCCCCAAAGGCAAGTTACTGCTTTCTTTGTATTATTCTTTTTTCTTTAAAGAGGCAAGGAACGTGAGCAGATCCGCGAATTCTTGTTTTGACATTGTTTGATTCAGGCCGGCCGGCATCATTGAGGCCGACACCTTTTTTATTTGCTTAACATCAGCCGTTTTAATTTTCTGAACAGAGCCTCCTGGGTACTTCAATTCGATATCTGTCTCTGTCCGGCTCGAAATGATCCCCATCAGGGTCGAGCCATCTTTCATAATAAGCTGTGAGGTCTCATATCCAAAATTAATACCTGCAGAGGGGTTAACAATAGCATCAAATAACCCTTCCTTTGGTAACTTGGCGCCTATTTCTGATAAGTTAGGCCCAAATTCAAAACCGGCTTTATTAGCTTTATGGCATACCGAACAGGTTCTGAGGAAAACGGCATTTCCTTTCAGCGCATTCCCCTTTAAAGCCAGTATGGCAGTAAGATTGGCAGACGGCACCTTGGTTTTTGCAATTTTGGCAACAGCGGTTTTGGGTAAAAAGGCTTTTGCTTTGTCCAGCGTGCTTTTTCTGAGTGTTCCGCTCAAGCCTGCAACAGCTGGTGTAATTAAACTCTGCGGTAATTTTTTCCCCTCAAGCATTGCCAGAACGCGGTCTTCCCCATTTTGACTTTTACCCAGCGCTTGCACCGCTTTTTGACGAGTGGATACACTGTACTGATCTGATAAAATCACCTTTGACAGGATCGCTATTGATTCATCGTTGCCTATTGCACCAAGTACTGATAAAACATTGGACGCTGCATTTTGATCTTTACCTTTAATAGCATTCAGGAAACGAACGTCTTCATTCGCTTTAAGTAATAGCCTGGCCGCGTCGGCCCCTATTCCTCCGCTCTGATATCCTCCGCTACTCTGAACACCTTTGCTTTTTACCAGATCCATCAATTTATCGGCTTCGGTAGTAATATTATACTGCTTTACCATATCAACAAAATCCTGTGTTCCCGTGTACGAATTTAAAACCAGTTGAACCTGTTGCTGAGATACAGGCGAATCTGATATATCCTGAGGGTTTAAGGACTTCAACAGCATTGCACTTAATTGCAAATCTTTACCATTATTTTCTTCTAATAATTTCACCAAAGCTTTGGATCTATCGGGCTGTGGATAAAAGTCAAAAGCTCTCAAATACCTCAAACGGGATTTTAACGGAACACTTGCATCTTTAGCCAGCGTTACCAGGTACGGAAGGGCAATATTTGTACGGGCCCGCCACACCATATCTCTGCCTCCGGCTGTTGATAAAGGATCCGGTACTACTTTGAGGTAGGCTGCAAAGAATTGACCCCATTGCTTGTCGGCCCCTATACCCAGCGCCTCTAAATACCATTTGTCGTTGCCGGTATGTTTGGCTGCAAGTGCCGCCCATATCGTCGCAGCTTCCGGTTCATTCCGATGCCGTAACGCAATCGCACAATCGCGCCTTACCTGTGCGTCTGCATCATTTACTAAAGCTGCTGCAAGTTTAAGCACATCGGTATTTACTTCTCTTGCCGCCCTCAGCCCGGTTATCCTTAAATCGGGGTTAGGATCGTTGATGGCTTCGGAAAGGTATTTTGCGGCCTTTGTTGATTTTGAAAGCACCCATAGGGCCCGGGCACGCATACGGGGATTGGGCGATGCTGACCATAACTTTTCCAGCTCTGGTATTGCTGATTCTCCCATGCCTGTTAAGGCAATGAAAGCATGCCTGCGAACGCCGAGATTTGGATTTTGCAGGGCAATCACTGCACCCTTCGGTGTGGTATAATCCTGTTCAGGTATTTTATAGGTGGCTTTCATACTTTCGGGAACAACCCGGTATATGCGGCCACGCTGAAGATCGCCCACCCGGTGCCCGCCAACGCCGGGATCATACCAGTCGGCTACAATTAAAGAACCATCCGGAGCTGTGCAGACATCTGCCGGGCGAAACCATTGGTCCCTATCGCCATTAAGCATGTTGACGATACCGGCAGTATATCCCGCGCCGGCTTTTTGAACAGGATAGGCCCGGACAACATTATGTCCCGGTTCGGCATGGATCATCCCATTTTGAAACTGCTGCGGTAACAGCGTCCCTTCATAAATAACCATCCCGGTAGGGGAGCCGGAACCTGTTTGTAACAGATTGGGGATAACACCCGGATCATTTTGATGCCAGTGACGCAGCGGGATCGAATCTTCCATGTTAATGCGTTTAGCACTCCAGCCCGCCCAGGTTATTTCATCCGTGTAGCCATAATTTCCGTATTCCATCACGTAATTTATCCGTACGCCTTTATTCCCGTCATCATCATTATCACTTTGCCATATATTGCCATAACTATCTACGGCCGATTCGTATTCGTTTCTGAAATTATGGCCCAGGCATTCCACATGCGTACCGTCCGGGTCGCAACGGAACAGCATTCCTTCTTTGTATTTTTTTGGTCCTATCTCATCACCATCCTGATCAAGCACCACCTCATTATTTTTATCTCTGAGGGTTTTACCTGCATTCCCAAAATTGAAATAGAGTTTACCATCCGGGCCAAATGCAAAACTGTGCATCCCATGATCATGTTGTTCACCGCCTATCCCCTGGAATAGTATTTCTTTTCGGTCGGCTTTACCATCATTATTGTCGTCATAAAAAGCCCAAACATAGGGGCTTTGCGATATCAATACCCGGTTACCCAATACGCATACGCCTAAAGGTGCATTAACCTCGGGGCCCTGATAAAACACCGTGCTTGTTTCCAAACTTCCGTCTCCATCCTTATCTTCTAAAATCAGGATCCGGTCACCTGCCTCTTTAGGTTTGTTGTGATTGATTTCAAACCTGTAATTATAGGCCTCCGTTACCCAAACCCTTCCTTTTTCATCCACGTCGATATTGGTAGGATTGATCAGCATGGGCTCGGTTGCCATGGTTTCAACATGCAGGCCAGGCGCCATGTCGAGCCCCTTCAAGCCATTTTTAGCCAAATGTTTTTGTGCTTCGGTAAGCGGCGTATCAATCGTGGCTAAATTATACGATGCGTGTTTTTCAGGAATATTGGTAAAGGCGCCGAATACTATTAACAAAGGAATCGCCGCCACTGATCCACTTATTAATAAAAAACGTTTTCTTTTATTGTTGTCCATTCTATGTTTTCTTTTATTGTTGTTTGTTTTTATTATAAAATACTCATTTCCTTCCTTTTGCCTAAATGAAACTATCAGCTTCGCGATAGGCTTTGATCAAAGCAAGCTCGCCTGCTTTACCGGCACCCGCATTGCCGTGTTCCATGCCTACCACTCCTTTGTATCCTTTATCATAAATAAGTTTGAATATGTTTTTGTAATTAATCTCGCCGGTACCGGGTTCGTTGCGGCCGGGATTATCGCCAACCTGGTAATAACCTATTTCATCATAAACCCAATTAAGTGTAGGGATAATGTTGCCCTGGTTGCGTTGTATGTGGTACATATCGTACAAGATTTTGCAAGATGGACTACCGACTGCTTTACAAATAGCATAAGCTTGATCGGGTGTACGTAAAAAAAGGTCGGGGTTGTCGCTGAGGGGTTCCAGCACCATCATCAGGCCATGGGGTTCAATAATGGCTGTTCCTTTTTTGATAGCTTCAATTACATTGCCTGTTTGTACACCAATGGGCAGGTTGCGCACAAAATCTCCGGGAACAACGGTATACTGTTTACAATTGGTCCGTTTTGCCACTTCCACGGCTTCTTTACAGCTGGCAATAAACTTATCGATGTATTCCGCCTTTCCTGATGCTAACAGGTTGGTATCATTACCTAAACCAGGTTGTACAAAAACGCCCATGGTCATGCCCAACCTGGCAAGTGTATCTCCAATCTTTTTCTGCTGATCAACAGGTCGGCCACCCATCCAGTTATCTTCTATACCGCGAAATCCCTGCTCGTAAGCAAATTTAATTTGATCAATAAAATCGCCGCCCGCATGGTTTTTAAACATGCCATCGTGAATACCATAATTTAAATTAAAAGGTTTGCCGCTATCAGCATGCGCGGTCTTGGCATTTGCTGAATTTGATTTTAAAAATCCGGTTGTTAATATTGATGCACCTGCCAGTACGGAGTTTTGAACAAAGTTTCTGCGTTTCATAGAACTTATTTTTATTTCAATTGGTTAGGTTTTATTTTAATTGGTTGGGTTTATTTTACATTATCAGGCTAATTATCCTGGTTTTAGATAACTATCGCGTATAGTGAAATTCTGACTGTACTACTAGGTTCAATAATCGCTGATTCGCCGATCCAGCTTTTACTCATACTGCAAATATATCAGCAGTTTAAAATGGAAACTTTACATCAGCAGACTTTTTATTGTTAGAAACAGAGATGTTCTCATATTTCAATTGATAGTTTAATATTGATTATCAAATGTATTAAGTTACAAGGATTTTTTCACAGTTTAAGACTTATATTAGTTTAAAACAAGACATCTAGAATGTGTTGCAGGTTGGATTTAGACTAAAATATATCTTTTTTTGTCAAATAAGCAACACTTAATCTGTTACTTTTGAGATTAAAGTTTCTTCGCAATATAAACCACTAAGTATTAAAAATGCTTAACCGTATATTACTTTAATAAGTTATGATCAAAAAATCGTTACGGCCTAACCTATCGCTTTTGAATATCGATTATGTAAAGTTGGATAGAAAATGGAATTATAGAAATATAATCAGTCCGTATCATAGAATATATTACATAGATGAGGGAGAAGGGGAATTATCTGATCCGGAAAAAAGTTTAAAACTGGAGCCCGTATATTTGTATATAATACCACATTTATACCTTATGTAATTTAGTTTGCCCGGAATACCTTAGTCAATATTTTGTGCAGTTCTTCGAAGAATCTCCCGAAGGTGATTCTATATTTCAGGCTAACCTGTCAATCCTAAAGGTAAGAGCCAATGAACTTGATGTTATACACTTCCAACGTTTAATTGAAATTAATCCCGGAAGAGGGATCAACCGTTCTGATAATCCGCAGGTATATGAAAAGAATATCTATTATAACGAATATCAACAACTTAACAATAGTCAGAACTTATCGTGTTTTTAGAAACGCAGGGTCTTTTACTTTTATTAATATCCCGGTTTACGCTTCCGGAAGTTTACAATAAAAACGATATTCAGCAAATACCCATAAAAATATTAGACGCAATGCGCTTTATAACGGTAAACCTACATCAGCCCCTATCTGTTAATTCTTTATCAGATAGAGCTAACCAAAATTCCGAATATTTCTCTCGATTGTTTGAGCAACATACAGGTACCAGGCCGTTGGCCTATATTATAGAAAAACGTATTGAACGTGCGCAACATATTATCGCCACGAGTCATGCGCCATGTTCTGAAATTGCAGAATTAACGGGCTTTAAAAGCCTTTCTAACTTTTCCCGAACATTTAAAAAAATCACCACAATGTCGCCTCGACAATACCGCCAAAGTTTCCGCCACTATTAATTTTTAGTTTATGAATACAAATTGTTACCTGTTTCAATTTCTATGGGGCGTGATGGGTAGAGTGCTGCGTTTCTGTGATTCATATTTAAGGTTTTATGCAAGGCAGTGAGGATTTGCGAGCCAAATGGTGACACAACTTTGTCAGTACCCTAAAAATGCGTGTTGTTGATGTGTTGCAAATGCACTGCAACGTGTTTCACAAAAATAGAAATTTGTTATTTTACTGATAATGAGCAATTAGTATGCTTTATAGATAAAATTTCCAGACGTAATTTCGCAACAGGCAATAATTAAAAATCTGATATACAGATAGTTGCAATTTTTTCTTATAGAGAACGTACATTTTTTGCAACACCTGCATTTGCTGAAGAACACTGCATAAAAAAAGCCTCCCATTTTCATGAGAGGCTTCCGGGTAAATGATGGGGCTCGAACCCACGACCCTCGGTACCACAAACCGATGCTCTAACCAACTGAGCTACATCTACCGTATTGGAGGCTGCAAAAATAGGAATTCAACCGTAATTTGCAAAGCTTTTTTAAAATTACAATCGCCTTACCTTAATTATTTAGAACAATTCTACTTAATGGGTAAATTTGTACATCATGGCAGAGCAACTGGTTGAATTGAACGTTACGGGCATGCATTGCAATAACTGCGCAATGAGCATCCATAAGTTATTGGAAAAGAAAGGACTGGATAATATCCTGGTGAGCTTTGCTTCCGAAGAAGTAAAATTTTCAACTACCGACCAGTCCGTAGTCCCGGAAATTATCACAGATATCGAAAACCTGGGTTTCCATGTTGTTGACGATATTGCTACCCATAAAACGCCTTTTTACGATAAGGTAGAGAATAAATTCATCTTCTGCGCCGCGTTTACCACCCCGCTCCTGCTGCATATGGTACTGCCATGGCATTTTCTGCACCACCCTATGGTGCAATTATTGCTTTGCCTGCCCGTGTTTTTGGTGGGTTGCCTGCATTTCGGTAAAAGCGCGTACAGCTCTGTAAAAGGCGGCGTGCCCAATATGGATGTGCTGATTTTCATCGGTTCGTCGTCTGCGTTTATATACAGCCTGGTGGGCACTATACAAAACCTGGGCGAGCAATACCTTTTTTACGAAACCTGTGCTACCATCATCACCTTAGTGCTACTGGGCAATGTGCTGGAGAAGCGTAGTGTAAATCAAACCACATCGGCGGTAAAAGACCTGATGAAATTTCAGCAGGTGAACGCTAACCGTGTAATTAAGGATGGCATTGAAGTAATAAGCGCCAAAGATGTAGTAAGCGGCGATATCCTGTTGGTGAACGAGGGCGGGCAGGTACCTGTAGACGGCGAAGTACTATCGGGCGAGGCATCTATAAACGAGGCCATGATTACCGGCGAGAGCATCCCGGTACAGAAAAAGAAATACGATATGGTTATAGGCGGCACCATAGTGCAGGAGGGCAATATCAAAATAATGGCCACCAAAGTTGGCAGCAACAGCACTCTCGCCCAAATCATCGATCTGATGAAGAAGGCACAGGCAGCCAAGCCGCCGGTACAAAAACTGGGCGATAAGGTGGCAGCGATATTTGTGCCGGTTGTGATACTGATTGCACTTATCACCTTTGTGGTAACCTATTTTGCTACCGATGCCGGCCTGCAGCGCAGCATGATGCATGCCATAGCTGTGCTGGTAATCTCTTGCCCCTGCGCCATGGGCCTGGCCACCCCTACTGCCGTAATGGTTGGTTTGGGCCGCGCCGCAAAGAATGGTATCTTGATTAAAGGCGGCGACACCATCGAAGCCGTTGCCAATACAAAATATGTAATATTTGATAAAACCGGCACGCTTACCACCGGGAAATTCGGAATAAAAGATATTAAAGCAGCGCCCGGACACGATATAGAAAGCATCCGCGGGGCCATCGCTGCTATTGAGGAGCGTTCTAACCACCCTATTGCTAAATCCCTGGTAAAAGGCCTTAGTGGCTTATCCAAACAAAAGGTGATACTGAAATCTGCCGTCGAAGAAAAGGGCCTGGGCATGCGTGCCGAAGACGTGGAAGGCAATAACTATTTCCTGGGCACCGCAAAGCTAAGCACCGATAACGACTACAACCTTTCACTGTATAAAAACCACGTACTGGTGGCTCAAATAGCCATTGAAGATACCATAAAGCCCGATGCCGCAGGTTTGATAGCTGCACTGATAAAAGCGGGCATAAAGCCGGTGCTATTAAGCGGCGATAAGTCCAGCCGCTGCGCATCTGTAGCCAAAACATTAGGTATTACAGATGTGCACGCTGAGAAGCTGCCAGAAGAGAAACTGAGCGTGGTGGATATTTACCGAAAAAAAGGCAAAACCATTATGTTAGGCGATGGCATAAACGATGCCCCTGCCCTTACCCAGGCCGATGTAGGCGTATCTATGAACGATGCCAGCCATATAGCTATCCAATCTGCCAAAGTCATCCTGCTGAATACCGATCTGCAATCCGTAGTGAAATTTCTACAGATAAGCAGGCACACCTTGCTCACCATCAAACAAAACCTCTTCTGGGCATTCGCCTACAACGTTATTGCTATACCTGTTGCTGCTTTAGGCTTTTTAAACCCAATGGTTGGCGCTTTGACAATGGCTTTTAGCGATGTGATTGTGATTGGTAATTCTTTAAGGTTGAAGGTTAAGAAACTGCATTAACGGCTACCGCATATTCATTAATTGAACGCACAGTGGTATCAAGGCCAGCGATACCGCAACAAAAATACCTACACGCAGATAATTAAGGTGCTTCCAGCGTTGCATGCGGGATAAAAGGTTGTCGCCTTGTGGAGCCTCGCCTTTTGCGATCTTCTGAAATTCGATAATATTTGGCGCAAAATAGCCTATCGTCCATACCCGCACGGCAAAATGGATCATGAACAATATCAATAACGCATTCCTGATCCCACCTATCTGCCAGCAAAAACCGATGGCTGCAATAAAGGTAACTTCGTGCAGAGAGTGCGTCACAATCCAAAAGGTTTTCAAGTCTGCTGCATACTTGCCTTTAAAAATTTGGAGCGACTCGGGCGGACTGGCAGTCCATTTGGGTACCAGTACCATCGTTTCAAACAACTGGGCACCATTCATTAAAAAATAGAAGAGCGTGGTGGTAAACAGCCAAATTTCGGCGTGGGTAACGTAATCTGAGGATAGCGTTTGCATCAATTTAAATTTTATTTTGGTTATGGCCTTGCGTAAAACCATTCATCACCTCCATGGCGGCGCGCAAGTATTGCTCGATGAGTTGTTGTTGTTCTACCGTGTAGGAAGCTACTAATTCAACCATTCGGCTTTGCAATAATGCAGAGGTTGGGGCGAGGAGTTTGGCGGCATTATCCAGATGGGGCACCACCACAATTTTGCGGCGGTCGTGCTCGTCGAATGCGCGCTTTACCAATTGCTTTTGTTCCAACCGGTCAATAACGCCAGTTACCGCGCCGGTAGTTAAGCCGGTGCGTTTTGCCAGTTCGCCCGCCGTCATGGCACCATATTGCATCAATAAACCGAGGTATTTATGGTCGGTACCGGTTAAGCCCGCCCGCCTGGCAATAGCCTCGTGCATTAATATTGTTGCATCAGAAAACTGCCTGCCCAGTTCACTTATTCGTTTGATTTGGCTGTCGGATAGTTTCATAATTAATCTTATGCAATAAGTATCTTAGTTACAAAGATAATATTTCTATTGAATATCAAACAGAGAAATTGTCCACCTTCCGCGCTTTGCCGGATTTTGTTACTTTTGTTCCCCGCTAACCAGCGGGGGACGATGGCTTATGATAGAAATTTACACAGACGGTTCATCGAGCGGTAACCCGGGGCCGGGCGGTTACGGGGTAATATTGCGCTCGGGGCAGCATTACAAAGAGTTATCGGGCGGATTCCGCAAAACTACCAATAACCGCATGGAACTGCTTGCCGTTATCACAGGATTGGAAGCCATCAAGACACCTAACCAGCAGGTTACCATCTATTCCGACAGTAAATACGTTATCGATTCTATCGAAAAACGCTGGCTGCAAGGCTGGGTTGCCAAAGGTTTCGCAGGCAAAAAGAACAAGGACTTATGGCTGAGGTACCTCGCCATCAGCAAAATGCACCAGATAAAATTCGTGTGGGTACGCGGCCATAACGGCCACCCGGAAAACGAACGCTGCGACGTATTAGCCGTAACTGCCGGTAAACAAAAAGATTTATTGATAGATTCTGTCTTCGAGGCAGAGGCAAGTAGTTCATAGGTGATAGTTCATGGTAGCTTCACTTTTGGGCAAAACTTCTCCTGCTATGAACTATCATCCATGAACAATGAACTAAAACAACTCAATCACATCCAGGCCATGTATCTTATCATCGGTGATGCTAAATCGCAACAGCGTACGCACCTTTTGCCAGCCTTGTTTGCCTGCAGCGCCGGGGTTTAGGTGCAGGCAGCTTATTTTTTTGTCGTAAATAACTTTGAGGATATGCGAGTGCCCGCTGATGAACAGCATGGGTGGGTTTAGGTAGATATCTTTGCGCACGGCAGGGCTGTACTTATCCGGGTAACCGCCTATGTGGGTCATCCATACATCAACCTCCTCGCATTTAAAGCGGAGGTGCTCGGGATATACCTGGCGGATATCCGCCGCATCTATATTGCCGAAAACGCCCTTCAGTGGTTTGAAGGCCGCAAGTTTACCGGCGAGTTCCAGCGTGCCGAAATCTCCCGCGTGCCATATCTCGTCGCAGGCATCAAAATGCTTGAATACGGCATCGTCTAAAAAACTGTGTGTATCTGATATAAGGCCTATACGGGTCATACGCTAAACATTGCCCCAGCCGTGTGCCAGTACATCGGCTATATGGATGGTTTTGATGGGCAGATTGTTCATATCTATATAGCCCTGTAGTTGTAGCAGGCAGGAGGCATCGGTAGAGATGATGTAATCGGCATTTGCCTCTAAGGCGTTATCAACCTTCTGTTGTGCCATGGCGGCAGATATGGCATCGAACTTCACCGCAAAGGTACCGCCGAAGCCACAACAGGTTTCGCCGTCTTTCAAATCAACCAGTTCCAGGCCATGTACCTGGGCCAGCAATTGGCGGGGTTCGCCCTTTATTTTGCATTCGCGTAAACCAGCGCAACTATCGTGATAAACGGCGCGGCCCTCCAATTCGGCGCCGAAGTAATCTACCTGCAATATGTTCACCAGAAAATCGCTGAGTTCGTAGATATTGCTTTGGATATTACGGCATTTGTTGTGCGAGGTAGTATTGGTAAAAAGGTCGTTATAATAGTTGCGCACCATTCCCGTGCAGGATGCAGATGGCGATACGATAACGCTGTCTTCGCGGAAATCATTCAGAAATTTACTGCCTATGGCTTTGGCATCGTCCCAAAAACCGGCGTTGAAGGCGGGTTGCCCGCAACAGGTTTGCTCCGGATTATAGCTAACCACGCAACCTGCTTTCTCCAGTACCTTTACGGTATTAAAGGCTGTTTCGGGGTACAACTGATCTATAAAACAAGGAATAAACAGCTCAACATTCATCGGCACATAGTTAGAGTGCGCTAAATTCCGAATTTTCCCTGAACTTTCTTCTCCGTGCCGAGCAAAGAAAACAAAAACAACAAACCGACAACGAAAAAGCCGCATAACGCCAGGGTTGAATTGCGCATACTTCCGGTGAGCTCCTGTATATAGCCGAAGCTGAACAGCCCTGCCACGATGGCCAGTTTCTCGGTAACATCGTAAAAGCTAAAAAAGGAAGCCGTATCGGGGATATCCTGCGGCAGGTATTTAGAATACGTAGAGCGCGAAAGCGATTGTATGCCGCCCATTACCAAACCAACTACAACGGCGATAATGTAGAATTCGGTCTTGGTTTTAGTAAAATATGCGGCAATGCACACCCCTATCCATATAAATACCACGAAAATCAATACCCTTATGTTGCCGTATTTATCAGACAAGCGCGACATAACCGTAGCGCCGGCAATGGCGATTACTTGTATGATGAGAATAATCTTTATCAACTCGGGCGTATCCATATGCAACTCCTGTGCCGCAAATGCCGTGGCCACCAGCATAATGGTTTGTACACCCATGGAGTAAAAAAAGAATGCCGGCAGATAACCTTTCAACATCGGCATGCCTTTTATCTTATTCCATACTTTGCCAAGCTCAATAAAGCCGCCTTTGATAATATTGTACTGGCTGCCCTGCGCGTTGGGGCTGCCTTTTGGCAACACTTTAAATGGTATCATCGCAAAGCCTATCCACCAGATGCCCACCATTAAAAACGATAGCCGCGCCGCGCTACCTTCTGTCATGCCAAACTTATCCGGCATCAGCACGAATACGAAACAAATCAGCTGCAGCAACACACTGCCCACGTAGCCGTAGGTAAAACCTTTGGCACTCACCTTGTCCTGCATATCCAGGGTGGCAATTTCGGGCAGGTAAGAGTTGTAGAACACGAAACCGCCGCTATAACCTATGGCGGCTACCGCAAAGCAAATGATGCCCGTTTCCAGATGTGCCACTTTATCAAAAAAGTAAAGGCCACAGCATGCCAGCGACCCCATCAGCGTAAAAAACTGCATGAATACTTTCTTGCTCCCCTTATAATCGGCAATAGAAGTGAGGATGGGCAGCAGCAGCACCATGATGAGGTACGCGAACGACAGGGAATAAACCTGCAAGGCGGTATTGATGAAAGTGTGACCAAAGAAGGTTACCCGGTTGCCATTGGCCGCATTTTTGGTAATAGCCACATAATACGAGGGGAATATGGTGGTGGTGATAACCAGGTTGTAGGCAGAGTTTGCCCAATCGAACATGGCCCAGGCCCGGATAGTTTTCTTATTGTTTTTTTCTTGCATTGCGTTTTAAAAGTATGCAAAATAATCAAAGTAAAGCATCAACCCAAAGCAAATTCTACGGCAGCGGCAGAGTGTATAGCCGCAGTATCGAACAGCATCATGTCGGTATCGGCAGGCTGTATCAGAAGGGGGATTTCGGTGCAGCCCAAAATCACGCCTTCGGCACCTTGCTGCTTTAGTTTATCGATGATTTGCAAATACGCGGTCTTGGTTTCTGGCTTAAAGATGCCTTTACCCATCTCGCGCAATAAGGTTTCGTGGATAAAATCGCGGTCGGCTTTGTCGGGCGTAAGGGCCGTTATGCCGGCTTTATTTAGCTTATCTGAAAAGAAATGATGCTCCATAGTGAACCGCGTGCCCAGAAGGGCAATAGTTTTGAAGCCCCGCTTTTTGATGACCGCAGCGGCAGCTTCGGCAATGTGGATGAATGGCAGGCCTATCTGTTGCTGCGCCTCTGCCGCTACCAGGTGGGTGGTATTACCGCACAATACGATTGCCTCAGCGCCGCTGTTCTTAAGCCCCGTGCCTGCATCTACGATCATTTTCAATATGGCCTCCCAGTTGCTGGTATCGAGGTTTTTTACGATGTCGGCATAGTTGAAAGAATGCAGCAGCAGGCGGGCAGCATTTACGCCGCCAAGCTTGTCATTGATACCCTGGTTGATGAAGCGATAATAATCGATAGTTGATACCCAACTGGTACCACCGATAAGGCCTAAAGTTTTCATGAAAGTAAATGTAGCATAAAACAAAATTACAAGCCTTCGTGTTAAAGTATTTTTTGTTTATTCGTGTTCGCCTGATTGGAGAATAATATCCGTAAGTGCGCCATTATTCATACCATGAAAAATATCCTCAAAATCGCCGTTTTATCTTTTTTGGTTTTTGGCGGCTACGCCAACCGCTGCAAAGCCCAATCTGCCCCGGCCATCGATAAAAATACCTATTGCAACATAGACAATGCCGCAGCCCTTAAACTTGTAGGTAAGCACGCCAAAATAAGTGCCGAGGGCGGCGTTTACTCCACCCTGAATGATAGCGAAAGCTTGAAATGGCCCTCTACAGAAATGAAGGCACTAAGCGGCCGCAGCGGATGGAAGAAATACAAACCCGCCAAAGGAGATGCCGGCACCATTGTGCATGTGTTCATCGATAATGGAAGTACCGCCAAATACATATACCTATTACAGGTAAAAGGCGTTTATGTGCCCGTGGCGTGTGGGTATATGGCATTGACGGAGTAACTTGGGGTCTCCCTAAAACAACCCCAAAAACTTCTTCTTTTTCTTCTTTTTTGGTTTTTCCTGCTGGACGGTTACCGAATCGCCCCTTCGTTTAGCAGCCGCCGTAGCCGCCCTGGCTTTCAGCACCGAATCGGCCCGTAAACGCGCCTTTGCCTTTTTCACGCTATCGAAATTATACGAATTGATAAATAATACAGATCTGTAGGGTTTTACAGTAGTATTGGCAGCAATGACGTCATACGGTTTTTCGGATGTGCTTTTACTGAGCGCCGACCAGGCGAACAGGCCCATAAACAACAAGGCTAAAAACACCAACCCGCCAAATACCGACTTTTGCAGATGCACAACGCCTCCATCTATCTTCAGGATGCCTATTTTATCGGGATCGCTACGCTCTTGTAACTGTGTTTGCAGTTTTTCGTTTTCGTTCAAAAGCGTTGCCGGGCCTACCGAGTTAAGGTCGCCACCGGTTGCAAGGCTCCCGCTAATAATGGCGTTATGCAATTCGTTTCCGTCGGCAAAGCGGCTCTCAGGAGATTTTTGCAGGCATCTGTCAATCAAATTCAGCAGCCAGGCAGGCACTTGCATTTCCTGTGCTTTTTTATCGGCATCCCATGCATCGGGCAGGTTGGCTTTACGCAGTTTCATGGCATCAGGCACGGGTGCTTCGGAGTGGCTGAGCATTACGTTATTGCGCCCGGTATCGCCATTGCCCTGTAGCGGAAACGGTACCTGCCCAGCGAGCAGTTCGTAAAGGATAACGCCATAGCTGTAAACATCGGTCTGCATTAGCATCCTGCCCTCGTGCTGCTCGGGTGCCATAAATTCTATGGCTCCGGCGTTACGTATGCTGCTGCGTCGCTGCTCCTCGCTCATGATGGCCAGGCCGAAATCAAGCAACACATAATTGCCGGTATGTATGTTATATTTTACGTTATTGCTTTTAATATCGCCATGCTTTACGCCCACGGTATGGCAATGGGCCAATGCGCAGGCCAGCTGGTCGGCAACTTTCAACAGTTCCTTCAAGCTGAAAATCTTTTCGTGCGGGGGCTGCAGCAGTTCGTTCAGGTCGGGGCCCTCTATGTATTCCATCTCGATGAAGGGGAACGAGCCACTCTCAGCAATACCGAAGCTGAGTATCTTTACCACATTGGGGTTAGGTATCTCGTTTACCTTTTGCAGCTTGGCTACCTCGTTTTGGAAATTGCGGTAGTTTTTATCGTCGCCGTTTTCGGCGTAAACAGGCGTAGGTATCAGTTTTACGGCCGAGTAGATTAGGCCCGTACGCCGACCTTTGTACACCGATCCCTGCCCCCCGCTGCGCAGCGCACCCAGGTTCTCCAACCCCTCTGCTATGGTAAAAACTTTGCTCATTTATTTACTTAATGGCTTATAGCTGAATTCCAGCACGGCCGATTCACCTAAAATTACCTGGTCGCCCTCCTCCAGCGGATGGCCGATGGTAGTAGAATGCAGTTTGATTACGTTCTCGCTCTTTTCAGAGCGTATCTTCACTTTATTGCGCGGTGGCACGCCACCTTCATCGGCATACAGCACAAACCGCTGGCTCTCCACGTTCCAGCCAATGTGGGCGTGCTGGCGGCTTACGTATTTATTGGCAGCATCGCCACTTTCTGATGGGAAAGCAATATGGTTTGTGCGGAAAAAGCCGTCGTCGCCCTGGGCTTTTTTATCGCGGCCGATGTTTAGCTTTTCGTTGCCCGATGCAAGGGTATATTCTTTTTCCTCCGTTTCGCCATTCAATACCCGCAGGTATGCGGTAGCGGTTTGCTTGATGAAGTGTTTATTGGTTTTGATGAAGAATGCCGCATCAAGCCCCGGGAGCCGGGCAGCTTCTTCGGGCACCTCTGCATCGAAAACCACGTCGAGTGTCCATCTATCGGGCAGACCAAGGTCAAAATCATCGGCTATCTTCTGCACTTCATCCTTAAACAATTCGAGTTGTTCGGCATACACTGCTGCCTCGTACATGTGCCTGTCGGTGGCTTCGCAGTTGAGGAATAAGCTGAGCCCTTTAATATGGCTACCCTCTCCCCCCTCGGCTTTCTGAAGTTCTTGTTTGATGAATTGCAACAAAGCATGGCGCAGGCCCTTTACGTCATCAGGGCGGCCTTTTGCATCGCTATTGAACAAATTAAATATCATGTTATTACCCGTATAATTTTATGTGCGATGAACATTGCCGTTTTTTTATCCAACCCCCGCACTATTCGTTTGTTTGCGTAACGATGTTTTTAATGTAGCCCTTTTTCAACAAAAAGGGTATTACGTGTTTCCCGGCCAGTTTAACCGCATCTGAGGAGCCCTTTGTAGATTCTATCCGTACGCAAACTACGATATTACCAGTACCCTTTTGCTTAGGCGCGAAGAATACGTACCACCCATCGTTTATTTGCTGCTTTTTCCAAATACGCTCGGGCGTACCTGTTTTACCTGCAACAGTTAAGCCCAGCGTATATGCCTTAGGCGCGCTCTGCTCTATCATATATTGCCTCAATAACTGTGCATACTTAACATCTTTCACCAGCTCAATTCCCCGCTTAACGGTAGTTGCCGAATCGCTGAACTTAAGCACATACCTGTTATTAGGCATAATGCCACCGTTGGCTATACCCGCCGCCAATCGCGCTACGGCTGCCGGCGTGGCAATCAGCTCGCCCTGGCCCCAGGCCATACCCGATATACCTTTGGCACGTGTGCGCCTGATGTTGTTAGGATCGTACCGGGGTTTGGTGTTGAACTCGGTTTTGCGCCAAAACGCCCGCCATTTATCTTCCTGTACCGGGTTTAACTGCTGGCGACCGTAATAATAACCCCCGACGCCATGCAAAAACATACCTGTTTTAAGGTACAGCGTAGCCATTTCTTCCTCCAGGTGTTCCTGGTTGGCCAGTTTGATGAAGTACACGTTGTTCGATTTTACCACGGCGCGTTCCAGGCTTATCAGTCCGGTTTCATCCGGTTCGATGCCCTTGGTGCGGATACGCTCAAAATCGCTCACCTGAAATTTCTTGTCTGCTGCCGCAAGCCCCAATTTATTGAAGGACGCCAGCGAAGTAATAAGCTTAGCGGTAGAACCCGGTTGCGAGGCGTAGGTGAAGCCGAGGTCGGTAGTGGTCATCCAGTTGCTTAGTTGGTTTTGGTCAGCCAGGCTCATCGTCAACCTTTCCCAATCGTGCACAGGCGGCAGCGGGTAAACCGATGAGGCCAACACGTCGCCGGTATTTGATTCCATCACTACTACCGATACGCGGTTATCCAGCAGTGAGGTATCTGTTTCCATCGACCGTTGTATGCTGGTTTGCAGGCCTGCGTCCAATGTGAGTTGCACATCGCGGTTGCGGTGCTTGAATGAATCTACCGCCATGCTATTAATGCCTGCCAACAGCATGTGCGACAGCGCACTATAATCTTTCTTCACCACCGTCATCTCTTTTACGCCGCGCGGCAAAAAGCGATCTTCGCGGTAACGGTTGGCGGTAACGTTATAGTTGGTTGTGGGCAGTTTAAAGCCTCGCAGCTCGGCAGCATGTTCATATTCGGCAAAGTAGCCGTTGCTACCGCCGGTAAATACGCCTGAGTTTTCGTCGCCCGTCCAGAAGAACATCTGCTCCTCGAAGGGGTAATACCTGTCGAGCCGTTTATGCATCGCCGAATCGATATTGTAACCGCCTACGCCGGCATCGGCAAGTTTGGTCATCTGTTTCTTCACCATCTCGGGCTTGCTGGTTGCCAGCAGGATGCCGTCGCGGTCGTATATCGAACCCGCCTGCAGCCTGTTCATCAATATGGCAATGCGGGGGTTGTAGCTGAACATGCGCGCGCCGCTTTTATCGGCCACCAGGGCCGGCTGCACTACCCATTTTTTATTATCGAACAGGTAACGCGATACGCTTACGGTAAGCAAGGTAACGCCCATAACGGCGGCAATTAAGGCCGGTACCAGGTTTTTATCCTGTTGATTAGAGATGTATTTCATTTGCACCGGCGTGCCCCTCACCTGCGAGGCAGAGAGCAAAAAGCCCGATGCCAGCAAATTGGCCACCAGCGATGAGCCACCATAGCTTTGGAATGGCAGCGACACCCCCGATAAAGGCAAGGCGCCTATAGAGCCGCCCGCGATAAGCAGGAATTGCACGAAAGTAGATATCCCTACCCCGGCGCATAGGTAAAACAGGAAAGGCGTGCCCGTTCGCCGCCCAATGATGATGGAGCGATGGAGGAACAAAAGGAACAGCACGAATATGCAGGTGATGCCCGTCCACCCGAATTCCTCGCCCATGGAGGGGAGTATCATATCGGTATGGGCCTCGGGGATGGTTTTGGCGAAACCCTCGCCTACTCCCTGACCGGATACCCCACCGCTGCTCATGGCCCAAAGGCCGTTGGCTACCTGGTCGCCTCCGTACACTTCGTTGTTCCAGGGGTCTTGCCAAATGGCTTTCCTATCAACCAAACGCTGCACCGGGCCGGGGAACAGCTTGCCTAAATATGGTATCTGATCTATAGTGAGGAAGGCCGCCATAATTACCAGCACCATAATGGCTGATTCGCTGAGTTTGCGGCGTTGGAAAAGCATCAGCAAGGCAACTATTACGGCAGTGGCCAAAGCCGATAACCAAACGTTCTTTAACACCCAGGAACAGAGCACGTAGATAACTACCGCAATGGCCATGAACATAAAATCGCCCCGCGAGAAAGAAAACAAAGCAATAAAGGTGAAGCACACCACCATGGCTGGCCCCAAATCTCCCAATAATAAAAACAACAGCAGTGTAAACAAGATTGCTATTAAGGCAAATGCGAAGAACGACCAACGCTTGGTCCAACTGGTGTATTCACTGATGAGTTTCTCGTTCGCCGCAAAAAAACCGGCGAGGAAAAGGATGATGAGATATTTCACAATTTCGCTGGGCTGGAAACCGAAAAGGTTAACCTTTACCCCGCTCCCCTCGGGCCCGGTGCCGAATTTAATGGTCATGGCAAGCAAGCCGGCAGCAATAACCACCCAGGGCCAGCCGTTTGCGGCACGAGCGTTATTTTTAAAGAAGACGAGCCTGTAAAACCAGGAATCGGCGGTGAAGCGCCGCATCTTTATGAACAGCATTACCAGCATGGCTAAGATGCCGATGCCGAGGTAAAACAGCGAATCTCGGGCCAGGAAACGGTCGCGCAGCGGATCTTGCAAACTTAAAAGGGTAACAAACGATAAACCCGTCAATATCATCACTACCGGCAGGATAATCTGGTCGGCCATGGGGAAACGCCAGGACAAAAACAGGTGCACAAAGAGGAATGCGCCCAGGAAACTACCTGCAATTATCCAGAACGAGCTGTTGAACTCGGCCGGCGTGCGCACGATGAATGATTTTTCTTTTTTGAGGATGTTGAAATCGCGCGTAGAAAGCAGCTTGACCGTATGTGGCGCCTGGCTAAAGTTGAACACGGCATCCTCATCCAAATCCTCCGTACCCTGCGATGTACCAAACTGGTAACCCGGCTGTAAGGGTAACACCCTGAAAGCTTTATTATCGGGCAGGTTTTTGAAATGGTACCGGCCGGCCGCATCCGTACGGGCGTAAGCCGTTAGCTCCTGAAGTTTTGGTTTACCCGCGCTATCGGCGTAAAAGTTTTTTTTGTAACCATCGCCGGTTTCAGTCCTGGCTTTCACTTCGTCGGTTTCTTCGTCGCTGTAGAGGCTATCTTGCGGCAAAATCATATCCAGCCTCACCAATACGCCCGGTACGCCTTCGCCTTTAGCGGCAATTAACCCACTGATGCTGTAATGGCCGGCCGCGATATCCGTTTCAACGGGGAGTTTCATTTGGGCAGTGCGTTCGCTCAAGAATAAAGATGAATCTGCACCGGTATAGCCCAGCAGCGAACGCGATGCCGCAACCCTGCTCTTGAACGACTCGCCACCGTTTTGGAAAGCATCATCGGCAACGATGTAGTATTTCTTTTTATTCAGCTCGCCTATGTTATCAATTTTTACGCCGGTACCTATGTTGTTGCCAACGGTGGCGGTTATAAGGGCGATATCGCGCTTATCATCAAAATAATAGCCTTTTGTGAGCAGTTGATGTATCTCGCCTGCCGGGTCCTTATCGCTCAGGTTTACCATGGTGCCATCGGCAAGGCGCTTTTCCACATCGGCAAAGCGCGTTTGCAAAACCGTGTAAAGCCTGTAAAACAATACCGAAAACAGTATAGCTACCAGTAGCAGGAACACCCGCTCTTTGGCTCTACCAGGGATGGTTGCCTGCTGTTTATCGTTTTCCATTTGGTGTTGTTGTGGATTTACTAGCCGAATCGGCGTATAATATGGTTAGCGGGAAGCCCTCATTGATGGGCTTGGCCGCGGGTAGTGTGAAGCTGCGTACAATGGGCTGCCCGCAGTTTAGGAATTGTACATTCTTGAGGCGGAGGTCGGTATTATATGTGCTGATGCCCACCACGAAACCCTGTAGTTTAAGGTTCTCCAGCCCTATAGATTTTGCACCCTTGAACGCAGCGAAAGCAGGCCCTTTATAGACCGTATCGCATAGCAATGTAATATTACCCTTTGCCCTGATGTACAGCCTGGGCTTGCTGATATCCAGCGTATCACTAATGATGATGGGCTGTTTGAACAAGCTATCGATAAGCGTCACCGTATCGCCTTTTGCCATATTGATGGCATTCTGCAAAGCTATCTCCTGCAGGTTGCGCGGCGCTTTCTGGCGTAAGGTGTCTGCGCCAAGGGTTTGCGATTTGGCTGCTTTATTGGCTTCCTTTTGCCATTGCATATAGCAATAGGCCGCAGCGCCTAAAGATGCCAGCAAAAGTATTGCAAGTATAGCTACGGCAAAACTGCTCTTTTTGGGGGGCATAACTTTCGATTTATCGGGGCTTATGGATGATTTTACTGCCTGGTATTCTTTCTTTGCCTCGGCGGCGGGTTCATCGTTTTTTTTTAGTTCTACGGTTGGAGCGATTGCCGTGTGCTGCTGCGAGGCTTTATCGTTTTGCACCAGCGCTACGGTAACATTATCGTGCCCACCGTTTTTATTGGCAGCGCGGATAAGGCCTGCGGCCTTATCGTGCAGGGAGGCGGATTGTGTAATGATGGCGGTTATCTCCCGTTTATCAACCATATCGGTAAGGCCATCGCTGCAGAGCAGCAGCATATCGCCCGGCAAAAATGGCGATTGCCCGGTTTCGATGAAGCTATCATCGGCATCTATATTTGTGCCAAAACCAAGGGCCTTGTTTATCTCGTTGCG
The DNA here is from genome assembly GCF_056406215.1 of Mucilaginibacter sp. P1_D10. Lineage (NCBI taxonomy): Bacteria > Pseudomonadati > Bacteroidota > Sphingobacteriia > Sphingobacteriales > Sphingobacteriaceae > Mucilaginibacter > Mucilaginibacter sp. P1_D10. The sequence goes on along the minus strand of NZ_JBFUAP010000018.1, from coordinate 4,960 downwards.
TTTGGGGTGATCCATGGCTTCGCGCTCCGTCAGCCTGCCCGAATCTTCGAGAAAACCCACGAAAGAGTGGTCCTTGGATATTTTTATCAGCGAGGCATCGCGCAGCAAATACAGGCGGGTATCGCCAACGTGCGCATAGAAGAATTGGTTGTTGGCAATATCAACCAGTGCGATAGTAGCTACGCAAGCCATGCTATCCAGTTCTTTCTCTTCGAGTTTTTTGGCAGCTATGGCGTTATTGGCACGTTTAAAAGCCTCTATCATGGCGGGGATGGGCTCTCCCTGCTTGCTCTCCAGATAATCCAATATCTGTTCACGGGCAATGGCTGCCGCCACTTCGCCCCCGTTGTAACCGCCCACGCCATCTATAACGCCGGCCAATATGAGGCCGCTGCTGAGCCGTTCGGCAATAAAGGTGTCCTCGTTATTGCTGCGTACCTTGCCGGTATCCGTCAGTCCAAAAAAGTTTTCAGCCATTGTGTTTACCGGAGTTTTTAATATCAATAAAATGGGTGGCCAGCAGGCATATTACCAATACCAATAAGCCGATGGATAATATCTGCGACATGCCTTTACGATTTAAACAGGTTTAAGCCAATAATACCATTGAGCAATATGCGCGAGTTTACCGGCAATTCTACCCATTTGGGCGCGTTGATGTCGCTGGTGGGTACGGCCATTTCGTTCAGTGTGGTCATCTCGCCGAAGGAGGCCAGGTAAAATTTGCCATCCGCTTTGTTGAAACGCACTTGTAAATGCGGCGTGTTTACCCATTCGCTGGGTACCTTAAATATATTCTGCTCATCGCGCTCTTCGTCACTGCCCGATACGATGATGTCATCGTCTTTCATCAGGTATTCTACCTTTTTGCCGGCGTACTGTTTATCGGGGATGATGGTCTCGAAGCGGGCAAGGCTCTTCTTATCGGTCTTAATAGCTTCTTTCTCGCTGTACTCCAAATCCTCCTGGTAAGGTATCTCAAAATAGCCCTCGCTGTAATAAATGAAGCCCTTCAGGATATCCTGATTTACATCGAAAGTTTGGGCTATACCCGTTTGGCGGGGGATGAAGGTTACGCGCAGGTTTTCTTCTTTTTTGGCTGGCTGACTGTTATCGGGCAATAGTTTACCCATAAAGCCTTTATCTCCACGCTGATAATCGGGGTGCGATACCAGCCTGAACACCCATTTAGAACCTGATGGTTCTACCTTTTTGCCTGCCAGGCGGTATTCCTTCAGTATCTCGTAAAACCTCTTTACGGTTTCCTGTACGATGAGGCCGAACAACCCTTGCTTATTCTCTACGAATTCCTTATAATCCTCCGCATTGAAGCTGATGATGAACTCATGGTAAAACACCACGCGCTCTCCGAAGGAAAGCTCCTGTATGGATTCCCTGAATTTTTCTACGATGTAAGCGTAAACGCTATTGGGCGTAAGCGGTGGTATCTTCCCTGCAACGCCGCTGCTTTCCTTTGTCAGGAACCAATCCTGTATGCCTATACGCTGCCAAAAATTTGGTTTTGATTCCATTTGTGTTGTAAGATCCGACTATGATTACTGAACATAAAACGTGTACGGATGTTTTTTATGTGCAGGTATAATTAAATGTTTTGTGCGCTACTGTTTGGGTGTGTCTACACGTGGTGTATCCGCTGCCTCCCGTGCAGCATTCGTAGTACTATCTATAACAGCTTTCCTGATGCTATCGGTTACACGTTTGATCGAGTCCCTCTTTTGCCGCTGTTCTTTATAGTAATCGTTTGCCGGCAAATCGCCTTGCGGATTAGCCATCTGTATCGTGTCGCCCGGGTTTTTCAGCGAATCCTGCGTGGTTGTTTTAGGCAGGCGAGCGTCCTTTTTGTAAAACGCCGCATATACCGAGAAACCAACGAACAACACCAGGAGGGCCACCAAAGCATTGAAACCGAGTTTCGATACCGTTATTTTCGATTCGTTATCTGGTACTTGCGGTACACCATCCACTATCTCCTGGTCGGAGATTGCGGTTTGCAGTTCCAATACCTGTTGCTGGAGCTTTTTGTTCTCGGCCTTCAGCGCATCAATAGTGGCTTTAGATATACCCCCTATCCCGGTACCTACTGTACCAGCCGAGGCCGAAAGGCTGCCGGTCACGATTGCATCGTGTAATTCCTGCCCATCGACAAAGCGGTCTTCGGGTTTCTTTTGCAGGCATTTATTGATCAGTTTTACGAGCCAGGCCGGTACCTGCATTTCCTGCCGCATCTTTGCCTCGGGCCATTCCTCGGGCAGGTTCAGCTTACGGGCACGTATTGCATCGGGTACCTCTGCTTCCATATGGCCCAGCATTACGGCATTGCGACCGCTATCGCCCTCGCCCGTAAGCGGGAAGGGTACTTCGCCGGTCAGCAATTCATAAATAATGACCCCGTAGCTGTAAACATCGGTCTGCAACAGCATTTTGCCCTCGTGCTGCTCGGGTGCCATAAACTCCACCGCGCCGGCGTGGCGTATGCTGCTCCGGCGTTGTTCCTCGCTCATAATAGCCAGGCCAAAATCAAGCAGCACGTAATTGCCCGTGTGGATGTTGTATTTTACGTTGTTGCTTTTGATGTCGCCATGCTTTACGCCAACTTTATGGCAATGCGCCAGCGCGCAGGCCAATTGGTCGGCCACTTTGAGCAATTCTTTCAGGGCGAATATCTTTTCGTGCGGCGGGGCGAGGAGTTCGTTGAGGTCGGGGCCATCGATGTATTCCATCTCGATGTAAGGAAAAGAGCCGCTTTCGGTTACGCCAGAGCTTAATATCTTTACGATGTTGGGATTAGGTATTTCATTCACCTTCTGCAGCTTAGCCACCTCGTTCTGGAAATTGCGGTAATTCTTATCGTCGCCGCTTTCGGTGTGGATGGGGGTCGGTATCAGCTTTACTGCCGAATAGATGGTACCCGTTCGTTTGCCTTTATATACCGAGCCCTGCCCGCCGGTGCGCAAGGCACCGAGGTTTTCCAGCCCTTCTGCTATTGTAAATACTTTACTCATTTATGCTGTTAAGATTGCTGCCGCCCTATAACGACAAGCCTGCTTTGAAATTACAATAAAGCGGCTGCTTTGTTGTACGGAATGCAAAATAATGAAAAATTACTTGCCAAAATCTTCGTGTTTTTACCACAATGAGCAATTTTTTGGTCTGTTTTTACGCTTTTTTACACCTGTTTTCTTCCACCGAAAATACTTTTCCAAATAGTTGCGAAAAGATTCAAAAGTTTAAGGGCGGTTGGGTTGTGCCGATACACCTGCCAAAGCAAAATGGTGGTAAACAATAGGACGCCCAATGCGGCTAATAAAATATAAAGCACCGGTTTCGACAATATTATTTTGGCCGGATGAGCAAACGATTCGGGTGCCTGTAGTTTATCTACGGCAGTACGGATGTCGCTATCCTTTACCTTATCCCCTTGCCCATTTTCGCGCAGCAAATCGTTAAGGTGATTGTGGTGGAGTTTTACTTGTTCGTGCAGGTAGTAGGCTTTGTTTTCATCGGCCAGGGCTTCGGGCGGGCGGGCATCGAAAAGCAGTATCATTTCTGATATCAGCCTGTCTTGCAATTGGTTTTTGATGAGTTGCAGTTTCAATGCCCATTCCAGTTCGGCAGCGTTATTCGGTGTGGTAACCGGAACGGCGGSGTCGGCACGGGTTTGGTGGACGGATAAGGCTTCGTAAAGTTCCAGTGCATCGGCATATCGGTCGGCGGGTTTCTTTTGCAGGCACTTCTCTACCAGTTTCAGCAGCCAACCGGGTACCTGCAATTCGGCGGCCTTTTTCGCGTCCGACCATTCCTCCGGTAGGTTTCGTTTCCGTTTATCCAATACATCGGGCACGAGTGCTTCCATATGCTTCAGCATGATGGCGTTGCGGCTATTCTCTCCGTTTCCTGCCAGCACGAATGGCACCTCCCCCGCCAGCAATTCGTACAGGATGATGCCATAGCTGTAAATATCGCTTTGCAGCAGCATTTTGCCTTCGTACTGCTCTGGCGCCATAAACTCCACCGCACCGGCGTTGTGCATACTGCTGCGGCGTTGCTCTTCGGTCATGATGGCAAGGCCAAAATCAAGCAGTACGTAATTGCCTGTGTGAATATTGTATTTTACGTTGTTGCTTTTCAGGTCGCCATGTTTTACGCCAAGGCGATGGCAATGCGCGAGGGCGCTGGCCAGCTGATCGGCCACTTTGAGTACCTCTTTTAGAGTGAAAAGCTTTGGATGGGGCGGCAACAGTAGCTCGCTCAGATCTGGCCCATCTATAAATTCCATCTCAATGAAGGGGAACGACCCGCTTTCGGTAAGGCCAGAACTTAATATCTTTACGATGTTGGGGTTGGGAATTTCGTTTACCTTTTGCAGCTTGGCCACTTCGTTGCAGAAGTTGCGGTAATTCTTATCATCTTCGTTTTCGGCGTAGATGGGCGTTGGGATGAGCTTCACGGCCGAATAGATGGTACCCTGCCGCCTCCCCTTATAAACCGAACCCTGCCCGCCGGTACGCAAGGCACCCAGATTTTCTAAACCCTCTGCAATGGTAAATACTTTGCTCATTTATGGTGCTAATATACTGAACGGATGGAGATATAGACTATGGTGGGGAGAGAATGTAAAGTGGGGGAAAGCCTTAAATATAGCGATGGGTTTGAAACTTGAGCGTTCGAAAACATCACAAACGTCATTCCTTTTATTTTCGGAACCCACACGGCAGGTCCGAAGGACACCTATGGAGTAACCGATATGCAAAACGGCCTGGCATGGTGACCACTGTTATGATGGGGTGTTAAAACGAGTTCCATTAGACTTGCAAAGAAATTAATTAACAGATTGTTGTTGATAATTTTGGCATGTTAAAATGTGGAGAAGATAGCCGGTAGGAAATAGTCACGAGTTCTAGCCTTCGAGGCTCTATGTTGATCTAATGCCCTGGCTATC
>NZ_JBFUAP010000017.1:0-110374 GCF_056406215.1 Mucilaginibacter sp. P1_D10 | reverse complement strand
CTCATAAAGAAAATGGGCTTTGTAAGTCTCAAAGACATCTCAACCCCACTTAAGACTGTTACTGTTTAATGAACCGCCGTATGCCGAACGGCACGTACGGTGGTGTGAGAGGACAAGTAGGGAACTAATCCCTACTTTCCTACTCGATGATATTATAAAGGAATCGGTATAATTCTATACTATTATTGCATTATCCAAACTAGAATATGTCTACCCTAACCCTTATTTATTATTATGTGGACTAATCAAATAATGACTTCCCTTGAGCAATTCGCAGAGAGTGTTCACAACAATAGAATAACTATTCTTACAGAAAGCGACTTTAAATCTGGTTTGGTTACCAAAATCAAGGAAAATGTTAACGAGAATATAACCGTAAACACTGAAACGCCTTGGTATGACGTATATATTACAAAAAAGACATATTATGTAGATGTCACTCTTTTTGATAGGGATAAGCTGAAAATCACTTACGATCCTACAACTAATAGGAAAGGTTATAAGTATGACGATGAGGCAGGTTCTATCGAATTGAAATATTTCAGATATAATTCAGATATTGAAGTTATAGCTGGCGATTTTAAGAAGATGAGTCTTTTGATTAAAATGCCAAAAAATGACTGCTTCATCATCGCGCTTGCGAGAACGACAGAATTATTCATCGCGGGCGAAAAATTCATGAAAAAACAGTTGTCCGATTACAATCTTGAATACGATGGAAAAGTCAGGGTTTTTTTAATTGGTCCAGAAAGCTTAGTAGAAATCATATAAATAAATATGACCAAATGAAAAAACAAAAGGGAAGTCTTCAGATGTAAGTCCTTAACAGAAATACCGAACAGCATCAAATAACGATATGTGGCGAATGGCGATAAGACCATCGGTCGAATTATCTTTTTTCAATATCGTCAAGCATATCGTCAAAATTTTCCACAGCGGTACTATTGGCGTAATAATCGTTCAATCGTTCGTCGATAATCTGGGTTTGCCTGGTGCTTAACTCCAATATATCTGTCGCCTCTTCATCTTGCAGTTCAGTATATTTTTCTTTCAGTAACTGCCATTCCTCAATAGGTATAAATACGCCTGTGGTATTCCCTTTTGTATCGTGAATGAATTGGAGGTTCATAATTTTTGGTTTAAATGCCTTTTATTCAAATTTACTAATAATACTTTGCTGAACAAAAATCTGCAATTTTTAGAAAGCCCTCAAATAACTGAAATGTTTATATTAATATGTCAGAATATCCCTCTGGCTTTTAGCACCCCCTCTTTTTTCACTATAAACAGCTCCTCTACGTAATTGCCCATCAGCGCTATTGCTTTGCCTCCGTCAATTTTGTAATACGGCCCGGGGTAGTACCGCTTTATGTTTTCGGGACTGATTTTTGATACATCAAAAGTTACAGGTTCTTTAAAATCCAGTGGCACGGCTTTTACTTCAGTATCGCCCTTCTGGTCAAAAGCATAAGGATCGCCGGGACCAGCCCATCGCCCGTTCTTGGTTTGGTAAACATTGTAGAACTGGTACTTTTCATGATAGAACTTCCCTTTTTCCTTAGAGACGAAAAGTAAGACATACCTGTATTTTGAGAAAGGGGGAGTGCCGTAATGATCAAAAGCATCGAAATTTATAGTGTCGCTTGTTATTTTGTTGAACACGTTTTTGATGACCTTGTATTTCGCATGAAATGCCTCATTGAAGTATATTTTATTTTTTTTATTCGTCGTATCGGGGTCTTCGTCGGCAGGATTATACCTGCTTACCGAAATTTTCTCTCCTACAAATACATATAAACTGTCTGCCGTTTGAGCAACACTGTATTTGGTAATGAGAATCAAAATCAAGAGAATTAAATTTTTGTTCATGTGATAATGATTGTGTTTGGTTGGCTGATTATACTTGTATTTCCTGTAAGATGCAACAAGGTAAGCAATTCCATAAGCCCGTAATACATTTATGGTTTAATCGTTATATTTGAGCATGGGAACAAGCGAAATCATTTCAGAAATCAATAAACTGCCTATTGGGCAGCGATTGGCGCTTATTGAGCTAACGATAAAAAAAATCAGGGAAGAGGAAAAGAAAGACAGTTTGAGTGTAGCAGCTGATAGGTTGTATAATGATTACCTGAACGATGCGGAACTTATCGCGTTCGTATAACTTGATTTAATATGCCTATCACCTCAAAATGCGTAACTTCCAGATCCATTTATTTTACCTTCCTCCTTTTTACCCTCCTTCTTTTGCCCGCTTTGTTAAGAGCTGCCTCCATCCTCATCCCGATGGACGAGGAACAGAAAGACCACCTGAAATCGTACGGCATTGCCTTTTGGGTTTTGAAGGAGCAGCAGGAGGTTGATTGGCTGTTGAACTACCGCGGCGGTAGCTTCATGATGAAGTACGATAAACGCATCGAAGATGAGTGCAAGATACGTGGTGTAAGCTACCAGGTAATTGCCGATGCTGCGGCTACGCAGATTATCAACGAAGTGAGCGACCCATCTGTAAACATGGATTTGGTGAAACTGCAGAAAGCGCCCAAAATGGCCGTTTATTCGCCCAAAAGCAAGCTGCCCTGGGATGATGCCGTTACTCTGGTTTTAAAATATGCCGAGATACCCTACGACGTTTTGTACGACGAAGAAGTAATAAAAGGCGACCTGCCCAAGTACGATTGGCTGCACTTGCACCACGAGGATTTTACCGGGCAGTTCAGCAAGTTTTATGCGGCCTACCGTTACGCGCAGTGGTATAACGACGATGTAAAGGCGCAGAATGCCATGGCCAGGAAGCTGGGGTTCCAAAAGGTATCGCAAATGAAGCTGGCGGTGGCGCAGCATATCCGCGATTTTTGCGCTGGCGGAGGCTTTTTGTTTGCCATGTGCAGCGGTACCGATACCTTCGATATTGCCCTGGCGGCCTCTAATACCGATATCTGCGGGGCGATGTTTGATGGCGATGCTATAGACCCAGCCGCGCAGAGTAAGCTTGATTACAGCCAGACTTTCGCTTTCCAGGGTTTCCAGTTGGATATGAACCCCGAATCGCACCAGTTTAGCAATATTGATGTTACGCCTACCAGGCAGGTAGATCGTACAAAGGATTTTTTCACACTGTTCGATTTTTCGGCCAAGTGGGACGTGGTGCCCAGCATGCTTACCCAAAACCATGATAAAGTAATAAAAGGCTTTATGGGCCTCACCACGGCCTATAACAAAAATCGCCTGAAACCCGGCGTTACCATTATGGGCGAAATGAAGACGGCCAACGAAGCCCGCTACATCCACGGGGAGTTTGGCAAAGGCCAGTGGACCTTCTACGGCGGCCACGACCCCGAAGACTACCAGCATGCCGTTGGCGACCCGCCCACCGACTTGAAATTACACCCCAATTCGCCCGGCTACAGGTTGATACTCAACAACGTGTTGTTCCCGGCGGCAAATAAGAAGAAACAGAAAACGTAGGGGTCAGTTGGCAGTTTTCGGTGGGCAGTTTGCAGTTGAATTTAGTTCTCAGTTTTCAGGAGGCGAATAGCAGGTATAGTTTTCAGTTGACTGTTAACTTACACATTGCAGTGGTTTCTTGTCTGCCAGGATAATTTTCGCTTTTAAAACAGCCCACCGCAAACTGCCTACTGTAAACTCAATTATAAAACGTCCAGGCTACCCCAAACTTTAATGCTGCGTCTTGCTGGGGGTAACGGTTTACGGTGTAGTATCCTTTGCTGAAGAGGCCCTGATTGGCATAATCGTACTGGATGAATATGTTGGTACGTTGCAGCGTAGCTTTAAAAAATACGCTTGCAACGGGGTAGGAGGTAAAGGTTACGTTTGCCCCGTTGTAAAACTGGCCAAGGCCAACGGCATACGAGGGCGCGGTATACGCCGTGTTGTAACGTGCGCTTACACCATATTCAGATTTCAGCACATCAAACAAGGTGGAGTTATGGTACAGGCTGCTGTACACGTAAACCTCGGGCGTGCGCAGCAGCGTAAGGTTATCAGATTTTTGGTAAACCACGTAATTGTCGAAATGGAATTTGTGCCAGGTAATGTTTTTACTCACGCTAAGCTTTATCATGTTAATAGCGGTACCGTATTGCTGCGGCGTAGCATCAACCCCGCCCTTAGATGCGGCAAAGTACAGATAATCGTTTATCAGGAAGTACTCGGCTTTTAATTCCAGCTTCAATAAATCGTTGATGTAATTGAACGACAGGTTGGTTATCTTCTGGTTATTGAAATCGGTGTGGAAGATGTAATGATTGCTTATCCAATCAGAATAAGCCAGCCCCGGCGAACTACTTTGGATGTAGGCGCCCAAAACAATCTTCCCGGCCTTTTTGCCCCCCGCAAGGGTCAGTTTAGCATCGTACAGCAAATCGCCGAAGTTGCGACCCTGTATTATCTGGCGTATATCGCCATCCAGGTTTATCCTGTCGCTAAAGCGGTAGCCAAGGCGTGCCTTCAGGGTTATGTTCTGGAAGCTGGCGTTCTGCATCCTTACCTGTTTCATCACCTTACGGCCGAACTCGTTGATGGTGGTATCGTTTACGAACTGGCTGTATTTGTAGTAATCCTGCGCCAGGCCAACATCCAGTTTCAGCTCGTTTTTGATCATTTTTACCGATTTGCCGCGCAGGTAAAAACTGTACGAAAAATCGTTCTGTAGGTGCGTAAGGCTCAGCGAGTCGCGCGAGCGGCCCGCACTGAAGTAGTAATCGGGGAACACGCCGTAAGTATCCAAATCGTTTTGCAGGTACTCGTACCGGCGGGTGTTGTAGTAAAAGGTGTAAGCCACGCGTTGGGTGGGCAATACATTGGTACTGCCGGTGCCCTTTTTAAGGCTATCTATATGCCCTATATAGTAGAACTGCTTTAGGTAAAGCCCTGTGTTTTTCCAGCTGCTGTAGCTGCTGGGCAGTTTTACAGGCTCGGTAACCTTGCTGAATGATGGTGTGGCGAAGATGTCCTCGTTTTGCAGCGAGCCCGTCTCTGGTGTTTTAAGGTTGTTGAAAAGTAGGTTGCCCAGCAGGTTGTACCGCTGGTTTAGCGAATGGTACCAGGTGAACACACCCGCGTTTAGTCCGGCCACGTTTTGCCTGAGCACGTTATTACTGCTGTAGTAGCCGCGCGAACCGTTAAAGTTCATGATAAAGCCCACGTTCCAGTTGGGTTTTACGTTTTGGGTATGCAGCGTTTTAAAATATTGCTCTTTGGTGCTGCCCAGTGTATTAGATAACGAAAGCAGCGTGTACGGTACCCTGGCGTTGAAGTAATTCATATCCTGCGGGTTTACCAGGTAGGCATCGAGCATGTGCATGCCATCATCGAACCCGATGGTTTTGCGCGGGTTGAACAGCAAATCGCGCTGCGGCGTACCCAGGTAACCAAGGTGTATCTTGGGGTTGCGCGGCTGGTTAAGCGGACTGTAGTTCTCAAAGTTCACCAGCCCGGTATCTAGGGGGAACAACTGTGTACTATCGGCCAGCAAACGTTCGCTGGTTACTTTGATGAATTTGGAAGTGAATACTACCGAATCCTTGCGGTTGGCTTCGCGCTTGCGGATAGAATCGATGTTTTGCGAATCGCCGGGCCGGCCGCTCCTGTTGCGGGTGGTATCGCGGCTGTAAACCGGTTCGGTTTGCTGCCCCGGGTAGGTGGTGCGTACCTGCCCGAATGCCGCCTGTACCGAAGCGCAAATCAATACCAGCAGTATATATCTTAGCTTAACTGCCATTTACAGCCCTGCGATTAGTTCTTTAAGGATATGCGTCATTTTCGGTTCGGCTTCGCGCGCGGTGGCCAATATTTCGTCCAGCGATACCGGCGTCAGTTCTTCGGGGAACCCCTCATCTGTTAGCACCGATATGGCAAACACCGGCAGGCCCATATGGTTAGCTACTATTACCTCGGGCACGGTGCTCATGCCCACGGCGTCGCCGCCTATAATGCGCAGGTATTTGTATTCGGCGCGGGTTTCCAGGTTGGGGCCGGTTACAGCCACGTAAACACCTTTATGGCAGGTGATGTTGTTGGCCTCCGCAATTTTTAAGGCTTTTTCTATCAGATCATGCTTATAAGGCTCGCTCATATCGGGGAAACGTGGGCCCATCTCCGAATCGTTACGGCCAATGAGCGGGTTCATAGGCTGTAGGTTGATGTGGTCCTCAATCACCATCAGGTCGCCTTTTTTAAAGGCCGGGTTTAGCGAACCGCTGGCGTTTGATACGAAGAGTGTTTTAATGCCCAATAGTTTCATTACCCTTACCGGCAGGGTTATCTGCTGCATGGTGTAGCCCTCGTAATAGTGCAGGCGGCCCTGCATGGCCACTACTTTTTTGCCGGCCAGCGTACCGAATATCAACTTGCCCGAGTGGAATTCCAGGGTCGACATGGGGAAATCGGGTATGTTGCTGTACATCAGCTGTTTTTCTACCTCTATCTCGTTCACTAATGCGCCAAGGCCTGTGCCAAGGATTATGCCGCATTCGGGCACGAAATCGCCGATGCGTTTTTTGATATAATTGGTGCTATTCTGAATACTTTCTAACATAATCTGTTATTAACTTATCGAAGTTGTGCTGCCCATTGCCTAGGAAACTAATGCCTATCGGTATCACCAAAATAAACAGGCGCGAAACCTCGGGGAGCAACTCATGTACCCCTAAACGCTGCGCATCCTTTTCTGTTGTGACAATTACTTTTTTTTGTGCCTTGCAAGCAGCAAACTCAGCAGCAAGTTTAGCGATATTTTTTAAGGTAAAGGGGTGGTGGTCGGGATAATTATGGTGGATGATGTGCTGCGTTGCCGTTTTTAAGTGCATGAGCAGCGGCGTAGGGTTGGCAATGCCGGTAAGCAGGAATACGGTGGTATCGGCCTCTATCTTATAGCCCGGTAGCCGCTGGTGTATATCCTGCAAAGGCAGGTAGTCGATAGCGCTGAAGAACAAGGGCTGCCAGCTTTGCGGGTTAACGCGGTAGTAGCAACGGGTCATTTCTGCTTCGGTAAGACCCGGGGGGCACTTGGTTATCACCATCATATCCGCCCGCCATTTGCCGCCGAACGGCTCGCGCAGGTTACCGGCGGGTAGTACGAAGTGAGCGTCGAATAACTTACTATAATCGAACAGGAGGATGCTGAGCCCCGGCTTTACGGCACGGTGCTGATAGGCATCGTCCAGAATAACCAGATTATGTGCAGCCTTTAATTGTTCTATACCAGCAACCCTGTCCTCGCAAACGGCAACTGTAACGTCCGGGAATTTGTGGTTGAATTGTGCTGGCTCGTCGCCAATTTCCGTGGCAGTGGAGGTTGTGGTGGCAGTCAGGAATCCCTTGGTTTTGCGGCCATAGCCACGGCTGAGGGTTGCCAGTTTATTATCGTTTTTCAACAGGCAGACGAGGTACTCCGTCATAGGGCTTTTGCCTGCGCCGCCAACATCCAGGTTGCCTACGGATATCACGGGCATATTAAACTCGCGGCTTTTAAATAGCCCGGCATCGTAAAACCAGTTGCGCAACAGCACGACTAAGCCATACAATAACGAAAACGGAAGCAAAAGCCAACGCAGGTATTTCATAGAGAGGGCAAAGATAGGGAATTGGGCGGAGGAGTTAATCTACCAGCGTTAAGCCTTCTATTCTTTCGAAGTGCTTTTTGTTTAAGGTGGCTATTGGCAAATTATTACTAACCGCTATCGCAGCGATGAATAGATCAGAATGAGCTATTTGTTTCCTCTTTACTTTTAATGCCTTATTTATTTTAACCGCATCATTCGCGGCCCCGCTATCAAAACTCAAAACTTTGAATTTTTCAAGAAATTCTTGCCAATAGGGTATTTGCTCGATGGTGGCACCAGAATAGATTTCGTATTCAGTTATCACACAAATTTGAAACGTATAGCCAGCTCTTGTTAAAGAAATGAGTTTAGAATTTGATTTGTCGGATTTCCTGAAATAATCTATAAGGATAGAGGTATCAACCAGAACTATTTTTTCTGCCATCTATTAAGAGCTTTCTGTGTTTCCTCAATGGCCTTTATCTGTTCTTCAGAAAAGGTGGGGCCTCTTAAAAGAAATGCTTCTATGCTTTCCTCCGGTTTAGTAACTTTTTCTTTTAGCTTAACCGGCTTGTTTTCCAACACTTCTTTAAACCGCAGGCGCTGGTCTTCAGGCAGGTTTTCTACTGCCTTCAATAATTCTTCAAAGCCGATATCTACCTGAAATTGCATACTCAAATTTACAAAATTTATTTAATTTAGTTTGCTGCTATTAAAATCAAACCAACCCTCCATGAAACACCTTTTCCTCGCCATCTTCTTTTTCCTAACAACCGCCTCCTTCGCTCAAACCGATAAAAAACTAACTGCTCAATTGCAAACCGCCGTGCAAGGCTTCAACGGCCAGGTGGGCATTTATGTGCAGAACCTTAAAACGGGCAAAACAGTGGCCATAAACCAGGATACGCTGTTCCCCACCGCGAGCATGATTAAAGTGAGCATCCTGAGCGGGCTGATGGATAAACTGGAGAAAGGCGAATTAAAGTACAACCAAAAATTGGCCTATCGCGATTCGTTGTTGTACGCCGGCGAGGATATCCTGGGCTCGTTTAAAGATAAGGATACCATTATGCTGAGCAAGGTAGCCATGCTGATGATCACCATGAGCGATAATACCGCCAGCCTGTGGCTGCAAAAACTGGTTAAGGGTACTTACATCAACAATTGGCTGGATAGCAACGGCTTCAAAAGCATGCGGGTAAACTCGCGCACGCCCGGCCGCGAAGCCATGCGTAAAATATATGGCTGGGGCGTAACCACGCCTTATGAAATGTGCAAACTGTTTACCATGATCCGCAACGGGCAGGTGGTGAGTCCGGCTGCCAGCGAGCGCATGAGCCGCACGCTTAACCGCATTTATTGGGACAATACCGCTCTCTCGCAGATACCGCCGTATGTGCAATGCTTATCTAAACAAGGCGCGGTAGACGAAAGCCGCTCAGAAACGGTGCTGGTGCATGCCCCGCATGGCGACTACGTTTTCTCCATCATCACCAAAAATAATAAAGACCAAAGCTGGACACCCAACAACGAGGCCTATGTGCTCATCCGCAAGGTATCGGCCTTGTTATGGCATTACTACGAACCCAAAGACAAGTGGCAGCCCGCCCCGGGCATAGAAAAATACATGCTGAACGAGTAACTATTTCAGCAGGGCAAGTAGGCCGGGTATATCCAGGCTCCGGGTGTACATGGTCATATCACCAGCTTCATTGGTTGGCCATTTATCTTTCGGGCGGTCCCAGTATAGCTCTACACCATTGCCGTCGGGGTCATCTAAATATATGGCTTCAGATACGCCATGGTCGGATGCGCCGGTGATAGGGTATTTAGCATCAATCAATCGTTGCAGTATTGCTGCCAGGTCTTTGCGTTCCGGGTACAAGATAGCCGTGTGGTATAAGCCCGGCGCATACTCTGGTGCAGGCGAAGCGCCTTTACTGTGCCAGGTATTTAACCCAATGTGATGGTGATAGCCACCGGCCGAGATAAAAGCCGCCTGGTCGCCGTACATCATCTGTACCTCAAAACCCAGCAAGCCGCCGTAAAAGGCTAAGGACTTTTGTATATCGCTCACCTTTAAATGCACATGCCCGATGCGGGTTTGTGCGGGTATCTTATAATCGCTCATGTTTTCTGCGTTGTAATGTTGTAAAGTTACAAGGTTGCAAGGCTACTTTTGTTGGGGGCAAGTAAAATTGCGTGTTTAAACACTTATCTATAAAATAGCGTTGGTGTAACTTTATTGTTAATGTTGTTTAATTATAGTTAAAGAATGTTAACGTGTAGGTATAATTCGGAACATTTTATACATTTTTAAGCGTTAAACATCCGCCTGAGCCTGTATGAATAAAACGCTGCCTTTTTTCATCTTCTTTATCCTGATAACAGTTGCTTCCTTAGCTCAAAATAAAGCTAACGTAAAAGGTAGGGTAGTAGATTCGTTAAGTAACAAACCCATCGAATTTGCCACCGTTGCCATACTGGATAACCGGGACACAGCCGCCCACTTGTTATCATATACCATTACCGATAAAAACGGCGATTTTAAACTGCACAATATCCCGCAGGGTATCTCTGTAAAGGTGTTTATATCGTTCGTAGCCTATCAACCATACCGGAAAATAGTGACGCTGAAAACCGATGCTCTGGACCTCGGTATCATCAAATTGAATATAAAGGAACTTACCGAAGTGCTTGTAAAAGGCGAACGCCTGCCCATCGTAATTAAAAAGGACACGATTGAATTTAATGCCGAAGCCTTTAAAGTACGCCCGAATGCCGTGGTGGAAGACCTGCTTAAAAAACTGCCCGGGCTGGAGATAGGGGCCGATGGCGGCATTACCGTGATGGGCAAAACGGTGAACAAAGTATTGGTTGATGGGCATGAGTTTTTCTCGTCGGACATCCGAATGGCCACAAAAAATATCGATGCCGATATGATTGATAAGGTACAGGTTTATGATGACCGGGATAACGACCCCGACCACCTGATACCCGATTCGAAAGTGGACAAAATCATCAACCTTAAATTTAAAAAGGCATTTAAAAAAAGCGTTTTCGGTAAAACCTACGCCGGGTCGGGAACAAAAGGCTATTACCAGGCGGGCGGGTTGATAAACGCATTCAGAGATACGTTGCAGATTAGCCTTTTAGGGTCGTCTAATAACCTCAATAATACCGGCTTCGATTTTAACGACCTTTATACTTCAGGCGGTTTAAACAGGGGAGGGGAAGCCATTTCGCGCTCAGGAATTGCCTTTGGCGGTGGCGGCAGCGGTAAGCAAACCACCACAAACCTGGGTATCAATGTTAATACTGATTACGGCAAAAAACTAAAGATAAACTTTGCCTACCTGTACAAAAAAGATGTTTATGAGTTTAATAGTGTTGCCAAAAAACAGCAATTTTTAACCGATACAACGGTGTTTACAAACTCGGCAACAAAGCGCAACAGCGATAATACCAGCCACTCCCTTAGCAGCACGGTGGCCTGGAAACCAAATGATAAAACCAACCTCCGCTATACGCCTTACATCAATATCAGCGACAACATCGCTACAAATGCAAGCGAAAGTAACAGCTTCAGCAATTTTATAAACCCCATCAATAATTCTGTAAATAGCAACAATACAAGCGGCAATACCGTAAGGTTCTCGCAATCATTCAACTATAACCGGCAGTTGAAAAAGAAAGGTGCGTCATTTAATATCGACCACAGCCTTAGCATAAGTCCGCGCAATGCAATTAATTACGACACTACCCGGCTTGCATCGTATGTGGCGGCGCTACCATCGTACGGCTATCGGCAGCTTGGCGATAATCGTTCGCGCGGTACCGACGCAAGCTTATCTGCCAGTTTAACTTACCCATTGAGTAAAAAAATCACGGCCGATGTGGCTGCGCAGGGAGGATACAGCCATAACCTGGATAAAGTTACTTTTTACAATTATAACCCGTTAAGCGGCCAATACGATAGCTATTTATTCGACAAGAGCAACGACCTGCGGCGCGATAGATGGACGCAAGGCATTAACCCCGGCCTTAGCTTTACCTCATCAAACAATATAAATTTGCGGGTGCATTTCAATACGCAATTTCAGCAGGTGAAAAACACGTTCGGGCGCGGCACGGCGGCCTTAGATCAGCAATATGTGTTTTTTATGCCATCGTTTAATTTCAACATCAAAAACTTCTCTGCCGATTATTCCCGCTACACTTATCTACCCAACATTGGCGATATGGTGCCTTATACCGTAGTGTTTAGTCCCTCGTACTCGGTTACGGGCAACCCCGCGCTTAAGCCTACCACAAACAATAGTTTCAGCATCAATTATTCGAAGTATAATTTTCAAAGCGGCACCAGCTACAATGTGCGGGCCGCCGCAACATTTTACCAAAACAGCGTTTTTAGGCAGCGCACGCAGGATGCGCAACTGGTAGAAACCAGTACGCCGATAAACCGCGATGGCAGGTACAACATCAGCATGAGTGGCTATGTAAACAAGCGGTTTACAAAAAAGGAGGACGTACAATTGGACGCCGCTACTAATTTTAACCTCACGAAAAACCACGATTTTTTTGTGTTGAACAGGGTGAATGGTTACCAGGACTCGTACCAGTTTAGTGTGAGCGAGCACATCACTTTTAATTATAAAGACAAGTTTCAGATAGACCCGCAGTATACCTTAAATCAAACCTATACAAGTTATACCGGTGTAGATTACAGCAACCAAAAGTTTATTACGCACAGTATTGACGCGCATTTTTTGCTTTACCTGCCTGCTAAAATGAATATCAACGGTAATTACAATTACAGGTACAACCCGCTGGTGCCGCCCGGTTTTCAAAAAAGCAGCAATTTGCTCAACATTAGCATAGCCCGCCAATTTTTGAAAAAGGATAAGGGCGAGATAAAGTTATCCTGCTACGACCTGCTGAATCAGAATATAGATACCTACCGCTCTGTAGTGCAAAACACCGTTACCGATACCCAATCGCAAATCATCAGGCGGTATTTTTTGCTTACGCTGCAATATAAGTTTACTAAATCGACCGGTAAAGGAAAGTAGTAAGGTTTAAAGGTTGAAAAGTTGTAATGTTTTAAAGTTAAGAATATGTTGGGTTACAACTTTCTCTTCTGACTCTCCGCCAACCTTAAAACGATGCAGCCTTTCAACCTCTCCAACTCTTCTAACCTTCCAACTTTACAACCTTCCAACGTTCCAACAAATAAGTTACCTTTGCGGCATGATTATCAAATCGGCCGATTTTATTTGCAGCAACACCCAGATATCGCGGTTGCCCATTCCTATTAAGCCCGAGTTTGCGTTTATTGGGCGGTCTAACGTGGGCAAGTCGTCGCTTATCAATATGCTGGTGCAGAAGAAAGGGCTTGCCAAAACATCGCAAACGCCGGGCAAAACGCAACTCATCAACCATTTTTTGGTGAACGAGCTGTGGTACATTGTAGATTTACCGGGCTACGGTTACGCCAGGATATCTAAAAGCAAAAAGGAAGACTGGAATAAATTTATCCGCAGCTACCTGGACAAGCGCGAGAGCCTGCAGTGCGTAATGGTGTTGATAGATAGCCGACTGGAACCCCAGAAGATAGACCTGGAGTTTTGCAATTGGCTGGGCGAAAAGGGCCTGCCCTTTGTATTGGTATTTACTAAGGCTGATAAGCAAAGCAATATCAAAACCGACCAGAACGTGGCTAAGTTTCGCAAAGCGATATTGACCACCTTTGAAGAAGCGCCGCAGCATTTCGTAACCTCGTCTGAAACGCTCGCCGGTCGGGATGGCCTACTGGAATTTATCGACAGCATCAACCGCAGCTTTACCCCGCCGCCTTTTGATGAAGAATACTATAAGAGTTAAGCTATGGGGTTGGATATCATGCATTATATACCAAGCCCTGATGGTTTAGACTATCTCACAGCAGATGATTTTACCGGCAACAGCGTGTTCCTGGAACGACATAAACATTTGCTTAAAAACATAGAGTTTGAAGGAGAAATTTCGCAAGTGCTTTATGTGGCCGAGGAAGGTTATCAGCGAAAGCAAATGAACGCGAAATTTTTTGAGGATTTCGAGAATGATAGATTGTACTTTGATTTAGCCTCCGTAATCAAAGCCAGCAAATACCTGCAACCGTCGCCCGGCAAAACCCTCGCCGAATTGCAATCAGAATTCAAAAAGAGCTTTGTTGATAATTTTATTGAGGGAGAAAGTATTTTTGTGGCCGGTTGGTAAACCGTTTTGTTAACCATACTCATGTAAATAAAAACCGGCCTTGTAGGTGCCGTTGCGTTTTATTTAAATTTCTATCTACTACAATGTATCTTTGCATTTAATTAAAAGCCGTTAAGGCTTGTGTTGTAGCCCTCATACATGAAAAAGTACCTATCTCTCGTAACGTTTACGCACACCATATTTGCTATGCCGTTTGCCTTTATCGGCTTCTTTTTGGCGGTAACCACTACCGACCACAAATTCGAGTGGCAAAAGCTGGCGATGATGCTGCTTTGTATGGTATTTGCCCGTAACTCGGCCATGGCCTTTAACCGTTACCTAGATAGGAACATCGATGCCAAAAACCCCCGCACCAAGCAACGCGATATACCCGCCGGGAGGATTAGTCCTGCTGCCGCCTTAACTTTTACTTTAGCCAACTGCGCGCTGTTCATAATCACCACCTGGTTTATCAACCCGCTATGTTTTTACCTTTCGCCAATTGCGTTATTGGTGGTGCTTGGGTATAGCGCAACCAAACGTTTTACGGCGCTTTGCCACATGGTATTGGGCCTTGGTCTCTCGCTGGCACCCATAGGGGCTTATTTGGTAGTAACCGGGGCATTTGCCCTAACACCCGTATTCTTCTCCTTATCGGTATTGTTTTGGGTTAGCGGCTTCGACATTATCTACGCCCTGCAGGATGAAGACTTCGACCGTAACGAAAACCTGCATTCTATTCCCGCCTGGCTAGGCAAGGTAAATGCATTAAGGCTGTCAACGGTGCTGCATATATTTTCGGCAGCGTTTATTGTGATGCCCGTATTTGATACCAATGTAGGTTGGTTATATTATATCGGTATAGCTTTTTTCTGCGCCATGCTTACCTACCAGCACCTGCTGGTAAAGCCCAATGATCTTAGCCGCGTAAACATCGCCTTCATGACCACCAACGGTATCGCCAGTGTAGTATTCGCCGCATTCTTTCTGATGGATAGGGTATGGATGCGCTAACATCGGCACAACTCGCAGCCTTGCGCAAAGGCATGGAACCCTATGTGGTTTTCAACGAGGCCGAATGGATCGTATTTATCCAGCATATCAGCGTACACAATTTTAAAAAGAAGCAGCTTTTTGCCGAGGCCGGGAAAGTGTGCAGCCATGTGGGTTTCGTGCTGAAGGGATCGGTACGTTATTATCATATTAAAGATGGTGCGGATATTACCAATTACTTCAGTTTTGAGAATGACTATGTAAGCAGCTATACAAGCTTCCTTACCGGTGAACCAGCACTAAATTACATCGAAGCCTTAGAGCCCAGCCAGATCATTGTTATCAGCAAGAAAAACATGGACCTGATGCTGGCCAACCCCATGCTGGCTTACAAAATGGAACGTTTTGGCAGATTAATAGCCGAGCATTACCTTATTTGTTACGAAGACCGGGTTTCGTCTTTTGTTACCCAAACACCCGAAGAGCGCTACCTCAAACTCCTGCAAACCGGCCGCGAAATACTCCAACGCATGCCCCAACACTACATCGCCAACTTTTTAGGGATAACGCCGGTATCGCTGTCAAGGATACGGAAGCGGATTTTGGTAGAAAAGTAAGCCCCCACCCACATTTTACAGCTAAATAAAACAAGGCTTGCTCTCCCGCGTTCCTTATGTAACGCCTAACCTCTATTTTCTTATCTTTTGTTAACGTTTTGATTTTCAACTCAGAGATACATTTGTGCCATACTTAACTAAAAGCAAAAAAACATGCATACCATATTAGGAGCAGGGGGCCCGGTAGCCAATGCGTTAACCCGCCAGTTAGAAAACAATAACGACACTATACGCCTGGTAAGCAGGCGGCCTGTAAAAACAGGCAAAAACAGCACCTGGCGAAAAGCCGACCTGTTAAACCCGAACCAGCTTAGTCAGGCTGCCCAGGGTTCAACAGTAATATATTTATGCGCAGGCATTGTTTATGATGCGGAGGTATGGAAGGTGGAATGGCCTGTCATCATCAAAAATGCGATAGCTGTTGCCAAAGAGAACAATGCAAGGCTCATATTTTTTGATAACGTTTATAGCTACGGGCTGGTAGATGGGCCTATGACAGAAAACACCCCATACAATCCGGTAAGCGAAAAAGGTAAAGTGCGTGTGGGGGTTGCCAATGCCATTATGGATGAGGTAAAAGCCGGCAGCCTGAACGCCAGTATTGCCCGTGCCCCCGATTTTTATGGCACCGATAGCACAAACAGTTTTTTTGATATGATGTTGTTAGCTAAATATGCCAAAAAAGAAACGGCGCAATGGATGGGAGATGTCGCAACGAAACACTGCTTTATTTATATTGAAGATGCCGGCAAGGCGATGTTCCTGTTAGGGCAAAACCCCGATAGCGATAACCAAATATGGCACCTGCCCACCGCCCCTGCGCTCACCGGTAAGCAATTTATAGAGTTGGCAGCATCCGTATATAATACAAAACCCAGCTATTTTAGCCTTAAAAAGTGGATGCTTTGGACAATAGGCAAGTTTATGAAAGTAGTTGCGGGTACAGTAGAGATGTACTACCAGTACGATCATGATTATCTGTTCGATTCAACCAAATTTGAAAAGCGGTTCAACGTTAAGCCAACACCCTACCAGGACGGGATAAAAAAGATGTCGGAAACGCTTTATAAAGCGGGATAGTATCTTTCAAGCCCGGATTTTTCTTTAGTTTAGCCATACTAAACTTTTGATGGTAAAACGGCTTAGGCTGCGGCCGTAAGCGTGTTATCGTCCTAAAAAACGGGTCTAAATGAGCTTCTATGTCCTCTCGCTGGTACTAACGGCAGCCGTACTGCACGCTTTCTGGAACCTGCTTTCCAAAAAAGCCAACGGGAAAGCGCCCTTCATCTGGCTTATTTATATTGCCAGCGCGGTTTTGTATTTGCCGGTACTAGTGTATATGTTTATACGGGGCGACATCGTTTTGTCGGCACCTCTACTGTGGCTATCCTTAAGTAGCGCGTTGCTGCATGTAGGCTATTTTTTGGTGTTGCAAAAGGGGTACCGCAGCGCCGATCTTTCGGTAGTGTATCCGCTTGCCCGCGGAACGGGTCCGCTTTTCTCATCGGCGGCTGCCACCTTATTCCTGCACGAAGCGCTGAAGCTAAAAACCACCATCGGCTTGTTCCTCATCCTCATCGGCGTGGTTATAATTACGGGCCTAAGTTTTAAGAAAGCCAATAACACAGGGATAATGACGGGCGTTTTCTGGGGTGTGCTTACCGGCTTGTTTATCGCCCTGTACACCTTTAACGATGCTGTTGCCATAAAAAACTACGCCATATCGCCCTTGACTATCACCTTCGTTTCGAATGCATTCAATACGGTTTTGCTGTTGCCTCTGGTAGTCGGGCAAAAGGGCGAGATAAAAAGAGAGGTGAAGGAGCACAAATGGCTTATCATAAGCGTAGGCGTGCTTAGTCCCCTGGCCTACATATTGGTGCTGCAGGCGTTAAAATTTGCACCGCTAACGGTTGTTGCCCCGGCACGCGAAACCAGTATATTGCTTGGCGTGTTCATGGGTTCAAGAGTATTGAATGAAGACGATGGCCGCCGCAGGCTTATTGCCAGCGCGCTGATATTGGGCGGGATAATAGCCTTAAGTTTGAATTAACCCGAACATTTGCATATCTGCACATTTGTAATCTGCACATCTACATCAGCCTATCGTCCCAAAAGTAATCTTCGGTACGTACCAGGGACACCTTTTTCTTAAAGTCGGGATGCTGGGTGTTGATGATGTAATTATATTCTTTGGGGATAACGGCCGAGGGCACCTTTAACACCAGCGACTGCTTGCTTTGATACCAATCGTTTCCCAGGGCCTGCAAGTCGGGGTAAGCCATCATACTTCGCCATGCTTTCGGCAGGTCTTTTTGCAGGATATGCGTAAACAGATTTTCCTCATCGGCAATAGAAATCACCATTACCTTATATTTAAAAGCAGGCGAAATAGCGTTTTTGTGAACGATGAGTTCCAGGGATGATAGCGAGCGCGAGCCGCCGGCATATATGGTAAACTGGTCGTCTAGGTTCCAGCGGTTAGCCCGGCCCGAAGCGGTCAGTTTTTTGGAAAATGATTCATGCGAAATCCTAAAAACCTCCATACTTAAGCATTATCGCCGTAGGCCAAAGCGGTTAGGCGGTCGTCGATAAATTTGATTCCGCTGTTGGTATCCATAAATTCTATCGGCGCCTTTTTGTCGAAAAAGAAGTTCTCCTTTTGCAGCCAGTCTAAAAAGTTCTCGCTGCTACCAAAAACCTCGATGCCATGTTTTATGAGCGATAAGGCCATTACGGCATGCTCTTTTATGCGGGCCTTGATAATGCTATGCGGTTTTTTGTACAAACGGTAGGTTTTAACGCTGATATCCAGCCAGTCGGATATTTTTTCATCATTAAATGCGGTTATGTTTTTTATGGCCTGCAAATGTTGGGGCCCAACATTCCCGGTTTTAATAAGGCCTAATGTTTTGCTGGCATCTACCCGCGAAGGGATTGTTTTTAAAAGATTAGCATCTACCGTTGTCATAACACAAGTTTAGGTAAAAGTTCCCTAACTTGCAAGGACTTTTTCCCTTTATTAAATGCCGCTAAACTCATAAAAGTTTCGTTTAATATCTTAACACTTAAGTTACCAATCTGCATATTCGCACATTTGCATATCTCCATATCTAATCCGTAATTTGCAGCGCTTATAAATCATCTGCACATTTGTAATCTGCATATCTGCACATCTAAAACATCATGATCCACAAAAAAACAAGGACATACATCCCGGCCGACCTCGAAATAAAATGGGAAACGCTGGAACCTATTTACCAGGAATTAACCAACCGCACCATAGGTTCGGTAGAAGAGTTAGAGCAATGGCTTAAGGATGGCAGCGAACTGCAGGCCGCCCTGGAGGAGGACTTTGCCTGGCGATACATCCGCATGACCTGCGATACTATGAACCCAGATTTGCTGGAAAGCTTCCAGTACTTCGCTACCGAAATTGAGCCCAAAACCGCGCCATACAATAACGAACTGAACAAAAAACTGGTGGCCAGCGAGTATGTTGGCGAACTGGACGAAGCCAAATTCTACATTATGCTACGCGCAGTGAAAAAGTCGCTGGAGCTTTTCCGCGAGGAGAATATACCGCTGCAAACCGAGATACAGGTAGAGCAGCAAAAGTACCAGGGCATATCAGGCGCCATGTCGGTACACATCGACGATAAGGAGTACACCCTGGAACAGGCTTCGGTATTTTTAAAAGGGACCGACCGTGCTAAACGCCAGGAAGTATGGGAGAAGATAACCGCCCGCCGCCTGCAGGAGAAAACCGTGCTCGATACGCTTTTCGACCACCTGCGTGCCTTGCGCCATAAAGTGGCCCTGAATGCCGGCTTCGAGAACTTCCGCGATTATATGTTCCAGGCCCTGGGCCGTTTCGATTATACGCCGCAGGATTGTTACGCTTTTCATGCCGCTATCGAAACCGAGATCGTACCCATCTTGCGCGAGCAGGCCAACAAACGCCGCCTGGCGCTTGATGTGGATACCCTGAAGCCCTGGGATATGGATGTAGATATATCGGGCAAGCCCGCGCTTAAGCCATTCAACAGCGGTGCCGAGCTGGTAGAGAAATCTATCCAATGCTTCAGCAACATCAGCCGTTACCTGGGCGAGCGTTTGGAGATCATGAAAGATAATAACCTGTTCGATGTGGAAAGCCGCAAAGGCAAGGCACCGGGCGGTTACAACTATCCGCTAAGCGAAACCGGGGCGCCGTTCATCTTCATGAATTCGGCAAACACCTTCCGCGACCTTACCACCATGGTACACGAAGGCGGCCACGCCGTACACACCTTTTTAACTGCCGACCTGGAACTGAACGATTTTAAGCACTGCCCAAGCGAAGTGGCCGAACTGGCCTCGATGTCGATGGAGCTGATATCCATGGATAACTGGGATGTGTATTTTGATAACGAGGAAGACCTGAAACGCGCCAAACGCGATCAGCTTTTCGATGTGCTGAAAACCCTGCCATGGGTAGCCGTGGTAGATCAGTTTCAGCATTGGATATACACTAACCCCGAGCATACCGCCGCCGAGCGCACAGAAGCCTGGCTAAAGATATACGAGCCGTTCGGCGCGGGCTTTGTTGATTGGAGCGTAAACCCCCAGGCAGAACAAAACCTGTGGCAAAAACAGCTGCACATTTTCGAGGTGCCGTTTTATTATATAGAATATGGCATGGCCCAGCTGGGCGCCATAGCGGTATGGAAAAACTATAAAGAAAACCCCGAAAAAGGCCTGCAGCAATACCTGGATGCCTTAAAGTTGGGCTACACTAAAACCATTACCGAGATATACGAAACCGCCGGCATCAAATTCGATTTCAGCGCAGCGTACGTAAAAGAGCTGGCCGAATTTGTGAAGGTGGAGATGGAGAAGATATAACGGGAGCGTTAGATTTGACAACTCTTAAAGAGTTGTCAAATCTTAACTTGCCGCCACTAACCCACCATATGAATCAGGCCATCAACTTCTTCTGGACGATACTGGGCTTTGCGCCGGTTGTGGCTGTTTGGGCAAGCCGATATTCGGTGCTGTGGCTATGTGTTTGCCTGGTGTTGACCGTGCTTAGCCTGTTTGTGCCCTCGCAGATATTCCAATTAAGCCGCGACCCTAAGTTTTACGAACGGCTCGGTGTAAGGTTTATCCATCGATTTGTACAGGGCGGCCGCTATGCAAGCCTGTATATGCGCAGGATGGACCCGGGTTACCGCATGGTGAAAAACAAAGCCACCGCGCTGCAGTATCAAAGCACCCTGGTGATGCACGAGCGTTTCCACATCATGTGCTTACTCTTTTTTATACTCACGGCAATTTATGCATTTTGGGTATCGCTGTATCCGCTCGCACTAATCGTTGTATTGGCCAATATCATCTATAATATCTGCCCCATTTTATTGCAGCAATATAACCGGGCACGGATATTAAAGCTCATGAAATAATACCTGTGCAAGTTCATTTTAAGGTAAATATTGACTCATCTTCAGGCTAATCCGGGCTTATTTAAAACTTATTGGTGCTTTTCAGGTTAAACTAACATGAAAAAGATAATGATAAGCTTAAGCTTGTTGCTGTTATCGGCAGCGGGCTTTGCGCAGGTTCCATTTAAACCTGTTAAGATAGATAGCCTCGTCACGGTATCTTTACCGGAGACATTTACGAAGAAAGATACCCTTGGCGAGCAGATATATTCGGGCAAATCAAACGTGGGTTATATGGTTGTGATAAGGCAGCCAAACGCCGAGAATAATACCCCGCTTAAAAAAGAGCGCGACCTGAACAATGTGCTGAAGGATTATATAAAAGGTATCAAAGGCCAGGCAAAAGGCTCCGACGCGCTGAACGTGCGCGATACCACCATGGGGCATCTCAAAGCAAAAACCTTCACCCTTTCTACAGACCAGGGAGAAGGCATACAACTGCGTAATTTTATATTGCTTTACACGCAGGATGTAACCTACACATTCGAGTATTTCTATCAGGAAAACAGGGCTGAACTGGTGAAGGATGAGTACAAACAATTTTCAAGTGCGATAGTGATATCGCCGGAACTGAAACGTACCGACCAGTACCTGTCTAACGCTAAAGGGATAGCCCCTGGTTTGATATTTGGCGTAATAGGCGGGGCGGCCTTTATCGGCATCATCGTATTCTATATCACACGCCGTAACCGCAAGTTAAGGGAGCAGTTCGAAAGCTAAGCTGCCCAACGTTTTATGATCCCCCTGTGCCAACGGGGGGATTTTATGAACTTTTTGCTATCGATAAAGCTTAGCCAGGCCACCGTTACGAACACACCGATTACAGAACCGGCCGTAACATCCTCAAAAAAGTGTTGGCTAAGATACATGCGCGAGTAACCCACCAGCATAGCCAACAACAGCAATGCCAATCCCCACAATTTGTTCCTGATAAGGTAGGTAAGCACAACGCCTGCCGAAAACGCCGTAACCGTGTGGCCCGAGGGGAAACTTTGGATGCCACCCACCACATACACGTCTTTTACGAAACGCAGCTTATCTATCTGGTCCTCGAAATACACGCGCGGCCGTGGACTGTAAACACAGTATTTAATGGCCTGGGCTACTATAGAAGTCGCGAGGTAACTGCTTGCCAGCAAAAAAGCACTGCGGTAGCTGAATAATAAAAGTATGGCCGATAAGAAGATAATAGTGAGCCCGTCGCCAATATCGGTAATGTATGGGGCCAGAAAATCTGCCGTGTTGTTGTAGATGCCGTTTACGGCGAAGTAGATTTGCTCTTTGCTGTAAAGCAGCTTAATTACCAAACAGGCGCATAAAACAGCGAGGTACGGAATAAAAAAGTATCTGATGCTGAATAAAACCTCTTTAAAGCCTGTTTTCATTGGCCACAAAGTAACGGATATAGTTTTTCAATGCAAAAAAATGGTTATGTTTGGTTTAAAGAACCCAAAACTGATCGAACCATATGTCTAAAAGCATATTCCGCAAAAAGTCTGTATCCAAAATTTTAGCCGATGTAGAATGCGGCTTCAGCGATGCCGAGCATCCCGGCACAGCTTCTCAACTCCGGAAAGAACTTAACGTAAAAGACCTTACCCTTATGGGTATAGCCGCTGTAGTGGGGGCGGGGATTTTTTCTACCATTGGCGAAGCTGCTTTCGCGGGCGGCCCGGGCGTATCTATCTTATTTGTCATAACGGCTGTTACCTGCGGGTTCTCGGCCCTTTGCTACGCCGAATTTGCTTCGCGCATACCGGTTGCAGGCAGCGCCTATACTTATGCCTACGCATCCTTCGGCGAGTTGATTGCATGGATAATAGGCTGGGATTTACTGATGGAGTACGCCATAGGCAATATAGCGGTAGCCATATCCTGGAGCACCTATTTCGTAAACCTCCTCGAAGGTTTCCACATTCATATGCCCGAGTACCTCACCGTTGATTACGTTTCGGCATTCCGTGCGCCGGGAAAAATACAGGAACTTACTGCCGCCGGCAAACTTGGCGATATTACCGAAAGCATGAAAAGCGCCGCCGTAGCATGGGCCAATGCCCCCGGCTTCGGCAACATAAAATTCATTGCTAATTTGCCGGCACTGGGCATCGTAATTATCATTACTTACCTGGTGTACATTGGCATCCGCGAAACCAAGAAGGCTACCAATGCTATGGTGGTTTTAAAAGTGGTTATCGTTATAGCGGTTATCGCCATAGGTTTTTTCTACGTAACCCCGGCCAACTGGCACCCTTTTATGCCGAACGGTTTTAAAGGTGTGATGAAGGGCGTATCTGGCGTATTCTTCGCCTATATCGGGTTCGATGCCATATCCACCACTGCCGAAGAATGCCAGAACCCGCAGAAGGATTTGCCGCGCGGGATGATCTATTCCCTGCTTATCTGTACGGTACTGTACATCCTCATATCGTTTGTATTAACCGGTATGGTAAGCTATAAAGACCTGCAAGTGGGCGACCCGTTGGCCTTTGTATTTGCTAAAGTAGGATTGAAAAACATCAGCTACGTAATATCCATCAGTGCGGTTATTGCAACCGCCAGTGTGTTGCTCATATTCCAGTTGGGCCAGCCGCGCATCTGGATGAGCATGAGCCGCGATGGCTTGCTGCCGAAAGCATTCTCCCGCATCCACCCCAAATTCCATACGCCATCGTTCGCAACTATCGTCACCGGTTTTGTAGTGGCTATCCCGGCATTGTTTTTAAACCTTACAGAAGTAACCGAATTAACCAGCATAGGTACCCTGTTTGCTTTTGTACTGGTGTGCGGCGGCGTTTTACTGATGCCAAGGGAAGCTGCCGTGAAGGGTAAATTCCACCTGCCGTATATCAACGCCAAGTATGTAGTGCCCTTTATTTTTATAGGGATGATATACCTGTTTTGGGAACCCTTTCATAAGATTTTAGCAGGGGAGAACATCCACGAGAAATTCCCTTTCTTCCTGTTTTTATTATTGTCTGCCGCGCTAACGGTGGCCGCTGTTGTGCGCAACTTATCGCTGATACCTGTATTGGGCCTGCTGAGCTGCTTCTACCTCATGACCGAGCTCACCTACCAAAGCTGGATACGATTCCTGGCCTGGCTGTTAATAGGGCTTGTTATATACATATTCTACGGTTATAAGCACAGCTTAATTGGCAAAGCGGAAAAAGCAGAGTAACGCATCTTTTTCAGGGTGCTCCACTTTTTTGAGTGGGACACTAAAAATGCTATATTGTTGATTGTTAGTGTTTTAGGCAATTTTAGCGGAACGATTTGGAACACCCCTGTTGTTTAGGTAACGGCTATAATTTATTGTAAGTCAATTCACTATACGGAAATAGATTTTCGTTAAAAAAACAGGGTGGAACACTTTTTATGAGGAAAGTGGAACAGGCCTGGAACATCGATTCGACGTAACCATGCATGCACGCCAGTGGCACCGACCACATACTGAATCACCTGGTCGGTGGTGAGTTTAAAGAGCTGCGGCATCTTTTGCAGTCATCAGCAACAGCACGCACGTTATAACAACGACTAAAGGCTGAAGTTTTTATCCACGTTAAGATTATGTTTAAAATCAACTTTTTCAACACTATTTATTACCTATTCGTAAAATATATTGTGTATGCTTTTATCCTGGCATTTATGGAAAATAGATTTAAGGGTATCGTTATTGATAAAGCAGAAACAACACGGGAGTTAGTGGAGCTTACTTTTGGATATATATTATACGTTTTGTATTATGTTGCCTTTCTGATATTGCTTTTTTGTGGCCCTTTATATTATGTTTTGAAAATAAAAGACGGGAGTTATTTCCTGCCTTTACTAATGGTATTTTATATCGCTGAATTTTTTTTAAATCGTTTTTTTTCATTATCTGATCAACTTTCGGGTATTTACAATTTAGCAATAGGGGTGCTCTTTTTATTCTTGTTTTTCTATAAGCAAGTAAGAATAAAGTTTGCTTTCTGAAATAATCGAAGCCCCCCAGCTTGGCGCGTATGAGGAGTTTGGGAAGTAAGTAAATGCGTCTCGGGCTTAACAACTTTCAAGTCACTCGTACACCTTCGCTCTTTTCCTGAGCTACACACCTCGCGCCAGGTTACGATTACGCTCAAAAATACCTTCGTTTTTCTCCGTTTTTCTTCGATTTTTTATGGTCTTTAATCAAAAAAATGACGTAAATCCTCTATATTCGGAACGGATTTTTAACTGATATGGATGAAAAACTTGAGTGCTTTTGTCTTATTAGTGTTCCAAAACACCTTTCGTGGAACGCTAAAAAAAGCCTGCTGACACGATAATGCTTCCATCTGGCGTGAGGTGCGGCGCAGGCCAAGTACGCGGCGTACCTCGTGGCTAAACCGTTAAGTCAGCGGGACGCTGACATGCGTGTAGATTCAAGCGGGACGCTTGAACCGGCGAGTTTCATGATCTCTATATTCTGCCAATCGTTTTTTAACCACTTTTTCCAATTCCGGGAAAATGGTAAAATCACCTCTTAAAATATCAAAAGCATATTTATTGAGATTTACAGCATAGTCATTAATATAATACGACCATCCATTTAATGGATCGTGATAATTGGATTCCTTGGGAAATTGATAGGTGGAACCGATAAGAGCAGATGGGTTTCTTAAAAGAATAACATCATCAAGGCCATAGCCATGCAAAACGGTATCTTCTCTTATTATCACGGGATCATCGATAAACACGCCATTAACTAACTGATATAGTTTAACGAATAAATAAGATTCCCTGTATTCGAAAACAAGTTCTACTGCAGTCGCCGTGTTCATATATAAAATTGATTGAAATAATGATTCTTTCTTACTTTTAATCAATTTAAAACCATACTCTGTTTCCAAAAAGCGGAACGCATCCGTCATGATTAGTTTTAAGTTATCAGCCATGTTTCAGTTATAAATTAATGTTAGATACCCTTATTTGGCGCACCTATGCAGTGTTGACAAATAAGGGGCGTGCTGCCAAGCATTTGCAATGTCGTGAATGTTCTTCTACTTTACCCCGTTTCCACCCGTAAAAATCGCGCGGCGTATTCACGCCGAACCTATTGCAAAGCGCGGTAGGGATAGTAAGGGTTTGCCCCGGTGCGGTGGCCGGGTGCGGAGATGCAACGGGGCCGAAGCGCAGCGGAGCCCTGCATAGCCCGGGCCGAAGGCACCGCCCAAATATTTTGGGCAATGCCCTTCAGTCTGGCGCGAGTGTCCGTGTTTATCTTGCATGCGGGCCACAAGTCGGGGGCGCTTGAGGAAGCGTAGGAAACGTTTGACTAGCCGAGCGACCTACCACCGTGTCGTTGCGAAGGGCTGCGCGGGGCTGAGAGGTGGGGCGACGCGGACAACCGACCGAAGGGAGTTCATTAATTCCTTTTAAAAAACAAAAAACACATTAATAATCCCCGATAAGCAGGGCTGCTTTGCAAATCCGCTCTGCATGCCGATGGTTGCCGCGCTGCGCTCGCAATGACGTAGTGGTAACACATGAACGCGTGACAGCAAACATTTCCTTATTTACGACCAACCCCAAAACAAAAAAAGGGCCGCCATCACTGGCAGCCCTTTATATATCATTACAAATGCTTGTTACATCACCCTGGTTAGGGTTACCGCATCGGGCGAGGTGAGCATCAGTGGTACCTTTTCTATGGTTACGAAGCTCAGGTCGAGGCCAAAGTTGCGCTCTTCGCTGAGGCTTATCTTTTTAAGATGCGAGTAAATGAACATCACCACCTTTTCGAAAAACGACAGGTTGTGCGAACGCGACAGCACTTTCTCTATCACCACGAACCGGAAATCGCCCACTATTTTGTGCTTGTTCAATGATTTGTAGGTGCTGGTGATATCTACTTCGCCGTTCTTCACCAAATCTTCTACCACCTTGCGGAACAGAAGGTTTATCTGTTGCTCTACCCTAAAGCCCAGCTTAAAGTCTACACGGATGAGTTTGCCGGGTATCAAAAAGTCTACCTCGTATTCGCTTTTGTATGGCTCGTCTACCACGTCAACGTGTACCAGCCAGTAAACGTCGGCACGTTTGGGTTGCTTTTGCAGTATGGAGTAGATGATTTTCGATTCCACTTCGGAGTTGAAGTTGGCGCTGGTAAGGTAAATAAGCTGCGAGGCGTATTTGGGCACGCTTTCGTCTTCGCTCATTTCTTTGATGATGTTGAAGTAATCATCGATCTCGATGAACTTAACGTAGCGGTTCTTGATCTTACGCGCCATGTGCCAGGTCCACATAATGATGAACAGTACCAGGCCGATGGATAACGTAAACCAACCGCCATCGAAGAATTTGTGCAGGTTGCCCAGCAGGAAGGTGCCTTCTATAAGCAGGTAAACTATCAGGAAGGTACCGATGATGTAGGCGGGTACCTTTTTACGCTGCAGGAATTTTGATACCAGTATAGTAGTCATGAGCATGGCTACGGTAATACTTAAGCCGTAAGCAGCCTCCATGTTTGCCGAATGACGGAACAGTACTACCACGCCTATACAGCCGAAGCAAAGCAACCAGTTTACGCTGGGTACATACAATTGCCCCTTTTGCTCGCTTGGGTAGTTTATCCTCACCTTTGGCCATAAGTTAAGCCTAACGGCTTCGGCTATCAGCGTGAAAGAACCCGATATAAGCGCCTGTGAGGCTATAACAGCCGCAACGGTAGCTATACCGATGCCGAAGGGCAGGAACCACGGCGGCATAATGGTGTAGAAAGGGTTCAGCTTATTCAGGTCTATCGATTGACCGCTGCGCTGCAGCAACCAAACCGCCTGGCCCAGGTAATTGAGGATAAGGCAGGTTTTTACGTATATCCAGCTTATTTGTATGTTTTTGCGGCCGCAGTGCCCCAGGTCGGAATATAAGGCTTCGGCCCCTGTAGTACACAGGAACACCGCACCTAAAATAATGAAGGCGTTGTAGTTGCTGGTAAGCAGTTCGTAAGCATAGTAAGGGTTTAGCGCCCTTAGTACAGATGGCATCTGCGCAATGTAAAAGATACCCAAAACGCCCATCATACTAAACCAGATGAACATGATAGGCCCGAAAGCCTTGCCCACCAGCGAGGTGCCGAATTGCTGTATAATGAACAAGCCCGCTAT
Source organism: Mucilaginibacter sp. P1_D10 (assembly GCF_056406215.1). Taxonomy (NCBI): domain Bacteria; kingdom Pseudomonadati; phylum Bacteroidota; class Sphingobacteriia; order Sphingobacteriales; family Sphingobacteriaceae; genus Mucilaginibacter; species Mucilaginibacter sp. P1_D10. The sequence continues at coordinate 82,355 of NZ_JBFUAP010000017.1, read as the reverse complement.
GATAGCGATTACGATTTTCACCGTTGGCAGCTCGGGGTAGTAGGTTTTTAAGCCTTCGATGGCCGATGAAATGGTGATTGGCGGGGTAATGATACCATCGGCAAGCAGGGCGCAGCCACCTAATACGGCAGGCACTATGAGCCATTTGGCTTTGCGGCGTACCAGCGAGAAGAGGGAGAAAATGCCGCCCTCGCCTTTGTTATCGGCCCGGAGGGTAATTACTACATATTTCAGTGTGGTTTGGAGGGTGAGCGTCCAAAAGATGAGGGAAACGCCTCCCAGCACCAGTGTTTCTGAAATGCGTTGAGAAAAGGTTGAATGTTCTGAACCGATGATGGCTTTGAAAACATATAGGGGGGATGTACCAATATCCCCGTAGATAATTCCTAAACTAATAAGGAGCCCAGCGGCCGTTAGTTTTTGCAGATCTTTATGATTTGACACAGTGTTTTTAAAAAGTTTACAAATTTATAAAAATTACATTAGCACAACCGTAATTTTAAAATAGGGTATAATGCTGCTTCATATTTACAGAATTGCGATAAAAGCCAATCATTATTTGCATAATTATTAAGCTGCGCAGCCAAAAACCGTACCGATTTATTAAACTTTCAATTTAATTTAGGGTTTAACTGGCGCGTGTGGCTGATTCTCAGGCCGCTGGGCGGGATTTTCTGCCTGCGGGAAGGGGTTTTTGCCCGGGAGTGCCAATTGCCGGCTTATGGCACGGATATAAAAAATAAACGCAGCGTATTAAATAAGCACCGGGCAACTTAAACCATTGCGAATCGTATAAGTCAATAGTTGCAATAACGCATAAAAAATGCTTAAATTGTTAAAAATTGTTAAAAGCATTTAATAATTGATGATTTGACAGTTTATAGCGTACAATATTTATACTTTTGCATGTAATACCTATTATGAGGAGAAAATTTACGAAGCTTAATTCCTGGTTTACTATTGCACTGCTTGCAGTGATGGTAAACGTTGCCTTTGCAAAGGGGATAGCCGAGCAAAAATCGGATACTTCTTACCTTAGGTACATTAAAAGTAAAGCCAAATCGGGAAGCAAAAGCATCCTGCATTTATCCCTGCCGCCCATAAAACCGGCTGCTATATCGTCTACAAAAATAACCTTCGCGCAGCCTGTTAACAAGTTCCCGGCTCCGCCAATGCAGTCAGATAAAGTATTATCTAATGTGCAGGTGTACCCAAACCCTGTAAACGATGTGCTCAACGTAAAATACACCGTAGCGCGCGGCGCCTTCGTAAACGTAAAGGTGATGGATGTGCTGGGCAATGATGTACTTACCCTCTATTCGCAGCGTGCAGAGGCCGGCGATCAAAACATTACCTACAACATCAACAACAGGCTTACCCGCGGTTTTTACTTCCTGCGGATAAACGTGGGTACCGAATCTATCAACAAGAGGATATCGGTACTGTAGTCCCCCGGAGCCCCCTAGCCCCCTGAAGGGGGAACAGAATTTACTTTACTTCCTTTAGAATTTCCTGCCTTTTAGATTTTAGGATTTACTTCTCTTAGGATTTAGGTTTTAGAATATACTTCTCTTAGAAGCTGTCTGAAAATATAATTCGTTTTAACCGAGGCTGATTCCAAGGGCGGAATCGACCGTAGAGACGCAATATTTTGCGTCTCCGTTATGCAAATCCCATCCTGCCAATCCGTTTTGTATGGAGGGAGACGCAAAATATTGCGTCTCTACGAAAAAATAAACCATTTTTAGACAGCTTCTTAGATTTTAGGATCTACCTCTGTCAGAATTTAGCATTTAGATTTTAGAATTTTTATCTTTTAGGATTTAGTCCTTCGGTTTTAGAATTTCCTTCCCTTAGGATTTAGGTTTTAGATTTTAGGATTTTAAACTAATTTCGTCTTCTATGAAAATCATCGCCATTGGCCGCAACTATGCCGAGCATGCCAAAGAACTCAATAACCCTGTGCCCAGCGTGCCGGTTATTTTTATGAAGCCCGATACCGCGCTGCTGAAGGATAATAAGCCTTTTTACCACCCCGATTTTTCACAGGATATACATCACGAGATCGAAATAGTGTTAAAGGTTTGCAAAGAAGGCAAGCATATCAGCGAGAAATTCGCCGCCAACTATTACGAGGAGATTGCCCTTGGCGTAGATTTTACCGCCCGCGATATACAGGCCCGTCATAAAGAAAAAGGCCTACCCTGGGAGTTGGCCAAAGCCTTTGATAATTCGGCACCGGTAAGCAATTTTGTACCGAAAGCACAATTCGCCAACTTATACGAGCTTAGCTTTAAGCTGGATATAAACGGCGAAACCCGCCAGCAAGGTAACACGCGCGATTTGCTTTTTTCTTTCGAACGCATCATCGCCTTCGTATCGCAGTACATCACCCTAAAAAAAGGCGACCTGATTTTCACCGGCACCCCCCAGGGCGTAGGCAAGGTTAGCATTGGCGATAGGCTGGAGGGCTACCTGGAAGGGGAGAAGATGCTTGATTTTGAGGTAAAGTAAATACGATTTAGGTGTCACGCAAAGGCGCAAAGATCGCTAAGGAAAAACTTTGCGGGCTTTGCGCCTTTGCGTGAAAAATATCGCCAACAAAATACTCCCGAAATAGGTTAACTAAACAACATTTCAATAACAAGTATGCCAGTTCGAACGTGCAGCAAGAAGAGATTGATAAAAACGAATTGTAAAACTTACGCAGTAATAATCCTGCTGCTGGTTTGTGGCAAGGCATCTCTCGCCCAGCAAACCATCCAAAGCAAACAATACCCTAAAGATGCGTTCCGTTACCCGCTGGATCTGCCGCCTGTTACCGCAGGCTCCTTCGGCGAGCTGAGACCAAACCATTTCCATTCAGGTTTAGATTTCAAGACCATGCAACGCACGGGTTTCCCGGTGCATGCTGTTGGCGATGGCTATGTTTCGCGGATGCGCGTCCAGTTCGGTGGTTTCGGACAGGCCATTTATGTTACGCATCCCAATGGCTATACCTCGGTTTACGGGCATATCCAGAGCTTTACGGCCGAGGAATTCAAATACATACGCGATTATCAGTACAAAAACCAAACCTTCGAGGCCGATATTGCCGTGCCCAAGGGCCTGTTCAAGGTGCTTAAGGGCGATGTGATAGCCATGTCGGGCAATGAGGGGGCATCTGCCGGTCCGCATGTGCACTTTGAGCTGCGCGATACCCTTACCCAGGAAACCATCAACCCACAACTTTTCGGGCTGACGATACCAGATGAGATACCGCCAACCGTCACGGCCATTGGCATCTATCATTTAAACGGCAACCCCTTCAGCGAGAAAACGCCCAAAGAATTCCTTAGCGTAACGGGGGCTGCGGGCAATTATCACCTGCTAAAACCGCAGGTACTGCAGCTTAGCGGCAACACCGGCTTCGGTATTGCCGTTATCGATCAAAACAGCGCATCGCACAACCGAAACGGCGTTTATTCCATCCAAATGAAGCTGGATGGGCAAACCGTTTACACCTTTGCCGTAGAGCGTTTCGCGTTCGATCAAACGCACGCCGTAAACGCCTATACCGATTATCCGGCATTTTTGCTTACCCGCCGCATGATACAGAAATGCTTCATACTGCCCGGCAGCCGCATATCGTTATATCCGCAATCAATCAACCGGGGCATCATCCCCTTTAACGATAACCAGCTGCACGATGTGGAGTTTATTTGCAAGGATGTAATGGGCAACACCTCCACCGTAAAACTGAAGGTGCAGTCGAACACATCGGCAAACAACATCGCCCCGCTGAAATCCCTGGGCACGCTGATGCATTACGACGATAACAACGATTTTTATAACGGCAAGGTGCGCGTGCAGATAATGCCCGGCAATTTGTACGATGACCTTGATTTTATGTACGATACCCAGCCCATGAAGCCCGGCGCGTATTCGCTAACCCACCGCATCCACAATAAGTTTACGCCTATACATGATGAGTATGAACTTTGGATAAAACCCGATGTGGACCTGGGTAAGTATGCGGATAAAGCGGTTATAGTAAACGCAGCTACCGGCAGCATAGGCGGCCAGTACGATGGCGGCTTTGTGAAAGCCACCGCCCACGCCTTCGGCGATTTTTATGTGAAAATAGATTCGGTTCCGCCGGTCATCACGCCTATCAACATCCGGAATGGCAGCAATCTTAAAGCCGTCAGCGCCATCAGGCTACGCATGAGCGATAATCTCTCGGGTGTAAAAAGCTTCACGGGCAAGATTGACGGCAAATGGATACTGGTAGAGTGGAACTTCAAAACAAAAATATTAAGTTATACTTTTACTGCCGATATTGCACCCGGAAAACATAATTTTGAATTTACGGTGATAGATGCTAAAAACAATATCGCCACCTTTACGGCTCAATTTACACGATAAACATGGCAACTCTTCAACCAGGCGACAAAGCCCCCGTATTTACCGCAAAGGACCAGAACGGCAAGGAGGTTTCTTTATCAGATTATAAAGGAAAGAATGTTATCCTTTACTTTTACCCGAAGGATGATACCCCCGGCTGCACGGCAGAATCCTGCGATTTCAGGGATAACTATCAATCTTTGCTGAATGAGGGTTTCGAGGTGATAGGCGTAAGCGTAGACGACGAAAAATCGCATAAGAAATTCGAGACCAAATACAGCCTGCCCTTTACGCTGATAGCCGATACCGATCACAGCATAGTAGAAGCTTATGATGTTTGGCACGAGAAAAATATGTACGGCAAAAAATATATGGGCACCGTGCGCACTACCTTCGTTATCGACGGCGAGGGCACCATCAGCCATGTGATTGATAAGGTAGATACCCAGGCCTCATCGCAGCAGGTGCTGGAGCTGGTAAAATAGCCCTGTGCCAAACATATTGATGCAAAAAAGCTTTATATTTATTTAAAGATAAATTTTAATAGATGGCCATACAGGCAGAAGACGAAGAGATACTCAGCAAGTTTAGGGAAGATAAAACCCGCAACGAGGCATTCAATATGCTGCTGAAAAAGTATCAGCAAAAAATATACTGGCACGTGCGCCGCATGGTGATAGACCACGACGATGCCGACGACCTTACGCAGGACGTTTTCATCAAGGTGTGGAAAAACCTGCCGGGCTTTCGTAACGACGCACAGCTATACACCTGGATGTACCGCATTGCCACCAATGAGTGCATCACTTTTTTGAATAAAAAGAAGCAAAAGAACAACATATCGCTGGACGATGTGGATTACGAGCTGGCTGATACCCTGTCAAGCACTGACCAGTTTACCGGCGACCAGATACAGCGCAAACTGCAGGAAGCCATACTCACCCTGCCCGATAAACAGCGCCTCGTTTTCAATATGAAATACTTCGACGATATGAAGTACGAGGAGATGAGCGATGTGCTGGGCACCAGCGTGGGCGCGCTAAAAGCGTCGTTCCACCTCGCCGTGAAAAAAATAGAGGCGTTTGTTACGAATACCGATTAATTACTAAATTAGCATTAAACCTTTTGAAGTATTATTCATCTATAACAGAGTATGAAAAGCGATATGGACAATAGGGAATGGGGGGACGAAGAAATGTCACTAAAACGGTTTACTAAAAACAACCCGTTCACGGTGCCGTCTGCCTATTTTGAAGAAGCCGGTCAGCGCATTTTATCATTGGTTAAATTAGATGAATTAAAAAGTACAGACCCGGCTAACGGTTTTACGGTGCCTGCAAATTATTTCGACGAGCTTACCAGCAACGTTACCAGCAGGATAAATATAGGTGTGGAGGCAGATGCTGCGCATAATGGCTTTGCTTTGCCCGCAAATTACTTCGATCAACTTACAGCAAACATTACCAGCCGTATTAATATTGAAATGGCAGAGGCTACCGAAGATAACGGTTTTGCCCTGCCTGCAAACTATTTTGAGCAGCTGAGCAATAACATCACCAGCCGTATCAATATTGAAGCCGAAGCTACCGAAGATATGGGCTACGCCCTGCCTGCAAATTATTTCGACGAGTTGACCAGCAAGATAGAAAGCCGCATAGCGGTAGAAGAGCTTGCTAACAGCGAAGAATTTTTTGCCGTGCCAGAGGGTTACTTTAACGATATGCAGCAGCAGATTGCAGCTCGTATAGCCGTTGAAGAGATACTTGCCGAAAAAACCACCGGATTTAGCGTTCCGGATAATTATTTCGAGGTATTAAATCGAAATATTCTCAACAAAACGGTTAACAAAGAGGTGGTTATCCGTAAAACCATCATCAGGAAGCTGTTCGCCAGCAACTCATTTAAATACGCTACTGCAGCCTGCCTTGCCCTGGTTATCGGCACAGGCGTAATTTTGCAGCAGAACGGCACCACCGTGGTAGTGCCGGAATCTGCACATCAAAAAACCTTGCTGCACAGCGCACTGGCAAACGTGCCGGTTGACGAGATTAAAGATTACCTTGAACAGAATGTAGATGCCGGCGATGCAAGCGGTATGATACAGGATGATAAACAAATCAATACCAAAGCGCTCGATGATGACCTGAGCGATTATATTGATGCAAACTAACGCGACCTTTTTAATGGCAAAATTGCTCAGATATATTTTTATTTTATTGGTTATTGTCGTTGCAACCGGCTATGAAGTGTCTGCGCAGCAGGCTACTAATTTAAAGCAGACGAGCGATACCCGTCGCACGCTGCAGCCACCGGGCGCAGGCAAAGTTAACGGCAAAAAAATAGAAGCTGCCCGCGATAAGTTCCTGGCCCAGCAGTTGGACCTTACCGACGAGGAGGCGAAGGCTTTTTGGCCATTGTACCACCAATACCAGGAAGAGCTAAAGGCGGTACGTATTTTAAAACGTTTAAACCGAAACAGCACCACTACAACAGATAGCGATAAAATCAACAAGGATCTTTCCTATGATAATCAAATGCTTACGATCAAGAAGCGTTATCTGGATGAGTTTTTAAAGATAATCCCATCATCCAAAATAAGCATCCTCTACAAAAGCGAACAGGCTTTTAACGACGAGGTGTTTAAACAGCTTACGGAACGCACCATAAGGGCGGGGAATTAGTTGGTTCATTGAGTCATTAGGTCATTGAGTCATTTGTTGTGTAGGGGTGAGCTTAGCAATTTAACTTTGTCGGCTTCTTTCGTTGGTAATTTAATGAGTTAAATAATTAGCAAGCTTTCTTTTTTACCCTTAGTTTTGCTCCTGTCGTCGGGTTAATGACCCAATGACCCAATGACCCAATGACGAACACCACCTTCAAAGAAAAAGACATGCAGGCCATCATCGGCTGGATACTCCGCGCAGGGGTGCTTGTTTCCATGTCTGTAGTTTTTATTGGGGGCATTGTATTTATTTACCGCCACGGGCACGAAACTCCCGACTACCACACCTTTAAAGGCGTTCCCGATTTTGTGCATAACGCATCGGGCATCATCAACGGCATACTTACTTTACGGGGCAGGGCCATTATACAGGCCGGCATTATCCTGCTCATTGCCACGCCGGTTATCCGCGTGGTGTTTTCGGCTATCGGGTTCATTCTGGAGAAAGATTATCTGTACGTAGGCATCACCCTTATCGTACTGCTTATTATCTTCATCAGCATGTTCAGCGGGCACGCGGGCTGATATTTTTAAAACCATTCCCCATCTGCCCTGCTATATAGGTATGCGCAGGCAGCCTGTACAATCATCGGCACTAGAGAGCATCGGCTACGACGCCCAAACCCACACCCTTGAACTGGAGTTTAAGGAGCATAGCGGCGTGTGGCAATATTTCGGTTTCAAGCCATCTGCATATAAAAGGTTCTTAAGCAGCGAATCGTTAGGCAACTTTTTCGTCACCAAAATCAAAGGGAAGTATAAGGAACAAAAGGTAGGTTAAAATATCTTTCTTAATCATCTGCACATTTGAAATCTAAAATCTGCACATCTGCAGCTATATTAATTCGCTCCCTTCCGCATCCTGTCCTGCTCCAATTCCGTACCCGTTTGGTGTTTGGTAGCAGCTTTCACTGTGGATTTACCGAAGCGGTAGGTAAAGGCCAGGCGGGCTATACGGGTTTCGGGTTTGCCGTTAATGCGCAAATCGATATTCTGGTAAAGGGTGTAGGCCCTGTCGCGGTTGGTGTTGAATATATCGGCCACGTTTAGGCTAAGCTTGCCGCGCTTACCGAATATTGGGGTGCTCATGCCGGCGTTTACATAGTAATTGGGGCTAAACCTGCGTATGCCGTATTGGTTGGCGGTTTCGTAGTAGCCGGTTATCTCCAGCGCCAGGCTTTTGCTCAGGCTAATGTTTTGCGTAGTGTTAAAGATGATATCGGCCGCGCCCTTATCCAGGTTGCCGTTTTCGGGGTAGGTGGTGTAATGGTAGTAGCCAGCGTTTACATCGATTTCACCCGTCCACCATTTAGTAAGTGTATAGGGCGATATAATTTGAATACCTATGTCCTTCACATCGCCCAGGTTGCGCGTGGTGGTCAAGTTAACCTTGGTGGCATCGTTTTGGGTGTAGAATGAGAAGTTGGCATCCGTTGTTTTACCCGCATACAAAGCGATAGAGAGGCTTTGGTTGTAGGTATAGGTAAAGGTGATGGTGTTGCTGTACTCCGGCTTCAGATAAGGGTTACCGCTCTGGAAATCGTAAGGGTCTACATAATACAAAAAGGGGTTCAGGCTCTCATAATCGGGCCTTAAAATACCACGCATATAGGTGAGGGCGTAATCGTGCTTATCGCTTTGCGCAAAATGCAGCAACAGGTTGGGGAACAGCTTAAAGTAATTAAAAATGTTTAAAGTAGCGGTGGCGGATGCAACCCCCACAGATTGCCCTTTTGAATGGGTGTTTTCGCCGCGCAGCCCGGCTACCATATCAAACTTGCCAAAAGCGGCGGTATAGTTTAAGTAGGCAGCATTTACATCCTCGTTGTAAACAAAGTTATTACTGAACAGCGGGTCGGTAGAGTAAGCGCCGTTTACCAGCGGGCCAAATATCAGGGTATTATCGCTTTTGGTATGACTGAATTTAAAGCCAACCTCCAGCTTTGATGTTTTATTGAGCGGGTTGGCATAATCCAGCATCCCCGTCCAGTTGCGGCGCTGTGATGGCGAAAGGTTCTGTAAAAACTGGGGCTGGCGGTAGGCAGAGCCTGCTGTATTTAAAAAAGTGTTGTTGATGTACTCGGCCGAGTGCCTGGTATAGGGCAGGTAGGTTAGGCTGGCAGCTAAGGTGCGCCCCGCCTCATCCAATTTGCCGCTGTAGTTTATGTTGTAGTTGATGTTGCGCAGGTCGCGGTCGACACGGCTGTTCACCAAAATCACCGAATCAAGGTGCCCCTGGTTGGCAATTTTAAGGCTATTGTTTTTGATGAAATCGTTATCGGTAACAAACCCGTAAACCTGTACGCCGAGGGTATGGTTGGGCGATAACGTAAAATCGGCCCCGAGGCGGTAATTGTGGCTGAAGGTTTTCTGCTCACCGTAATAATTTAAATCGTAGCTGCTTAATGCGCCGCCATCGTTTACGTTACGGTTGCTGGTGAAGCCGCGGTAGGTTTTGTTGGCGTTGATATTATACAGGCCGAACACATTTACATACTTGCTGCGGCTGTTGAAGGTAAAGCCGGCTATGCCTTTATAAAACTTGCCGTAACCGGCAGTTAAGTTGATGGTGCCGTTGGTGCCAATGTTCTTGCCCTTCTTCATTACGATATTGATGACTCCGCCCGCCGAGGCATCATATTTGGCCGAGCCGCCGGTGATAAGTTCAATACGGTCAACATTGCTGCCCTGGGTGCTGCGCAGGAGTGCAGCCAGGTCGGCTCCGGTGATGTTGGTAGGCCTGCCATCTATCAGTATCAAAGCTTTTTGCCTGCCGCTGATGCTGATATTATCGCCATCGGCAACCTTTACGCCGGGCGTTTGGGCCAAAATATCCAGTACGTTCTTGCCATCGGCAGTAATACTGGCCGCCGGGTTAATGATGGTTTTGCCCGGGCGAACCTCTACAAAAGCTTTTTTGCCAACGATGGCTACTTCCTTAAGCTGGGTATCAGTTGGCTGTAGGTATATAGGCTGTGCGGTGAGCTGCTGCCCGGCAGTTAGTTGGTACACGCGCGAGTAAGCTTTAAGGCATCCCAGGCGGAAAGCCGCCACGATGTAGCTGCCCGCCGGTACGTTGCGGAAAGTATAAGCGCCGGCATTATCTGCCAGGGCCGACATCACAATCGACGAGTCGCGTTGGTTGAGCAATATGGCGGTAGCGGCTTCGGCAGCCGTATTATTCTGTAGATATATATTACCCTTGAGTACTGCCGGAGTGGTTTGGGCGCTGCAAAAACCAAAAAAGCCCGCTATGAATACTAGCAGTAAACATCCTGTTTTAAAACTCATTAACAATTGGTAGATTTTTATTCGATATTGTGCGTTTAGGACGAGCCAAATTTAATAAAATATTAATTCGATGTATTGTTAATATGCATTTTACGCACGATAATAATTATGGTTGTCTGTAGTTATAGGATATAGCAAATCAAAAGCTTTTAAAATTTAGTAAATTCGCCACAATTATCCCTCATCATAACAGGTTAAACCCCGAATGAAAAGAATATCCAGTATTGCTATCGCCTTAGTTTTTGCAGTAAACGCCATGGCACAAACCGTACCGGCAAATTTTGCGCCGGTGCTGGCTAAGTTTAAGCAGTTCTACAACGCCTCGCAGCCCGATAGCATCTACGCCATGTTTGCGCCCGAAATGAAAACGACCATGCCGCTTGATAAATGGAACGCAACCACCATACAACTAAAAACCCAATTGGGTAACCTGGTTAAAGCCGATGCAGACCGCTACGTTGCGCCAACTGCTATTTACAAGGCCACATTCGCCAACGCGGTGTTCTTTTTGAACCTATCGCTCAACAGCCAGAATAAACTGATAGGCGTATTTTTTACCCCTTATCAGGAACCAACCAAAACCATACAAATGGATGCCTCTATTACCGAGGAACCCGTGCTGTTCAAAATGTTTACAGGCACAATACCCGGTACGTTAAGCATACCCAAGGATGCCAAAGGCAAGGTGCCGGTGGTGCTTATCATACCCGGATCTGGCCCTACAGACCGCGACGGCAACAGCCCGAAATTGGGTCTCAACGGCAATACCTATAAAATGCTGGCCAACGAGCTTGGCAAAAACGGGATAGCCGTACTGCGCTACGATAAACGCCTGGTCGGCCAGAGCGTAACCTCTACCAAAGAAAAAGAACTGCGCTTTACCGATTATGTAGACGATGCCGTGGGCCTCATAAACATGCTGAACGAAGACCCGCGTTTCTCTAAAGTTATCGTATTGGGGCATAGTGAAGGCTCACTGGTGGGTTTGCTCTCGCTGCGAGAGCAGCCGGTTAAAGCCTTTATATCAGTTGCCGGTGCTGGCCGCTCTGCCGAAAAGGTTGTATTGGAACAGGTGGAGAAAGAGCAGCCCAAGTTTTTGGTAGATCAGTATAAAACCATGGTAGATAGCTTGCGCAAGGGCAAAACTACCGACTATATGGACCCGCAGTTGTACTACATAGCCCGGCCAAGCATACAGCCGTACCTCATGTCGTGGTACAGGTACGACCCTTACTCTATTATGAAGAGGGTAAAAATACCCACATTGATATTACAAGGCACAACCGATATACAGGTACCTGTAGACGATGCAGATAAACTGAAGAAAGCAAATTCTGATGCGAAGCTTGTGGTAATTACCGGTATGAACCATATACTCAAAGAAGCCCCCGCCGACCGGCAACAGAATAAAGCCACCTACAGCAACCCCGCCCTCCCGTTAAAACCCGAACTGATAACGGCCATAGTGGAGTTTGTGAAGGGGTTGAAATAGATGTGCAGATTATAGATTTCAGATGTGCAGATTTTAAATATTAAGAACGCCTTTCAAGCAAAGCTTGAAAGGCGTTCTTAATTAACCACCGCGTCATTGCGAGGTACGAAGCAATCCTCGGCAGGCAGGGCGGACTTGCAAATCGGCTCCGCCTGCCGATGGTTGCCGCGTTATCGCTCGCAATGACGCGGTGGGTTTCATCTGCACATCTGAAATCTGCACACCTGCACATCATCCCCAAATCCCCAGCAACCTCCGCAGTAAAACAATCTCTGCCGTATGGTAGGCGTTATGATCTGCTATTTGCAGGGCTTCGCGCAGGATGTTTTGGCCAGAGCCGTGGGGTATGGGTTTGTAGATATCTTCGCTTTTCAATAAATTCAGGAATGCCGAGCGGTCGGTATTGATTTGTTCTATGGTCTTATCCCATGCCGAATCGTCTTTGGGTTCGGCATCTTTGGGCCAGTAATCATCGGGCCAGTTTGGCGATTGATGGTTGCCATCTTTGCTAAACTCCAGCATATCCCATTGCGCAATGCGTATATGTTCGGCAAGCTGCCATATGCTGTAAGGCAGGCCATGCGGTTTCTTTCCCCTGAATTCGGCGGGGATATCCTTCAGAGCCTCGGCTAACGTAGCATGCGCGCCGCCGCCCTCAAGCAGTTTTACCAGCTCGGCAATTAATAGCTCATGTTCTTCGTTCATAATAGAAGTGTTTCCCTTTGCAACAAAATAGCCGCAAATTTGATTTATGTGCGCCAAATTATCTAAGTTTATCAACCAAAGCAAACCTGGTAAAACAGTGATAAAAAAACTACTACTACTCGCCCTGTACGTGGCCGCATTCTCGGCCTGTAAAAAAGACGGGCAATCCATGGAGCCATTGTCGGCTAAAGATGATGCCGCTTTCCAAAAATATGAAGAGCGTTTCCTCGACGATTACTGGAAAGAGAACCCCCAGGCTGCCACCGCTGCGGGCTACCATAAATACGACAGCCTGCTTACGATACCGAGCGACGACAGCCGTAAAAAAGCCATCAAATTCTCTAAAGTACAGATGGATTCGCTGAGCCGTTTTGAGGTGGGCACGCTGTCTGATGCCAACAAAATCGACCACCGCATGATGCAGAACGAAATGGAAGGTATGCAGTGGAAGCTAGAGCAATTGCGAGAGTACCAGTGGAACCCGGCATCGTACAACGTGATCGGCAGCTTTGCGGTTATGCTTACCGAGAATTACGCTCCACTTGAAAAACGCCTGCGCAGCTTTTACCAGCGCATGAGTTTTGTGCCCGCCTATTATAAAGAGGCTCAAAAACAGTTAAAGAACCCGGTGCAGGAACTTACAGAGCTGGCCATTGACCAAAACCTGAACGGCCTCAGTGTGATAGATAAGGATTTTGCCGACTCGCTGAAGAAGACAAGGATACCAGATGCCGAGCAGCGGCAGATGTTAGACAGGGCCCGCATCGCCACAGATGCCATTAAAGCCTACGCCGCCTTTTTAAAGGCCATGAAGAACGATAAGCCGCGCAGCTTCCGCCTGGGCAAGGAGTATTACGAAAACAAATTCAAATACGATATACAGGCAGAGGGTACTGCCCAGCAAACTTATAATGCGGCCATGGAGCGCAAAAAGATGCTGCACCGGGAAATGGCCAAAATAAGCAAGACGCTTTGGCCAAAATACTTCGGCACCAAACCCATGCCTGCCGATTCGTTAGATATGATAGGGCAGATGATAGATACCCTATCGGCCAAACACGTTGCGCCCGATGATTTTCAAACGGCTATTCAGGAGCAGTTGCCTAAGCTTACCGCCTTCATCAAAGCCAAGGACCTGCTCCCGCTGGACCCAACCAAACCTTTGGTGGTGCGTAAGGAGCCGGGCTATATGGCCGGGGTTGCAGGCGCATCCGTTACTTCGCCGGGGCCTTATGATAAAACGGGCAATACCTATTATAACGTTGGCAGCCTTGCCGGTTGGGCGCCTGCCCGCGCCGAAAGCTACCTGCGCGAATACAACGATTATATTTTGCAGATACTGAACATACATGAAGCTATCCCGGGGCATTACACGCAGCAGGTGTACGCCAATCAATCGCCAAGCATGGTTAAATCGGTATTTGGTAACGGTGCAATGATAGAAGGCTGGGCAGTTTATACCGAACAGATGATGCTGGATGCCGGTTATGGTGATAACGCGCCTGAGATGCGACTGATGTGGTATAAATGGAACCTGCGCTCGGTTTGCAACGCTATATTAGATTACAGCGTGCATGCAAGCAACATGACTAAAGAGCAAGCCATCAAAATGCTCACCCACGAAGCCTTTCAGCAACAGGCCGAGGCCGATGGCAAGTGGAAGCGCGTTAGCGTAAGCAGCGTGCAGCTCACTAGCTATTACACTGGCTACAAAGAAATCACCGAACTGCAGCAAGCCTGGAAAAAGAAGCAGGGCGATAAGTACCGCTTAAAAGAATTCAACGAGAAATTCCTGAGCTATGGCAGCGCGCCTATCAAACTGATAAAAGAGGCCATGTTTGCCGTACCTAAGATTGATACACAGCCGGGAACAGGGGGGTAGCGGATGTGCAGATTTCAGATGTGCAGATATGCAGATGTGAAAATGCGCAAATTTCAGATTTCAAATGTGCGGATGGAGCTCGGAACTTCGGATGCGGACTATACTGATGCTTAGAGTGGCCCCATGGGGGTCAAATGGTAGCAAGGTAAATTAAAACGATATTTGTGCCGTAGGTACAAAACCTCGCCGTGTGGCATATCTGCGGAAAATATTTACGTGATTAATATTGATTATTAAATAGTCTCAACCATGAGCGATATTGATAGGAGCGATGCAGCCCATTGGATATGGGGCTTCATATATCACAACCCAGATGACCCGAAATTTTTTGTGCCAAAACGCTTCGGCCTCGGCTATACCTTCAACTTTGCAGATAGGCGCACCTGGATACTGCTGGGAGCTATTATTGCCATCGCTATAGTGGTAAAGGTGATGAGCCACAAGGCAGCTAAGGGGTAGGGGCTATTATAGTAAGCCTGCAAATGCGTCCTTGCTATTCAAGAACTCCGTTTTCAGGGGGCGGGGTGGCTTTCGCGGTTAGCCTCGCCACAAACATCGTATCTGCTTTGCGTTCGTAACCTTTAAGTACCTGCATTTCTTCCAGCTGTAGGCCAAGTTGTTTTACCATAAAATCTACGGCATCTTCGTTCTCGGCTTTAAAGGCCGAGCAGGTGATATAGATGATGGGTTTGCCGGCTTTCAGGTGCTTCGCTACATTGGGGATGATGCTTTGCTGCAGGCGTTTGAAAAAGTCGGCTTTGTGTATTTCAAACTGGCTTATCATCTCGGGCGTGCGGCCCCAGGTACCGCTGCCGCTGCAGGGCGCATCTAAAATAATCCCGTCGAATTCGTATTGGTATAAAAGCTGCTCGTTATTCTCGGTAAGATCCAGCAGCTTCTTTTGATACTTGCGCAGGCCCGCCAGTTGGAAACGCTCATCCAGGTTGGCCAGGATAGATTCGCGGATGTCTGATACCACCAGTTTTATATCCGGTTGCAGGCTATGTAGCAGTAAGGATTTCCCGCCCGATGCGGCGCAGGCATCCCACCAACTGTCCCATTTCTGAGGCCTGAAGTAATTGGCCGTTTGCTGCGAGGAGTAATCCTGCACCTCGTACCAGTGCTGTTTCTGGAAGATAGTTTCCAGCCGGGTGCCGTTGGGCAAGCTCAGGCAATTGTTCCCCTCGTCCTTGAATACTACTCCGGCCCTTACCAGTTCGGCTTTAACAGCTGCCTCCATGCCTTTGGCCATGCGGATATACAGGTCGGGCTGCACGAAGAATGATTTCAGGAATGCATCTTTATCAATGCCTGCTGATAGCTGTGCGCTCCAGGGGAACACAGCTTCCAGCTTAAAATCGGGATGGGCAGTTTTTACGATGTTGATTTTTTCGTCGATACCGAAACCTACGCAGGCCGCCCATTCGGGCTTAAAGTGCTGCAAAAAGGAATTGGTTTGCGTATTGCACAAAAACTCGGCAACCATCAGCCTGTCTTCAGTAGGGGCGTTAAATAATGCCTTGCCCAGGCGGAAGTAATTATATATGAGGCGGCCAGCCACCTTGCGGTCGGTGCTGCCCATTTGCTTGTTTTGTCGGTAAAAGCCTGGTAAGAACTTGCCTAAAGGCGTATCTGCCGGGTAATCGCCCAGGATGCGTTGAAAAGTCTTCAGCTGGTTTATGGCTTTCATTGCACGGGTTTAAGTTCAAAATCCTGGTAACGCAGGATGTCGACATGCGTGTTTACCCAGCCCTGCCCGGGTTTCTTCTCAAAATGAAAGCTGTTGTGCAGCCCGGTAAAGTCGTTCTGTTCTACGCGACGGTAGCTGTCATCTTCGCGCGCCAGCAGCTGCGCGAAGTAAAGCCCTTCATCGAAGCCTTTTATGGCAAAATCGGTAGGGTCGGTATGGTATGCCTTGCGGTAAATGCGTATAAACGCATTTACATCGGGCGATTTATAATCTATCTTATCCGTGCTGGTGATATGCGTCTTCAACCGTTGCAGCAGGTTAGCCTTCAGAAAGGCGAATTTCTCCCAATTAGGATGGCCAAAAAGCGTAACCGGGAATTTCCTTGATAAAGTATCTAAGGATTTCAATGTCACCATTAAAAAGGCCTGCTGCGTAGAGGAGACTAAAAAAACATTCTCTACCTTATTGTTCAATTGTGCCACCAGCGGGGTAAGGTTACCCCGCACCACGGTGAAGGGTACCACCTGTATCTTACGCTTGCTTAAACTATCGATGGTGCGTTTAAAGGGACCGTTGTAAAGCTTTTCGTCGCTGAAGCCCGAGTTGAGGATGAACACCTTTTTGGGCCTAAGCTTGTTTACGATGTAGGTGGCCGCGCCTTTGGCATGGTACTCCAGCGGCGGGGTCATGGTAACGATATTCTGGTTATTGAACAGGGTAGGCGAGGCAGGCGACAGCGGCGACACGATAGGCTTACGCGAATAATTGAACATCGACGCAAAAAGCCGTATATCCTCAGGGAAGATGGGGCCCACAATAAGGTCGCCGTTTTTTATCTGCGGGTTTTGCGCCAGGCTGTGTATAGCGGCATCGTCTTTACTATCAAAAACCTGCAATTTGAAGTTGGCACCAAGGCCGGCGACCGAATCCAGCGCCAATTTAAAGCCCTGGTAATACTCTGCCGACATATTAGCTTTACTCAAATCTCCCGAACTGTAGCTTTGGCCCGGGGCAAGCTTATCAAGCCCCAAAGGCAAAATGAGCGATACCACCGAGAATTTAGGCTCGGGCGGCTTAATGGGCGGTGGTATCGGCTTTTCGGGCTTTACTACGGGCGCTGTTGGTACGGGTTTGGCAGCAACGGGTACAGTACGCACTTTAGGCGAGCATGCGCCCACCACCAATGCTAATACAAGTATGAACCACTTATTCCCACTCAATGGTAGCAGGCGGTTTCGAACTGATGTCATATACTACCCGGTTAATTCCTTTTACGTTGTTGATGATCTCGTTGGAGATTTTGGCCAGCAGGTTATACGGTAAGTGGCACCAATCGGCCGTCATCCCGTCTAACGATTCTACCGCGCGGAGGCAAATTACGTTCTCGTAAGTGCGCTCATCGCCCATAACACCTACCGATTGTACCGGTAAATAAATGGCGCCTGCCTGCCAAACCTTATCGTAAACACCGGCACTGCGCAAATTGTTGATATAAATCGCATCGGCCTGTTGTAAAATATCAACTTTCTCAGGCGTGATGTCGCCTAATATCCTGATAGCCAGTCCCGGACCCGGGAAAGGATGGCGGCCAAGAATATTCGGGTCGATGCCTAAAGCGGCACCTACGCGGCGCACTTCGTCTTTAAACAAGGTGTTCAAAGGCTCAACAACCTTCAGTTTCATAAAATCGGGCAGGCCGCCAACGTTATGGTGCGATTTGATGGTAGCCGATGGCCCCTTAACCGAAACCGACTCGATAACGTCCGGGTAAATAGTACCCTGGCCCAGCCAGCTTACACCTTGCACCTCGTGCGCGGCATCATCAAACACCTCGATGAACACGCGGCCGATCGCTTTGCGTTTCTTTTCCGGGTCGGTAAGGCCGGCCAGTGCATCGTAAAAACGTTGCTTGGCATCTATGCCTTTTATGTTGAGGCCCATGTGCTGATACGAATCCAAAACGGATTGGTATTCGTCCTTACGCAACAGGCCGTTATCTACAAATATACAATGCAGGTTTGCGCCGATAGCCTGGTGCAGCAATACCGCCGCAACCGACGAATCCACGCCGCCTGATAAGCCTAATACTACTTTATCATTGCCAAGCTTCGCTTTCAGTTCGGCAATGGTGGTCTCGATGAACGAATCGGGTGTCCAGTCCTGGGCGCAACCGCAGATATCAACCAAAAAGTTCTGCAGCAATTGCTTGCCGTCGATACTGTGCGTAACCTCCGGGTGGAACTGTATGCCGTACGTTTGGGTACCGGTTACCTGGTAAGCAGCAACCTTTACGCTATCGGTACTGGCAATAATCTCAAAGTCGCTACCGATGGTAGCAATGGTATCGGCATGTGACATCCACACCTGCGAATCCTTAGGTACATCTTTAAACAGCGGGTTGCCTTGTTTAATATAGTCCAAATTGGCACGGCCATATTCCCTTGTGCTGGAGGCCAAAACCTCGCCGCCATGGAAATGGGCAATGTATTGTGCACCGTAGCAAACGCCCAAAATAGGCAGGGTGGTATGGTGTTTTACGAAATCGAAATGGGGTGCATCTTCCTGGCGCACAGAATATGGACTGCCCGAAAGGATGATACCTTTTACATTTTCGTCTATTTCAGGAACTTTGTTGAAGGGGTGAATCTCGCAGTAGATGTTGAGTTCCCTGACACGGCGCGCGATAAGCTGGGTAAACTGCGAACCGAAGTCAAGAATGAGGATTTTTTCTTGCATGGGCAAAGATAGGGAATTGATTTGAGATGTGAGAAACGAGATTTGAGAAATGAGAGGATTTCGGATGTTCGATTTCGGATTTTTTATTGACTTCTGATTTCTTTTTGAGGGTCAGTAGATAAGCTTCGGGCGAAAGCGGGTAGAACGCGGTGGGCAGTGAGCGGGAAAAGGCATAGGGAATTTTTGCTGAAGCGTGGGACAAGAGCGGCGAAGCAAGGAGCAAATTTTCCCAGCCTGTGAGTTCTGCCCGATTTGCAGGGTAAAGGCTGGTGCGGCAAAGAAGCCTTTCTGCTGAAAGCACTTTTGCTACTTTTGGTGCAGCAAAAGTAGTAGCCCCTGCGGCAATGAGCAGCCGATGACTTTATTGAGATTAGATGCTTATAATGGAATTTGTGGCGTGAGAATTTGTGGCGATGCCTCCGGCCCGGGCTTTCCGTTCCAACTCCTCATTCCGCGCCGCTGATAGAAGCGACGCTGCATTCCGGGGTTTCCACTGCAATCCCTATCGCTTGCAGGCTGGTGGGTTGGGTGCTGCGGGACACAGCAACCAGGGTGTGTGTAGGTTTAATTACGAAATTGGCACTTATTATCCCGGCGTTCCTCAAAAATGTAGCGGCAGACTGTTCGGATTCGTTTGCTTTGCTGGTTGCAAGCTGAATTGCGGTAATTTGCTCTTCGATACTTTTATTGGTCATAAAAATTCCTATTTCAGTATAAAATTGTTGTCAATTGCAATGAACGATTTTCCGGCATTAAAAGTCACCGATGTTCCGTTCCCACTCATCTCTCATCTTCTTTTGAATAACTAAAGCGTCGTCTAAGAAAGGCATAATCCCATTATACTTTTTTGCGTTAAATCCACTTTTAGGTTTACCTTCAGAGAGGGTTTTCTTTATTTTCACTATATCAGTTTCCTCTGGTTGGCCTTTTGATAATAATGCCATCGACATGATTTTTGTTATTCAAATTTAACAAAAAACGGTCTTTAAATAAGTGTCCGGTTTTACAAATTATCAGATATAGCTAACTTAGCCAATCACTGGGTTATGAGATTAGCAAATTCAAACGATGTGCCTGCTTTGCAGCAACTGATAGCGCTTTCCGTACGTGGATTAAGCCGTGGCTATTATACCGATGCGCAGATAGAAAGCGCCATCAAATACATCTTCGGCGTGGATAGCCAGTTGCTGGTGGATGGCACTTATTACCTCACGGAAGCCGATGGCGTGATAACCGGCTGCGGCGGCTGGAGCAAACGCAACACCCTCTACGGCGGCGACCAGCACAAAGCCATAGAAGACCCTTTGCTTGACCCTGCTAAAGATGCCGCCCGCATCCGTGCCTTCTTCGTACACCCCGATTATGCCCGGCAGGGGATAGGCCGCCGACTGATTGACACCTGTGAAGCGGCTGCACATGCCAACGGTTTTAATACAATGGAGCTTGGCGCTACCCTGCCCGGCGTGCCTCTTTACGAGGCCTTAGGCTATACTGCTGTTGAGCGCATTGATGCGCCGCTGCCTGATGGCGAGGTACTGGGGATTGTAAGGATGAGGAAGGTGTTGACGCTAATATAACGTTGTCAGATTTGTCAACTTTTTAAAAGTTGACAAATCTAAATAACACTACCATCATTGCCGTTGACTTAAGTCAACGGCAATGATGGTGTTATAGGCCGTATGATGTTTTACTGGTTTAATCACCCATCCCCACCGGTACCGAATGCAGGGCAACCCTGTTGCCTTCGCTATCGATGAACACGGCCATAAAACCATACTCTGGCGATATTTCTGTTTTGGGTACGATGATTTTGCCGCCTGCGGCTTCTATCTTATCCAAAGTGATCTGCACATCGGGGTTGGCGTTTAGGTAAACTACCGGGCCGCTCTCTGCCGACGGCTTGTAAAAATCGCCGCTTTTGCAGATGGCGCCGCCGACATTCTCCATGGGGTTTTCTATAGGGAACATCCGCATCTCGAAGCCGGGCATTTCCATCGGGATCATCTCGATATCGAAGATGGTTTCGTAAAATTTTTGGGCGCGGCTGATATCTGCTGCAGGTATCTCGAACCAGCTAATGGCGTTTTTGAATATCATGGTTTGTTTAGTTTTGGTGGAATAAATGTAACGGATAATTGCCGGATAATCCAAAGGTTTTTCAGTTCGCAGTGGGCAGTTAAAATTATTTCTGAACTCGACTTTTAGGGGAATTGACCGAATTCTCAGAATGATACCGAGAGCTATACTTGGTTACCCTCCCCGCGCTTCTGTATATTCCATAAATTCCTTAAAATTCGAGTTCAGACATCCTCACCACCTAAAAACTCAAGCCAATCCGTATTGCGTTATCCACCTTGCCACCCTGGTTAAAGGCCATGCCGTACATCAGCCTGATGCCGGTGTTGGTCTGCAGGCCGAAACCCAGTTCGGTGTAATGCTTTAGGGTTGGCGTGTACAGGTAATTCACATCAACAATCTCTTGTAGTTTCAGCTTGCGGATGAGCGGTATTTTATTGGTGATGAAGCCCGAGAAGTTGTGTTCCAGGTGGCCCTCCAGGTATTTGTCGCCGGTGCTGTAGCGATAATAATCCAGCAACAGGAAGTGGTTGATGCCCGAACTGTAAAATAGCACCTGGTTGCCCGAGAAGTGCTTATAATCGGTATAAAACAGGCTATTGGCGTTGAAGAATTTGCCTGCTCCTACGTAAAAGCTGGTTTTGCCATAAAAGCCAAGGGGGATATCTGTTTTGGAGATGTCGGCCGATAATAGCGAATAATCCACATCGGAACCTAACACATCTTTGATGCCTTTGGTTACCGTAAAGCCGATGGTAGGGTATTTAGACGGCAGGTAACGGCGGCCATTGGGGTAGGTTTCGTACTTGTTGCTGAAATCGTAACTGGTGCGCAGGCTCAGCTTGAACGATTGATTCTGCGGGAATAACGGCGCGTCAACCGTTGGGTTTAGCGGGTTGTTGGAGGTAAATTCATTCCCTTTAGGGTGGAACAGGCTGTAATTTGCCGTATTGGGCAGCCATTTCCGGTCTGCCCACTCTACCGTGCCGCTAGCCAGCCAGCCGCCGCTGATGCGGGTAGAGAGGCTTGCCGAGGCAAACTTTTTCTGGTACAGTTTTTCGAAGTTTTCTCGGTTGAGCAGGGTGTAGGCGGTGTTCATGAAACGGGTGATGGGCTCGCGATTGTTCATATCCACTACGTCGGCACCTCCGGCAACATTTAGCGTAAAAGGCCCTGCAGGTAAGGTTACGCCACCGCTCCCATAAAATAGTTTATTGCCGAAACCGTACCCGGCCCTGCCATAAACCGAAAAGTATTTGTTGTTTACGCTATCGATCTGTTTGGTGAACGAGCCGCCATAATCCAGCGCGAAACCCTGTACTGTATTATAAAACACCGAGCCTAATACCGAATTGAGGTTGTAGTACTCGTGCTGGTAACGGTTGCGGTGCTGATAGCCGCTTAGCAGCAGTTTATCCAGGCTTACTTTGTTGTTCTCGCGGTCCAACGAATCCAGATAGGGTTTCGATTCGCGCTTGGCGGCTAAAACAGCTTTGCGGGTGTAATCTATCTTCTCTTCGTTGGTGAGCGGGATGGGGCGTTGCTGGTCCCAAAAGGCCGAATCTTTTTTGTTTACGCCTTTGGTAATGCGCAGTACCTCGGCAAATTGCTTCCTGTCCAGCTTGGGGGCGATATCGTAATCCTTGTATATCGATATAAAATACCCGCCAATGCGGAAGCCGAACAAGCCGCCCGTAAACTCGAATTTGATAGAAGCCGGCATCCAAACGTTGCTGGTCACCGGCACGAATTGCTGGTTTACGGTAAGCGTATCTACGAAGTTGATATTGGATTTTTTGGTGATGGAGAGGCCGAGGCTCTGCAAGCGCCAGCTATCTTCCAGTATGTAAATGTACCCACTGAAGCATGGGTCGTGATCGCGGCGTGGGGTAACTTTTATTTTGTTGATGGTTTCGCCATTCTCTATCGAGATGCCCATCCACTGGTATTTGTAGTAGAACAGTGCATTATCGGCAATGGGCGATACCAGTGGGCGGTTGCTCAAACCCTCCCAAACCTGGGTGTTTTCGTAGAAATTCACCCTAAGGTCCGATGCGCGGTTGTAGCTGAACGCCTTATTACTGCCCGATACCTTGGACGAAATCAATTCCTCGTGCACATTATCCGGCCGCATAAAACTGAGTTTGGATTGCGACTCCGAAAGGTAGATAATCCCCGTGCGGTTGCTATCCAGCCCCGCCTCGCGGGTGGCCTTCTGCACATCGAACATCAGGAACTTTTTTGGGGCTGCCAGCAGCTTTTGCAGGCCTTTGATGTACACTTCGCAGGTATAAGCGTTTACGGCATTTAAGTAGCCCTTGCGTTTTTTGATCGCCTTGCGGATGATGGCGTAAGCCGGGTCCTCCGCTCCGGAGCGTATGGTGATCTCCTTTATCTGGTAGTCCTCGTTCTTTAGCTTAATGCTGATGCTCTGGTTGGCTTTTAAATCCAGCGTGCGGCTTTCCTGGCGATAGCCCATGGCCCTGAACTGCAGCTCGTAGGTGCCGGCTTTAAGATTGATGCTGTATTCGCCCTCGCTGTTTGCCGATGTGCCCTTGGTGGTGTTCTTAACGTAGACGGTTGCAAAGGGGATGGGCTTGCCGTCATCAGCCGTAATTTTGCCACTGAGGGTGACATCCTGAGCGGATAATTTAAGCGTAAATAGGGCTATTAAAGCAAGGAGTAGGGTTTGTTTCATCAGGCGCGGTAAATGTTTTGCTAAGATGTAGCTTATCTGTTAAACATTTTAGACGCGCTTTGTTAATTATTGTTAAAGCAGAAGGACATATTTAAGTTTTAAGTTAAATATGCCCTTTAATGTATTCTTTTCGCTACCGCGAGATTGGCGATAGCGTATCTCGTGGTTTGCATAGAGAAAGCTTCCAGCTTTCGTCAGCTGAAAGCTGACCTTGTGCCAGCCACGAGTTGGAAACTCGCGGCAGCCTGGCCCATGGCTATGATATCTTACTTCAATATCTCCTCAATCTTTTCCAGTTCTTCTGCCGAAAATTCGATGTTATCCAATGCCTTCAAAGAATCTGCAAGTTGCGCGGGTTTGCTGGCGCCGATGAGTACCGAGGTTACTCGGCTGTCTTTCAGCAGCCAGGCCAGTGCCATCTGGGCCAGGGTTTGGCCGCGTTGCAGGGCCAGCTCATTAAGTTGTTTTATTTTGGCTATCACTTCATCAGTTACCGAACTGGTTTGCAAAAAGCCGGTAGATTTTGCCGCGCGCGAATCTTCGGGGATGCCGTGCAGGTATTTATTGGTAAGTAGGCCCTGCGCCAATGGCGAGAACGGTATGCAGCCCACGCCCTCCTTGCCCAACACATCTAACAAGCCCTCTTCTGCATCGCGAACGAACATGGAGTATTTGGGCTGATGGATAAGGCATGGCGTACCCAGCTGTTTCAGTATGGCTATCGCTTTAGCTGCCTCTTCGGCGTTGTAGTTGGAGATACCGGCGTAAAGCGCCTTGCCCTGGCGAACGATCAGGTCCAATGCCGACATGGTTTCTTCCAGCGGGGTATCAGGATCCGGGCGGTGGTGATAAAATATGTCTACATAATCAAGCCCCATGCGTTTCAGGCTTTGGTCCAGGCTGCTTACGAGGTATTTTTTGGAGCCCCATTCGCCGTAAGGGCCCTCCCACATGTGGTAGCCGGCTTTGGTGGAGATGATCATCTCGTCGCGGTAGCCGGCGAAATCTTCTTTCAAAATCTTTCCGAAGTTGGTTTCGGCCGAGCCGGGGGGCGGGCCGTAATTGTTGGCCAGGTCTAAGTGGGTGATGCCGCTATCGAAAGCGAGGTGCAGTATCTGGCGGAAATTCTCCATCACATCTACATGCCCGAAATTGTGCCAAAGGCCGAGAGAAATTGCGGGTAGTTTGATGCCACTGTTTCCGCAGCGGCGGTATTGCATTTTATCGTAACGTTGCGGTGAGGGTTGGTACGTCATGGTATTTAGTTTATGGGACTAAGGTAGGGGATTTTGTCTTGTCTGAACTCGAATTAAACGAATTTTTAGAATGGGCAGAATTGATTTGCCAATCCAGGTATCACTGGCTTGTAATTCGATAAATTCATTAAATTCATTTAATTCGAGTTCAGACACCCTTACGGCATCGCCACAATATTATTTACCAGCATCTGTTCTTTTGCCCAATCCCTTAACAAAGCCAGGAAGGGCAGCAGATCGGTGCCGGTTGGCGTAAGCGTGTATTCTACCCGCGGGGGCACTTCTACATAAACCTTGCGAGTGATTAGCCCATCCTCTTCCAGTTCGCGCAGGGTTTGGGTGAGCATTTTTGGGGTAATGCCGGTTACGGTGCGGCGCAGTTCGCCGTAGCGTTGGGTGCCCGCCCGTAGCCGCCATAAAATCCGCCCCTTATATTTCCCGCCTATGCGCTGAAAAGCATAATCGATGCTGCATTTTGGTGGCTTGTTCCGGCTTTTTTCTTCCATATCCAAAATTATTTGCCTGATATACAGATGCGTTCCTTTTTGGTGCGCAGGCTACTTTTTTGTGCCTACTTGATGCCCGCCATCCACAAATATAACTTTGGTTTATGAAAACACCATTAGTTTTAGCGTTTTTGCTGAGCAGTTGCCTGGCAGTCGCACAAAAAAAGGATGCTAAGTCAGCCGAAATAAACCTTGTTGGCACCTACCGGCTTAAGATGGTTGATAACATCATGGCCGATAGCAGCCGCGTGCACTTGTATGGCGATAACCCCAAAGGTATTTTGATGATGGATGCCGCCGGCAACTACGCCATGGAAATATACAGCGGCGAGGGCCGCCCCGCATTTACCGCCAACGATAAAGGCAAAGGTACCGACGAAGAATACCGTGCCGCCGTGCGGGGCAGCAATGTTCATTTTGGCAAGTATAGCATCGACCCGGCAACGCAAACCATCGTTTATAATATTATCGCAGCAAGTTATCCCAACTGGGAAAATACGCAGCGCAAAAGCCGTTTTAAATTCGACGGAAAATTATTGAGTTATATTGTGCCAACGCCAACCACGGGGAATGCGGTTAGGGGAGAAGTGGTTTGGGAGAAAATGTAAAAGTGTTGAATTGTACGCATGCCCACCCCTTAAGGACTGCCTCAATCTGTACAACGGCAGCAAATGAACTTTGTAAGTTATTTAGATGTGTTTGCCCGGATAATTACTAATTAAGTTTGCTTTAGGCGCAAATCTTCATTAAAATTGACCGTGGCTTACCCGTTTAAGAAACCGTAAAATGATAACATCTGTCAAACAACAATTAAAACAAATAATAGAATCTTCCGGAATAGAGACTGCCGAATACCGCAGCGCAAAAATGATGTATATCAACGGTAACTGCCAGGTTTTAAGCCGCTCGGCAAATGGTTTCGAAGTTTTGGTTGATGATGAAGATGGCGAAGGCATCGAACTCCGCATTACAGCGCAGGAGGATGAAACCCTCCAATATTTAATTAATGGCAAACCCGCCGCGTGGGATAGTTATGGTGTTGCTGCATTAATGCAAGTTGACGAAGAACTGGAGAAAACGAATCCAAAGCCGATACCCGAAGGTAAAGCATACACCCGCGAAGGTATGGTGAAGCGGGTATTGAACGAGCGCCGGGCCAAAGCTTTAAAGGCTAAATACACCATTGTTTTTGCCGATAATATTTATGGCGAGCATTTGCTTACCACCGAGAAAGGCGTCCGCTACAAGATAACGCTCCGCGATTTTAAAAACGAAACGGGATACATTGATAACCCCGACCTGAAATCGAATAAATTAGGCGTTACCAAACACCTGATGTTTGCTTTTGCCGCACTAAAAGCAGATACCCGGCTTTATAAAAAGCTGAGTAAGGTTTACCCTTTTGTTGAAATTTACCTCGATCCGCTGAACAGCTACCGTATTACCTGGCACTATCCGCACCAGTTGAAGCCTGCTGTAGCGCAGCTTATCGATACGCATTTTAAAGGTAAAACCTGTATAGAGGAACACGCTACCGGCGATTTTTTAAATTTTATAGTGAGTGCGCGCGAATTCCCCCACATCATTGTCCGCCCCGAGGTGGACGAAAAAGTGAAACGGCACTGGGATAAGGAAATGCTCGCACTGGCACAAAACGAAGGCCGGTTGGATTTCTCGCTTATGAAAACCGCCCTTTTCCCATACCAGGAGGAGGGTGTAGCCTTTGCTACCTTTAAAGAAGGCGCCATTATTGCCGATGAAATGGGTTTGGGTAAAACCATACAAGCCATTGCTACCGCCGTAATGAAAAAGAAACTTTTTGGCTTTACCCGCACGCTGATTATTTGCCCGGCTTCGCTAAAGGAACAATGGAAACAAGAAATTGAAAAGTTTTGTAATGAGGAAGCCGTGATTGCCGACGGCCCGCCGGAGCAGCGTTTTGCCGTTTATCGCGATAGCAAGGCTTATTTCGTTATTGTGAATTACGAAACGGTGCTGCGCGACTGGCGGGAAATGAACCGTATGGAAACCGATTTCATCATTTTAGATGAGGCGCAAAAAATAAAAAACTTCGCCACCATAACTTCGCAAAGTATTAAGCTGCTCGAGAAAAAACATGCCCTGGTTATTACCGGTACGCCGATAGAAAACCGGCTGATCGATCTTTATTCCATTGTGCAATTTATAGATCCGCAATACCTGGCTCCTTTATGGGAATTTTCGTACCAGTATTGTTATTTTGATGAAACTAAAGCCGATAAGATAACCGGTTATTACAACCTGCAGCAACTGAACGAACGCCTGAAACCCATACTGCTGCGGCGGGAAAAAAGAAAGGTGATAAAGGAGTTGCCAAAAGTAACGGAGATAACCGTGCCGGTAGATATGCACCCGGAACAGGCCATGCATCATGCCAATTACGCAAAGGGGATAGCATCTATATTGCGAAAAAAATTCATTTCGCCGTTCGACCTGCAAAAGTTGATGCTACTGATGAGCAATATGCGCATGGTTTGCGATTCTACTTTTTTGGTAGATAAAGAATCCTATATATCGCCTAAGCTTTACGAGCTGAAGCATATCCTGATGGAAAAATTAGATCTGCCAAATAATAATAAAAAGGTCATCATTTTTTCGGAATGGGTTACCATGTTAAACCTTATCGGCAAAATGCTGCACGAGTGCGGCATCGGTTTCTCTCAGCTAAGCGGGCAGGTGGCTATCCGTAACAGGGATAAACTGGTGAAAAAATTTGAAAGCGAAGACGAATGCCAGGTATTTCTTTCAACCGAAGCCGGTGGTGCCGGGCTAAACCTGCAAGTGGCAGATACGGTGATTAATTTCGAAGTGCCCTGGAACCCGGCAAAGAAAAACCAGCGGATAGGCCGGATAGACAGGCTTGGGCAGCTTAGCAAACACTTAACGGTTATTAACCTCATTACCAAAAACTCTATCGAAATAAAAATCGCATCGGGCCTAACGCTTAAGCAAAATCTGTTCGATGGAGTGCTGAACACTGATAATGGCATAGATGAGGTGGATTTTTCTGCATCCGGCAAGTCTCAGTTTTTGAAGGAAATGGAAAGCGTTATAGAGGGCTTTATGGCTGCACCGCCAGAGAACTTTGTGCCTGATGAGACCGAAACGATACCTGAAACCATTGATGCCATTATTGCTGACGAAGGCGGCCCGCAATTTCAAATAGCAGATGAAGTAACCGAAACAGCGCCGCCGTTGCAGTTGGCGCAGCAGGAACAAATGGAAACCATGGCGAAGGTGATGAACCAGGGGATGGACTTTTTATCGGGTATGTTTAAAATGGCAACAGGTAAGGACCTGGGTTTTGAAGGCAAGAAAATGGAAATAGACAAAGAAACCGGCGAATTTGTAATGCGTTTTAAGGTGCCCGGATTTTAGGTGGCCAGCGGCTGGTTGTGCCCCGTAGGTGGTAATTTCACGCAAAGCAACTAAGACGCAAAGGATTTCAAACTTTTTGCTTTGCGAGATAAAAGATCTTAACTTAATCATATTGCCCTAAGGGGGCATTTAAGGCAGAAAGGGCCTGATTCTATACCGCTTCTGCCACCACAAAAGTACTCCCGCCCACAAAAACCAAATCCTTATCGCCTGCGGAAGATTGCGCGGCGTTGAGGGCATCCTTTACCGAGGGGTAAGCCTCGCCATGTAAACCCAGGCTTCCGGCTTTTTCCTTTAAGCTTTCGGCTTCAAGCCCCCGGGGTATATCGGGCTTGCAGAAGTAGTAAATAGCTTGTTTGGGCAGCATAGCCAGCACCTTGCTGATGTCTTTATCATTTACCATCCCTATCACGAAGTGCAATTTTTCGTAGCTCACCGCCGAGATATTCTTCAATACTTCCTGTATGCCTTCGGGATTGTGGCCGGTATCGCAAATGGTGAGCGGTGCGGTGCTCAGCACTTCCCAGCGGCCATGCAGGCCGGTAAGGGCTTTTACCTGTTTCAGGGCTGTGGACAGATGTTCGTCGGTGATTGCAAAACCTTGTTCGCGCAGCTCCTCTACTGCAGATAGTACTGTTTTGAGATTTTTAAGCTGATAGAGGCCGGGTAAATCCAATTGCAGGGACAGTACCGGCTCTTCAGAAAACGCGAAAGTAGGCAGCACTTGTTTTTGCACCTCTACGGATAACAGGTTAAGGTTTGTACTTTGCGACACTATATCCCAGTTTTCGGATGCGAATTCTATCGGGCTGCCCTCTTTTTTTGCCTTGTTCAAAAACACCTCCGATACTTCGGGCTGATGCTCGCCTATTACCACGGGTACGCCCGGTTTAATGATGCCCGCCTTTTCGCCGGCAATCAGTTCCAGCGTATCACCCAGCATATTCATATGGTCCCAGCCGATGTTGGTGATGACCGATAGCAGCGGGGTTATTACATTGGTAGAATCGAGCCTCCCCCCAAGACCAACCTCAACCACGGCTATATCTACCTGCTCATTTGCGAATACCTCGAAAGCCAACGCCACCGTCATCTCGAAGAACGAGGGCTCTATCTTCTCGAAATCCTTTTGATGATTAGCCACGAAATCCACCACCGTTTGCTCGCTTATCATTTCACCATTAATGCGGATGCGCTCACGGAAATCTTTCAAATGCGGCGAGGTGTAAAGCGCTGTTTTATAGCCTGCTATTTGCAAAATAGCCGCCAGCATGTGCGAGGTAGAGCCCTTGCCGTTGGTGCCGCCAACATGTATGCTCCTGAATTTATGCTGCGGGTTATCCAGCTTTGCACAAAGCGCAAGCGTATTGGTCAAATCCGTTTTAAAGGCGGACGCGCCAACCCTTGTAAACATAGGTAACTGAGTGTAGAGGTAATCGAGGGTTTGTTTGTAGTTCATGGTTGATGGTTCATAGGTCATGGACGAACCATATCCTATTACAGCAAAGGTAGTATCGGGAGAGGAGAATGAAAACTTGGCGGGGATATTTTACTATGAGCTATGATTAATGAACCATCCATCAACTAAACTCAGTTCACTTTGAAAACAAAGGTCATGGTGCCGGGTTGCGAGTCGGGCGCGGTATCTGAGGAGTTGAACTTTGAATTCATCAGCGCCTCTTCGCATTTCTGCAGCAGGGCAGCGTCGGTTATGGTAGTGCCGCGTGCGCCTGCGTTGGCATACACTACGTATCCGTTTTTATCTACGCGTATATCTACAACCACTTTGCCGCTGTGGCGTTTATCATCCACAATTTTTGGGTACGATACAAAGGCGCGCTGGGTAAGGTTAAGGTTGCCGCCATTACCGCTGCCTGTGCCGTTATAGTTGTTGGTGAGTGTAGTTCCTGTGGTTTTGCCCTGGTTACCCGGCGTACTGCCTGTGCCATCGCCCTCGCCGGTGCCGTTATTGGTTTTGCCTTTGTATAAGGCATTCTGGTTTACCGTTGGCTGTTTAACGGGCTTGGTGGTGGGTTGGGTAGCCACCGTTTTACTTGGCGATTTGCTGTTTGCTACCACCTCGGGCGCATCCTCATTGCTTTGGGTAACTACGTTCTTATCGCTGTTGTCTACCTGCGGCTTATCTTCAGTAGGCTGGGTCGGGGTTACTTTATCGGGCTTGGTTTGATTGGCTTTATCGGCAACAGAGGGTTCTTCAATGCTCATGTAGTCGCTGCCCATCCCTTCATCCACCGTGCCGTAATTTACCAGTATGCCGCCTGTGCCGTCCTCATCCTTTGGCGGGTTCTTAAACACGATAAAATAGCACAGGGCAATTACCATAGCCAGTATAATGCCTGTTGCAGCAAATGCTTTCGGATAATTATTTTCTTCCCTGTATTCCATGTTTTTAGTTGGTAGTGGTGGTAGCAGTTGCAGTCAGAAAAATCTACTGCTACAGCTACTGCCCACTGCTACTTCTTTATCCCTTAGGCTCCGTGGCCAGTACCAGTTTTATATTCAATTTTTGTGCAATATCCATTACCGCTACCACATCCTGTATGGCTACGGTGCGGTCTACGTATAATACGATGGTTAGCTCGCTGGCCATTTTTTTATAGTTGCCTATTACGGTGGGTAAATCGGCAACGGCTACGTCTTTTTTATCAACGGTGTACTTAAGGTCTTTATCTATCGATACGTTGATGGTTTTTTTCGATACCGATTGTCCGCTCGATGATTTTGGCAGCATCAGCTTGATTACGTTGGGATTAGTAACCGTTGATGCTATCAAAAAGAACAAAAGCAGGAAGAACATGATATCGTTCATGGCCGAGGTGTGTACCTCTGCCGATGCGCCGCGCTTTCTCTTTCTTAAATTCATTTGCTTGGCTCCTCTAACAGGTCGATAAATTCGATGGCATCGGTCTCCAGTTTCAGTATTACCTTATCAACCATCATATTCAAAATATGGTAGCACACATAAGCTATGATACCAACGAACAGGCCCGCTGCCGACGTTACCATCTTTACGTACAAGCCGCCCGATATTACGCCCATGCTGATGTTATCGGTTTTAGAGATATCGTAAAATATCTTGATTACCCCCGCAATGGTGCCCAAGAAGCCAAACATGGGGGCAATACCTGCTACGATGCCAATGATGCCGATATTCTTCTCTAGTTTGGATACTTCCAGCTTGCCGATGTTCTCTATGGCGCCTTCGATATCTTTTATAGGGCGGCCTATGCGCAGCAAACCTTTCTGAAGCATGCGGCCAAGTGGCGAATTGCTGTTTCTGCAGATGGCTATGGCCGACTCCAAATTGCCCGACATGATGCTGGCGCGAACCTGTATCATCAGGTGCGATTCGTCTTTAGATGCCTTGCGGATGGTAAAGAACCGCTCGAAGAAGATTACCAGGCCCAATACGGCCAATATACCTATGGGTATCATTACCCAGCCGCCTTTTATAAGCAAATCGCCAAAGCGCAGGTCCTCATCGGGTATTTTGGCTAATTGCACGCCGGCTTGTCTTGCCGTATCTATCACTTTATGTGCTGTATCTGTTACTTGCTG
Organism: Mucilaginibacter sp. P1_D10; assembly: GCF_056406215.1. NCBI lineage: Bacteria > Pseudomonadati > Bacteroidota > Sphingobacteriia > Sphingobacteriales > Sphingobacteriaceae > Mucilaginibacter > Mucilaginibacter sp. P1_D10. The sequence continues at coordinate 49,919 of NZ_JBFUAP010000017.1, read as the reverse complement.
CGCGAATAATAAAGTCATTTGTTGTTGTTTCTGGATTTGTATCGAAATTCCGCTCTCACCGGAAGCGGGTATTATTTTTTGATCTGGCCTGTGGCAGGCTTCTTATCTTTAGGGTTAATAAACTCGACATGTGCACCAGGGTTTATTTTTTTGGCGGCCACCAATTCGGCGCTCTTCTCTTCTGCCAGACCCCTGGTTACAAAAGTGCCAACGGATATCTTGACGCGTGTCCCGGGCAATTCCGGCACTATTTTAGCATCGATGCCCTTCTTTTTTAACGCTATGATAGCTTTCGAAGCAGCCGCATTGTTCCTGAACGATTCGTTGATGATTACCTCATAACGAGGTATGGATAGCGTATCCGTTACTGTTGTGCCGCTTTTTGATAACGAATCACCCTGCACGTTTCGTATAGGCGGAGTTAGCGAACCGGTATCAACTTTATTTTTTGAAGTATCCTCCTGCACCACTATTGTGGGGGCAACTGTGGGGTCTTGTTTTTTATTACCGAAGTTGAAATGGAATGCTTTTGGGTTATAGCGCTGCACCAGCAAAACGGCCATGGTAGCGGCTATTAAGCTTAGGATAATAAACACCCAGATATTGGTGCGGCGCTTATTCCGTGCCATATCTCTCAAATACTGTTCCTCGTCCTCATCAATCTGGTAAGGTATAGGAGCATATTGCTCATCGCCCGGTTCGGGTGTATAGGTTTCCGGTTCGGGCTCGGGTTCGTATTGCTCGGCAACGGGTTGCCTGCCTATTTTATTAAGCTTGATGGTTGGGAAGCCGAAAAACTCAGGATCGTTACTGGTGCCAGTATTGGGCCTGAAAACCATCTGCAGGTTATTGAGGGTAAACCAGCCCAAATCTGCCAGCGCGGCTTCGCCAAGGGCTGCCTGCTGTTTCAGGCTCATCACGAATTTTTCGGTAAAGTATTTAGAGGAAGCCAGCGAGATCTTCTTCTTCTCGGCAATGTGTATGGCCAGCGCATCGTCGTCATCCAAAAACTGCGGATCGAACTGTACGTTGTAGCCTGGCGGATAAAACTTACCCTCCCTATCGTTATAATAGCCGTTTACGCGGGTGTGAGCAAAATAGCCAAGTCCGGGCACATTTACATCTCCGTGTTGCCCAAGCAGCTCGCTTATATAGTAGCCTACATCCATTCGCTAAAAGTACGCATAATTATAAAACCATCAAAAAACCTAAAAAGCATACCCTACGCCGCCAAATACATTAAGCCCGTAATTGGGGTAATAAAGCCATGTTTGGTTGCTGGTGCTCAAAATGTTATTTACCTGTACAAACACCGATACCTTTTTGTTTACTTTATAGGTTGCACCGCCGCTCAAATCGGCAAAGGAGGCGATAGATGAGGTTGCGACCGCCGTAATTTGACCCGCGGGTATCAATGGCCTATCCTGCGTGGCCCCGCGGAACAACAGGGCGCCATTGATATCTACCGTGTTGCTGATGTGGATAACCGTACCTGCTGTTAACTTAAATGTAGGCAGGTTCCATGCTTTGGCTTCGGTGGCGAGTTTATAATCTTTTACCTCCACGCGGCCAAACAGGTCAAAGTCTTCGGCAGCTTTGAAATTCAGTTCGCCGGTAAAGCCGCTTATTTTGGCCTTACCGCCATCATATATCACAGCAAACTTGTTGCCTGTATTGGCAAAATCGTTTACGAAAAGCGGCAGGTTCTTAACGTTATTGCGGAAGATAGTGGCCTTGAAGCTAAGGCCGGGCGCAAGTGTGCCTTTAAGCCCAACGGAAATATCCAGCTGATCTACCGAGTTTACCAGGTTGATGTTCTCGCCCAGGAAAGGGTTGGTATCGGTGTATTCCTGTATCGAGGCGCGGTTTACGTCGCCCTTTGCTTCGGCAAACAGGCGTACGTATTTAGGCACTATCTGGAATTCCAGCTTGGCAGCAGGGAAAATGAAGAACCTGTCTGACAAGCCAAACTCTTTGGCTATATTAATACCCGCATCTATCTTATAATTTTCGCCCTGGAATTTGATGTAAGGATTGGCCCTCACGATATTGTTGTTGAGCGAATAGCCTACATCCTTAGTGGTATTCAAGTCGAGCGAGGCGGCCAGACCGGCGTAAAACTGCTTAACCGTTTGGTTAAGGAAACCCGATAAAACCACATTGCTTTCTTTTGCACTGTAAGCATTGCTAAAAAGATAGCCTTTTAGCTTCAAGGCGTAAGTGAAATCGTTCTCAACGTCTTTATAGTTTTTGGCCAGTTCGCCCTCTGCACCTATGAGGTTGAACGTTTGTTTCTGCGGGTCGAATGTATAAGCCGCTGGCGTTACGCCCGATTGGTTATCGCCATAAAAATAAGTGCCGCGGCGTTTGTAGCCTATGCGGCCGCTAAGCGTATAATCCTGGTTGATGCTCTTGCCGAAAACGCCCAGCTCATCCCTTATTTCGTTTTGTTTGTATTGGTTGCCTGCCTGCGCAAAGTGCTTTAAAAATCCGCCTACCTGCAGGGCCTGGTCGCGCCCGTTAGAGAAATAACCCTCTGCGTAGGTGGTTTTAAGGCTGCCTGCACCTGCTTTAACATAGTTGTTCAGCAATACAGAATCCTGCTCGGCGGGGCGTTTCATGGGATCCAGCGCGCGGATGTTGTTATCCTGCGATAGCTTCTTATCAATCGGACTATAATCGAGCGGAGCCTTAAATGCAGGTGCATCTTCCAGGCCCGGGTTGCGGCGTATTTTTACGGCCTCGGCCAGTACGGGCTTGTAGGCCGTGGTAACTACTATCTCTTCGGTAAGGCCGGCACCGTTTGGCGTGTTGCCGTTGGTTTGCCCGCCTTTTTTAGTGGTATCTGCGGTTGCAGCGGCATCGCCCAGGTTTTTTGCTGATGTTTTTTGCTGCGTGGCCGTTGTTGGCTTAGCGGGTTTTTTGGTGGGTTTTGCCGCCGGTTTTTTTGCCGTTGTAGTGGCCGGTTTTTTTGCTGCCGGTTTCTTTTGCTGGGCGCTTGCCGGTACAAAGTAAAAACTCATTAACAAGGCGAGCAGTATGTAGGTGTATCTGGTGTTCATTGCTTGTTCCTCTTCTTTATTCTTTGTTACCTTGTTTAGTTGTATCTACCACGGCAGGTTTATCAGGTGCCAGGTTGGTTGCGCCGGCCCGCTTAGGTAACAGTGCTGCCAGTTTCTGCTTGGCAGTAGGCAATATATCATCATTGCCTGTGTAGTTTTCTATGATGCTCTGCAGGGTAGCCTTCGCCTGGAAGTTGTCCTTCAGGCCTACGTAGTTATCGGCCAGCAAAATGTAGGTTTTGGCTACCCAGTAATCGTAGTTGGGCATCTCTTTAACCAGGTCGAAGCAGGTTTTTTGGGATGTTTTGTACTTGCCGCGGTTGTAATCTATAAGGGCCAGGTAGTATTTAGCCTCGGCTGCTGCTATGGTTTTGGTGTTCTTTAGTGTGTAGTTGAACTCGGTAATGGCCGATGCGGTATCCGCTTTGGCCAGGTAGGCCTTGCCCGCATAAGTCCCGGTCTTGAATAGGTCTTCCTCTGCCGATTTTTCGTTATCGCGTATCAGGTTGGCGTATTTAAGCACATCATCGGGCATATTTATCTGCGCGTAGCAAAACAACAGGTTATTGATGGCGTAGGAGTAATCGGCTTTGTATTCGGAATTGGTCTCCAATCTTTTCAGGAACACGATAGCGTCGTTATACTTCTTTTGCGCCATGTAAAGCTTTGCCATGCTGATGAGTGCCTTCTCGCTGTAAGCGCTGGTCCAGTCGTTCAGGATAACATTGTAGTCTACTATAGCTTCGTCGGTCCGGTTAAGGTTTACCAAACTCTGCGCACGTATAAAGCGCGACTCTTTCTCGTATATCTGTTTGGTTGGGAACTTATCGAAGTAAGCGCCAACTGCGTTTACGGTGCCGAGCCAGTCGCCGCGCAGGTACAGGTTGTTGGCAGCTGCATACATGATGTTCTCCTGGTCTGCAGTGGAATAGTTGCCTATAGCTGTAGTGCCGGCGTAGTTGATAAAGGTTTGGGCATCGCCTTTATCGGTGTATATTTTCTCTATCTGCTTAAGGGCGGTCTTTGCCTCATCGCTGCTTGAGTAGTCGGCTACCACCTGTTTAAACGAGGTAACGGCTTCATCATCACGATTGGCGTTATAATCGATAAGCCCGATGGTAGTGAGGGCCCGCGGGATGTAGCTGCTGCGCGGATACTTCTGTATCATGGCTTGCAGGTCGGTTTTGGCGCGGTCGCCATCGTTCTTTAAAAAGTAAGTGTAGGCAATCTCGAAGGAGGCATCGTCGGCATAATCCGAGTTAGGGAACTTGGCCAGCACATCATTCAGGGTGCTTATCTTGGCATCCAGGTTGCCCTGCAAGCCTTGTATAATACCGCGCTGGAAGAGGGCGTAATCCTGCCCCTGGCTTTGCTGCGCGATGATTTTGTTATAGGCGCTCAGCGCGCTTTCGTAGCTTTTTAGCACAAAGTAGCTATCGCCCAGGCGGCCAATGGCATCATTCTCGGTGTTCTTATCCTTTACATCACCCTTCAGGAATTTTTCGAAGTATTGGGCAGCAGTGCCGTATTTCTCGTCGCCGAAGGCTGCATAGGCCAGCGCATAATTGGCAAAGTTATATACATCGGTTTCTTTTGCTTCGGGCATTGCCAAAAAACGCTGGAAGTTATCAACCGCTTCGCCGTATTTGCGCACCTCATACATCGCCTCGGCCATCCAGTAGTAGGTAAGCGTTTGTATTTTGGTATCTACCGGGTTCTTAAGCGAACGCAGGAATATCCCGATAGCATTCTCGAACGCACGTTCATTATAAAATTCCAGCCCGCGGTAATAGGTAACCTTTTGGTAGGCCTCCTTAGCACTTTGAGATTTATTGGGGATAGGCTCCAGTATCTCAACCGCCTCTTTGTAATTGTGCGAGTTAAGCAACACCTCGCCCAACAGGGTTTTTACATCATCAGTACGGGGGCTGCGCGGATAATTCTTAAGATATAAGCGTGTAGCTACGAGTGCCTCGTTATTGAAATCGAGTTCGTAAGATAGTTTGGCAAATTCATAAAGGGCATCTTCCTGCAGTTGCTTGTCAAAATCGAGCCTGGAAGCCTGGCGGAAAGCGCTGCGGGCGCTTTGCTTGTTGTTCATCTTCAGGAAAACATCGCCCAGGGTGTAGCTGCCGCTTTGGCTGTAGTTATCGTTCTGGGCCACCAGTTTTTCCAACTCGCTTGCTGCCTTGCCGTAGTTGCCCACTTTGTAGAAAGCGTAGCCTATCTGGTAGCTATCCTGCGTGTTTTGGGTTTTGCCCTGGTCTGCATCCTGGAAACGGCTGTAATAATCTACAGCGTTATCGAAATCGCCTTTGGCGAAGTAGGATGCGCCTACGATGCGCAGCATCTCTGTTTCGTTTTGCTGTTTCGTAGTTTTAAGGATGGGCACCGCATAGCTGATAACATCGTTGTAGCGTTTATCTAAAAAGTAAACGGCGGTAATGTAGTATGGGTAGCTGCTTTCGTATTTTTTAGAGTTCTTGAGCCGTTCGAAGTTTACCAGGGCCAGGCTGTAATCTTTGTTCAAGTACGCTATGTAAGCAAAGTAGTAAACGGCATCATCCATAAAGGGCGAGCGTTTGTTCTTCACCTCGCCAAAGAGCGACTGCGCATTCTTGTAATCGTTCAGCATGAAGTAAGCGTAGCCCTTGCGGAACTTATACTCGGTATTTTGCGAACCGGTAAGCTCGCCGGCCTGCACCTTATTGAACCACACCAGGGCTTCCTCATATTTACCTTGTTTAAAGTACGAGCGGCCCACCTGGAAGAACGCCAGCTTGGTGAGCGGGTTCTCGGGGTGCTCTTTTATAAAACGGAGGAACATGCTCTCGGCATCGTCGTTGTCAAGCTCCAGCGCGCAAAGGGCTTCGTAATATTGGGCGTTCTCTTTAAGCAGAGATAGCTCCGATTCGAATTTTGACTGGGGGGCGGCTTTAAGGCGGCTTTGTTCTACCAACCGGAATTGCTCAGCGGCAGAGGCGTATTTCCCTTTGTCCAGCAGGTCGGCGGCGGTGTTGTAGACCTGGTTTAGTTGGTAGGAGGGGTTTTGCTGCGCCTGCGTAGCGAGGGCAAAAAATACCGGTGCAACGAGGGTGATGTATTTGAGTTTATTCATAGAGCGCATACGAATGATGGTGCTAAAATAGCTAATCGCAAAAATGCAATCCACATTAGTAATTAACAAATGTGGACAAGCACTTTTTTTAAAACGGCGGCAAAAACCTGCTGGTATGCCTGTGGAAAACTAAAATTAGGCAGAAAAGTTTGGTGGGGCGGGCTGTTGTGGGTAAATAGGCAGGGGTGTTTAAAAGTATTGGGGTGCGGCAGTGGAGGTTTGCTGTATAAGGGGGGTATTGTTATTTAAAGTTAATGGAGTAGATTTGTTAGGAGATATAAATAAGTTATGCAAATACTTGAGATACAGGTGCCCGATAACAAAATTCACTTGGTAAGGGTTTTTTTGCAGGAATTGGGCATAGCGGTAAAAGTTAAGGCCGAGAAAAAGCCCAATGCAAAAACTCTTGCCGCCATGGAAGAATTGAAAACGGGCAAAGGCCAGAAATTCAACAGTGTAGATGAACTCTTCAATAGCATAGCATAAGGCGATGAGCGAGGAGCAGACTTTAATCTTAAAAGATTTATTAGTTGACCATTATTCGAGGTTGTTAGATGACGAGGTAGACAAAGTCGTCGCCGAAAAAGGATATACTCAAAAAGATTTTGATGAGATGCTTAATGGCGATGACTGATGATGCCGTTATCGACATTCTACTGATGCACTCCCCTCTTCCCCACAAAATATTGCCTGATTTATAGCGTTTTGTGTAACACCATGCAATTATCTGGCTTTCCCTTTTTTAAAAAACGCTTAATACAGGTAATCGCCGTAATTGTTGTGGCGTTTACGCCCGCATTCACGCCGGGCAACCCGCCCGATGCCTACATCACCCTGCAAAACCAACGCCTAACCGTTACCCCAAAGGAATTTTATATAGCCCGTATAGATGACCGCCGCACCGATAAAACGGGACTGGGTAGCATGCTGTCGCCGCCCAAAGCAGGCAAGCCCGCAGAAAGCCTGAAGATAGATTTGCAGGGAGGCACCGTAGCGGCTATGAAAAGTTTTGTAGACAATAGCTTTACGGCCAATAAACAACTCCGGGCCCTGGTAATCAAACTAAAAACATTCAGTGTAGCTGAAACGCCACTGGCCAATGGGGCAGCAGCGGGGAAAATCGCCTTTTCCATTAGCTTCGGCTATGAGCGCGATGATGATTTCATCCTGCTGGATACCTATGCCGCCACCAGTACCTACCAACGCCCTGCCGGGCCGCCGCAGTACATAGAAGCGTTGCTGAGGGGTGCTATCGTAAACAGTCTGTTATATATCAACAAGTGGATGGATATGCAGGCGGGCGTTAATATGAAACTGGCGAAAGGCGTAAGCATAAGTTTTGCCGATTATAAAGAACAACCCGAAGGCGATACCATTTACTATGACGTAAACCGCCCCCTTAAATGGGCCGACTTTATAGCGAAACCGCCCAGCAGCCGCTATGCAGCGGAAGTGTTTGCCAGCCTGGGGTATAACGAAGAAGTGAAACTGGTGGATGGCATCATCAGGATAAGGCTGGATTTAAAGGTGTACGTGCCCAAGAGCGCATCGTGGGTGCGGTACGACGCTACTGATGACCGAAGCCTGAATCACGAACAACGGCACTTCGATATCGTACGCCTGGCTGCCGAAAGATTTAAGCAGGCCATACTGAAAGAAAAACTGAGTACTTATAATTACGATGGCCCTATAAACATGGCCTACCTTGATGCTTTACGGGATATTTATGAGGTGCAAAAACAATACGATGCCGAAACCGGGCATGGCACTAATGCTTACCAGCAGCAGCAATGGGCCGCCCGTATAGATAAAGAATTACAGCTCTTGGGGATAAAGCCGCCGAACGGTTAAGCTGCAGCTAACTGATCTTTTATTTTGTTGAGCAAATTGTTGATATCGAAAGGCTTGGCAATAAAATCATTTGGCGCGCCGTCCTGATTCATGCTGCTGGATATATTGTGGCTTGCAGATATCAGTATCACTGGAATATTGTGCGTAGTGGCTTGTTTTTTTACTTCTTTGCAAAGCTCGCGCCCATCCATAGTGCCCAGCATAATATCCAACAGTATCAAATCCGGGGCATGTTTGTTAATTGTGTCCATTAAAAAGTGCCCGTCTGATAGGGTTTCTACTTCATAACCCGAGTCTTCCAGTATGAATTGCAACACCTCTAGTATATCGTTATCATCGTCCACAGCTAATATCCGTCGCATAGTATCGTCACGTTAAAATTTATATGCGCTGTAAGCGCATAATAGTCAGTACTCTTGCACAATTTTTGTACCAAATATGCTTATTGCGTTTAATCGCTTCGTTTTTTAATTACGTAGTATGCTTTTTTGCAATTGGCGCAGAAATATTTTTTGAATGGGATAAACGCTAATATTTTTTTTACGAACCAGCTTCGGTGGAGTTTATGATGAAAATGCTTGCCACATTTTGGGCAACGGGAGTGTATAACTTTCGCAGTAGTTTCCAATATTTCGGATAAAATTGATTACAATTTGTAATAGTAACAATTTACTGCAATCAATTTAGCTTTTTATTGAAAAAAATTAAAATAAAGTATAAGGGTGCTTAACTATCGGTTAATAAAGGCGTACTGTGTGCGTTTGCATTTATAGCATTTGAATTTGCGGACCGGCAGCCAAAATAAAAAAGTTTTTACGAACCAACTGCGATGGGCGCGGCTATCTAAAGTTGATTTGCATTTGAAGCATACGGTACCCGTAGTTTTTTGGGTGCTTACTTTTTCGAGGATTGGGATAGTCATGAGTAAATACAATTAGGGGTTATTGTATTATTTGCATATTAATTATAAACACAAATATAAAATAAGCGCGCAAATCTGCAAGCATTTTTGTTGAAATAATTTACGCAGTTATGCGCAAAAAAAGGGAGGATTTTATTAAAAACCTCCCTTTTTTGCAATTATGGAAAAATAGCTTAATTAATAGCCAAATATGGCTTTCAAATCGGGCTTTATTAAAGTGCCGTATTTTTTAAGGTCGTCGTCGCTTACGCGTTTATCAGATGCTACTATGCAATAGGTGAACGGCTTGCCTTTTAGTTCGGCATCGTGAAAAGCTACGGCATCTTTCAGCGTGAGCTTGTTGATGGCTGTAAACGTACTCTTGCGCAAATCGTAATCCAGGCCGCGGCGTTTGGCATCCAGGTAGTTGAACAGGATATCGTCCTGGGTGATGCGGTCCGTTTCTATCGACTTACGTACGTTGTCTTTAGCAGCCAGTAAGCCTTTTTCAGATTCGGGCATGGTGGTAAGCAAATCGTTCATGGCTTTTATGGCCTCGTTCATCTTATCGGCCTGGGTGCCAACATAGGCCACAAAGTTGTCGTTGTCGCCGCTTTTGGCTGCCTGGCTGTAGTAAGCGTAGGTAGAGTAGGCAAGAGCTTTAGACTCGCGTATGTTCTGGAAAACGATAGAGCTGATACCCGCACCGAAATAATTGTTCAGCAGTTCTACCGATGCTGTTTGGTTTACATCGTAAGGTTGCTGGTTGCGTATCATGTTTATTTCGGCCTGTACCATATCGTAGTTGGCAAACAATACCTGGTTTTCTGTTTGTATTGCCCTGGTAAATTTCTTTGCCGCAGGGTAAGGCAGGAAGGTGGCGGGTGTTTTATGCAGTTTGGCTAAGGTAGCACCGGCCTGCACGGCGGTTGCCGGGCCATAATATAATATGGTGTGTTTGTATTTGGTAAGGCTGTGCAGTATATCTACCAAATCCTGTGCTTTTACGTTGTCTATCTCCTGTTCGGTAAGTACGTTGTTGAATGGGTTATCGGCACCGAACTGGGCGTAATTCACCAGGCCCTGCATAATGGCACCTTTGTTCAGCTTTTGGTTTTCGCGGGCTTTGCGGAAGCGTACCTTGTAGCTGGCCAGGGCTTTATCGTCTGCCTGGCAGTTGGCCAGCAGATCTTCTAACAACGATACCGAAGCGCCGAAGTTTTCCTGCAAACCGCCGATGTTGATAGTGGTGTTTTCGGTGCCGGCGCTTACGCTAAAGGTAGATGCCAGTTTGTAGAATGCCTTGCTGATGTCTTCCGAACTCTTCTTATCAGTACCCAGGTATTGCAGGTAGGCGGCGGCCATTGGCAGCAGCTTATTGTTCCAGCTGCCCATATCCAGGCGGTAGTACAAGCGGAAGATGGCGTTATCCTTATTTTGTACTGATAATACATCTATGGGGCCGGCTTTGGCGCGTTGGATATCCTTAGCGTAATCCAGGAATAGCGGTTGGATAGCGTTATCCGGCATATCGTTGATCATCTTAACGTACGGCGATTGCGAGCCTGCGTTTACCTCTACCGGGGTAATGGGCGGTTTATCAACTTTCAGTATGTTCTTGTCTTCGCCCTGGCGTTTGTAAACGATTACATAGTTGGCATCAGTAAGGTATTTGTTGGCAAATGCTTTAACCTGCGCAATATCTATTTTAGATAGTTCGTTTATGCTGGCCAGATCGGTGCGCCAGTCAACGCCCGATGTAAAATCGCTCATGAGGTTACCGGCGCGGTTGCCGTAGCTTTCGTTTTGCTGTATGGTGCTTTTCTTAAGGTTGTTTACGATAGAAGGGATCAAATCTGCCGCGAAATCGCCTTTCTTCAGCTTATCTATCTCGGCCAGCATCAAGGCTTTCACATCATCTAAAGATTGGCCCTTAACCGGGTTGCCGCGCAGCATCAGCGCACTGTAATCCTTCAATACATATGGGAAAGCTGATGCGCTAAGGAGTTTTTGCTTCTTGGTCAGATCAAGGTCGAACAAGCCGGCTTTGCCGTTGGTAAGTATAGAGCCGATGAGGCTAAGCATACGGGCATCTTTAGTGCTTGCGCCGGGGAAACGGAAAGCAATGGTAAGGTTCTCGGGGTTTGGCCCGAAAACTTCCCTTTGCACCGGGCTGGTGATTGGCACTTCGGGCGCGAATTTGTAGGCCGGTATGGCCTTAGGTTTCATGTAGTTGAAGTGGGTGGCTACTTTTTTGATCATTACATCGGGGTTGAAATCGCCCGATAGGATGATGCCCATATTGTTGGGCACGTAATAATCGTAGTAGTACTTGCGAATGGCTTTCAACGATGGGTTCTTGAGGTGCTCTATGGTACCTATAGTGGTTTGCTTGCCGTAGTTGTTGTTAGGAAACAAAGCCTCGAACATGGCTTCCTGTGCTTTGCGGCCATCATTATCAAGCCCACGGTTCTTTTCTTCGTACACGGCTTCCAGTTCGGTGTGGAAGATGCGCAGCACCGGCGCGCGGAAACGTTCGGCCTGCATGGTGAGGAATTTATCTACGGCCGAGCTTGGGATATCTTCGGTATAAACTGTTTGCTCGAATGAGGTAAAGGCGTTGCTGCCCTGGCCGCCCATGGCTGCCATCATTTTATCGTATTCGTTGGCTATGCTGAATTTTGCTGCCTGGCCCGATACCTTGTCTATCTCCTTGTAAATCTCCTTGCGTTTGGCATCGTCGGTGGTGGAGTTGTACTGCTCGTACAGCTCGTCTATCTTATCCAGCAAGGGTTTTTCTTTCGACCAATCGAGCGTGCCGAATTTATCGGTACCCTTGAACATCATGTGCTCCAGGTAGTGGGCAAGGCCGGTATGGTCGGCAGGGTCGGTCTTACTGCCCGCTTTTACAGCGATGTAAGCCTGTATGCGCGGTTGTTTGTTGGTTGGGCTCAGGATAACCGTGAGGCCGTTTTTGAGGGTATAAAAACGCGAGTGGGTGGGGTCGTTGGTTACGTATTTATAGGTGTAGCCGCCTGCGGTGGCAGTTTTCCAAACGTACTGCGTTTGGGCAGATACTTTGGCTGCGTAGGAGCCAAGCAGTAAAAGGATAAGCGATAATTTTATTTTCATATCTTAAGGAGTGTAGGCTATAAATATAAATAAAAAGCAGATATTTAAGTAGATGTAACTAAAATGATAGTTTTTGTTTGGTGGCGATTTAAACACAGAGGGCACAGAGATTTGCGAATTGTGTAAAGACGCAGAGTGCGCAGAGGGAAAACATAGCCAGTTTTATAAATCCTCTTTTTATTTTAATAAATAATAAAAGCTCAGTGAACCTCTGTGGTTTCTCTGTGCTCTCTGCGGTAAAAAAAAGCATATAAAAACAGAATCCCGCCCAATATTGAGCAGGATTCCCTTTTATAGTGACAATTATTTTATGACCAAAGGTTAGCCGGATAAGTTCCGTTCTCAACCAGGTCTGATATGCTTTTCTGCACGATTGGTTTATCTTCTTTATACGTAACACCGAACCATTTTGCAGCGGTAGGGATAACTTCGAAAGAAGCTTCGCCGCTTTTAATCAGGCCATCGGCCACCAGCGGGATGAAGAACTCGGCCTTAGGGTTACTTTTGTTCGCTTCTACGAAGGCTTTGAACATCGGCTCGCTTTGTTTGAAAACCGCAGGCGTAAAGCCCCAGAAGTTCATAGATACGCGGGTAAGTGGGTCTAACGGGTATTCTACATCGTTCTCTTCATAAGCAACGCTGCCGTCTTCTTTAAAATAAACTTTAAGGCGTTCGTTAATGGCCACCATTTTACCATCCTCAACCTGGCACACCCCGCGCGATACCGCGCCATGGTCTGATAAGGTGCGGTCTACCTGGTAACCAATGATAGAGTAAGTATCATCTGCAACTTCGGTGGTCAGGAATTTTGCCATCTTTTGGAAAGCATCCGCACCGTAAAAGTCATCGGCATTTATTACGCAAAAAGGTTCTTTTACCTGGTTGCGGGCGGCTAAAACAGCGTGGGCGGTTCCCCAAGGTTTTGCGCGCTCAATTTCCTCTGTAATGCCGAACGGGGTAAGGTCGTAATTCTGGAAAACGTAATCCGTTTCTACCCTGCCGGCCAGTTTAGGCTCAAAAATAGCTTTGAAACTGTCTAAAAATTCTTCGCGAATGATAAATGATATTTTGCCAAAACCGGCGTTGATGGCATCGTAGATAGAGTAGTCGATAATGGTTTCGCCGTTAGGGCCAAATCCATCCACTTGTTTCATGCTTCCGTAACGGCTGGCCATCCCTGCAGCTAAAATGAGTAAGGTAGGTTTCATGTTTTTTATGATAGTTTTATAGTAATGCTTAAATTATTGCCAATAATAGTTATTTTTTGTTTATATATTAAAAATTACTTAAAATATCTAAAATCCTGGCCGGCTTTAATATTCAGTAGGCTTTCGTATATAAGGCGTATCACATTATCCACATCATCCTTATGTATCATCTCCACGGTGGTGTGCATGTAACGCAATGGCAGCGATATCAATGCCGAAGGCACGCCATCGTTAGAGTAAGCAAAGGCATCGGTATCGGTGCCGGTGCTGCGCGATGATGCTTGCCGCTGGAAGGGGATATTGGCTTTTTGCGCCGATTCGATCAGTAATTTGTTCAGGTTATTCTGCACCGCCGGCGCGTAAGATATTACCGGGCCCTTGCCGCAGCTAAGGTCGCCCTGGGTAATTTTGTTGATCATGGGCGTGCTGGTATCGTGCGTAACGTCGGTAACGATGGCCACGTTTGGTTTGATGCGGTGGGCGATCATTTCGGCGCCACGCAAGCCAATTTCTTCCTGCACGGCGTTTACGATGTACAAGCCGAAGGGCAGCGTGATGTTGTTTTCTTTAAGTAAGCGGGCCACCTCGGCTATCATGAAGCCGCCTGCGCGGTTATCCAAAGCGCGGCCCACGTAGTAACGGTTGTTGAGCACCATAAACTCATCCTCGTAGGTAATTACGCAGCCCACGTGTATGCCCAGTTTTTCCACTTCCTCTTTGCTGGTGCAGCCGCAATCTAAAAAGATGTTTTTTAGGGTTGGGGCCTCTTCTTTTTCGCCGCCGAGGCGGGTGTGGATGGCCGGCCAGCCAAATACTGCTTTTACCAAACCGTTATCGGTATGGATATCTACGCGTTTGGATGGGGCTATCTGATGATCGGAACCGCCGTTGCGGATAACGTATATCAAGCCATCGTTGGTGATGTAATTTACAAACCACGATATCTCATCGGCATGTGCCTCTATAACCACTTTGTACTCGGCGGTTGGGTTTATTACGCCCACGGCAGTGCCGTAATTATCTACGTAATGCTCATCTATGTAAGGCTTAAGGTACTCCAGCCACAGTTGCTGACCCTTCCACTCGAAGCCGGTAGGAGAGGCGTTATTGATATATTTTTCGAAGAACGACAGTGATTTTTCGGTTACTACGGCAGGTTTCTGCTCTGCTTCGGTTTTCTTTTTAGCCATTGATAAAAGTATAAGGCCCTTGGATGGCCATGCGCAAATATAACAAAGCGGACGACATTGCCGCAATACCCTATACGCGGTAGATTAAATATTGTTTTAGCGTTAATACTAAGTTAACATGATAAGGCCACCTTCGCGCCGTTAATTAAGATAAGATCAGTTAAATTTAGTTGAGAGGTTGGCAGCGCAAGGCATGCCGACCTTTTTTAATTTTGGGGGAGGTCCTTCTGCATCACGATGTAGTCGATACCGTTCTTGTGGAACACTTCGCCAACCGCAGTAAAGCCGAATTTATTGTAGAACCCGATGGCCGTTAACCGGGCGTTGCACCATAGGCGGCGGCCATCATCCTGCCTGGCAAACCCGGTTATATAATCTAATAGCTGCGCCCCCACGCCTTTGCCCTGCGCCTCTGGCACTACGGCAAACTTGCGAAATTGCCAGCCATCTGCACGTTTAAATAACGATACTACCGCCACCAGCGCATTATCGGCAAAAGCGCCGAAATGGTAACCTTGGTTATCTTCGTCCATCTCCATATCGCGCAGGTGTTGGTCGGGGTACAAAACATCGCGCCTGAGGCGCCAGGTAAGCTGCGGGGTTATTTGTTCTATCGAAAGCATCATTAAGGTAAAAGCCGGATTTAAAGCATAAAGGTATAAAGTTTTGGCAGCGCAGACCGGGCATCAATCAATTTTCGCTGGTAAGCTTAACGCCATCTTTTATGGCCGTTTCGAGTACATCGATATTGATATCCTTTAGTTTTTTGAACTTGATGCAATAGCCGGTTACGCTGGCTTTGCCCAATTCCCGGCCATAGGTTTGGGCAAGGTACGTTTTATCTTTAATGCCAAGGATGTACACCGAAATCCCGGTGGTGTTGGCGCTCAATCCAATCTGGTAAAACTCCCGCGTTGTGCCGTCGGCATAGTTGATGGTGTAAGATCCGTATCCTATGTTTGGGTTGCTCACTATTTTACCTTCGCTGTCCTTACCATCCAGGAACCACAATTTACATCCCGGTAATGCCTCCAATACATGCGCATGCAAAGTTTGCATCTCGCTGCGTTTTGCTTCGGGTTGACTGGCGATATACGCTGCTATTTGCTCTTGTGTATTCATATGATATATGGATTATGGTTTGCTGATTGTTTTTTTAAATCTCGTTTTATTTTTAAATATATGCTAATCAAGCCTCACCTAAATCCTCTCCAAAGGAGAGAACTTTTAGCCCCTCTACTTTGGAGAGGGGTTGGGGTGAGGCCATGAAGCGCATTATCATAGGATGGACGTATTTTCAGTTCTTTATATTATTTTGCAGCATCATGCAGCAAAAGCCTCGTTCGTTTGTATTTCCCCCGCAGTTGATCAATTGGTTGATGTTCGTCTCCATATGCCTTATCTGGGGCAGCTCATTCATTCTGATGAAACTGGGTTTGTATGACGATGCGCGCCAACCCCTGCTTACAGCCTCGCAGGTAGCTGCCATTCGCCTCATCAGTGCCGGGATAGTACTTACGCCGGTATTGCTAAGGCACCGCAGCAAGATACCCTTCAAGCTTTCCGGCTGGCTACTATTCTCGGGCTTTTTCGGTAGTTTTTTGCCGGCCTTTTTGTTCTGCATCGCCGAAACCAGGATAGATAGCGCATTGGCCGGTACGCTCAATTCGCTCACGCCCATTTTTGCCATCATCTTCGGGTTCTTGTTTTTCGGCAACAAAATACCCCTGAGCCAGGTGTTGGGCATCATCATCGGTTTCGGGGGTATCGTGCTTTTATATGTGGTGCAAAAGCATGCCGGGTACGGGCAAATCAGCTATGCGGGGCTTGTGATATTGGCCACGGTATTTTACGCTCTGAATATTATTATGGTGAAACGGCACCTCGGCGGCGTTAGCCCTATTGTTATCACCTCTTTTAGCCTTATTGCCGTGGGCCTGCCTTCGTTGGTTATATTGTGGCAAACGGGTTTCTTTGGTTTACCGCTGCACGAGTATAAGTATATAAAAGCCTGCCTGGCGGTTTGCACCCTGGGTATGCTGGGCACGGCCCTTGCATGGATGCTGTTTTACGCACTGGTGCAGCGTACCAGCGTGCTGTTCACCTCTACGGCAAGTTATGGCGTGCCATTCGTAGCTTTCGGCTGGGGCTGGTACTACGGCGAAACCATTACCCTTGGGCAAATTGGTTGCCTGCTCATCATTTTGGGTGGGGTGTACCTCACCCGAATCGATTTTAGCAGATTCCGCAAAAAAAACCTTGCCTGATTACTTGTTGAAAGGTACCTCGTTTATCCAGTGGAACCCGCGCGATTTAAGCAAAAACTTATCCAGCGGGAATTTAGCCAGCCTGATGTGCAACGAGTCGCTTTTAAACGCCCCGGTCATCACCAGCGTGTCCTTCATTAACCTGTAGGTGAAATGCGCCTTGTTGATGGTATCGACGTAGGTGTTCATCACAATGGTATGTTTGGCGGTGTCTATCACAAAATCGTACCGCTTAACGCTATCGTTCATGAACCTAACCCTGGCACCGCCCGGGTAGCTGATGGTTAGTTTGTTCCAGCGGCTGGTATCGGTTGTGAGGGGAGCGAGGGTGTCTCTATTACGCACGAAGCTCTGCACGTTATATATGCCGTATAAAGGTGGTTTTTTGGCCTTGTCGCCGTATTTGCTCGTGGCCTGCACATCGCTGATGAAGTTGCCGGCTACGGTATAGATAATCAGTACGTATTTGATTACGCCTAGCGTGATGTTCTTCCATTTCTTTTTATACTGATGGGCCCCCAGGTTTGCCGGTTGGGCGGGTTTGTTGAGGAAGAAGAAATCGATAAGGCGCAGCGCATCTTTGCTCAGCAAAAAGATGCTCATGAATACCAGCATAGTTGCCAGTAGCTTTACGGGCACATCGAAACAATAGTTGATGGCCATGATGTTGCCTGCCACAACCAGGCCAACTATGGCACCCAGCGTAGCCGTTTTGCGGAAGAACAGCAGCAGCCCGCAGAAGAGCTCTGCAAAGCCGGTAAAGTAATTGAAGCCCGTGGAGTAACCCATATACGTCCACGCCAGGCCCATGGGCGACATAGTGCCCAGCGGCTGTAGCAGCTTATCGGGCGAGGGGCCGGGGAACTGCAATTTAATAACCTTCACCGCACCATAGGTAATCATGGTGATGCCCACGTAGTAACGCACGATAACCGTGAGCCAGTAGAAGAGGTTGTTGTAATTGCGGGCCTTCCGGTCTATAACCGACCATACCAATGCGCTAAGCGCAGCCATAAAAAAGATGAAAAGCAAGATGATATAATCATAAGTAGTATCGCCGCTGCCGCCGGTAAACTGGGTTATCGGCTTATCCAGGTGCAGTATGTGCGCGCCTATCCATACCACCAGCCAGTGGAAGGGCTCGATGTAATATTCGTAAACCCTGTCTACCTGTGGCAACACGCCATTAGGATTGAGGAAAACATACAAGACAAAAAATACCACGAAGAAGCGGCAGGCAATTTTCCGCGGGGCGGACCAGTACATGGGTTCGGCAGCGTTAGTCATAGGGTGTGAAATAGGTAGCCGTAAGATAAGGAAAATATTTTGAATTGAGGGAGGGTTGGTGGGGTGAATCAGATAGTGGGGGGGGGATACTTGCTTGTTTGAAAACTTTTAAATGCGCGAAGGGAACGTGCGATTCCCCTCTTGAGAGGGGTGGAGGGGTGTGTTTGCACGCCATACATGGTGCCATTGAATAGTGGCGAACACACCCCTCCCACCACGCAATCCACCGCACCCCCTCTCGAGAGGGGAGTCAAAACCATGTCTCGAACACCTTCGTTTCAAACCCATCGCTACTAAGATATCACCCTCTTCAATTCCGCCACTCCAATTGCTCCAATATCCTCACCCTTCAAAACCAATATCACAGCTTCTTTATCCTTCCGCAGTTGCAGCCGACCTTTAAACAAGTGCGTTTCTGCCGATGCCAGGAAGCGTTTGAGGGCACCCGGGGTTTCTTTACGGCAGGCAAGTTCGGTAGCGCCATCGCTTATAACGAGGCGTAACTTTTTATCGGATGGCTGCACCAATAGCCAAACGTTGCCGGATAGTTGTTGCTTAAACATAAAGTGATGTTTTGATGCTTTGAAAATACAAAAAAAACGGAGTCATTGCCATATAACGTAGCCGAAACTATTTGACCCAACCGTTGTTGTGCAAGCATACCCTCATATGCCATGAAGCCCATATTTTTTACGGTAGGAGAAAACCTGCAGGTGATGATTATCCCAAACACCGTGGCGCATTTAGATGGTCATGAAGTAATTACACGTACCTACAATGTTTACCGTAACATGGGATTGGAGGATGCCGGCTCTATAGATAAAAAAGAAAGCGAACTGCTCCTGACCAAAAAAACGAGCCCGGATTATATGGGTTTCATTACATTTGAAGCACCCGGTAAACTGTTTACCTACTCTGCCGACGGCGGGCAGGTGCTGACATCGGTAAATGTGCAACAGGTTATTGATAACATCACCGATTACCGCGACAATCCCGGTTTGTGGAAGAAATAATCATTTAGCCATTTATGTACGCCATTGCTTAACTTTGGGTATAGCATCAACAAAATGGATTGCCAGCCAAAAATAAGACCAGAATGGGTGCCCGAAGCTTACAAAGAGCAGCCGCTCTCCACCGTTAATGCCGCACCCGCAAATCCCTCCGTTTACAGCAACCCTTTCGTTAAAAAGGCGGGTAAGAAAAACCTAAAGGCAAAGAAACGCTGAGTTAAGCCGCCCACGTGTGACGTGCATCATTTCCCGGAGTGCCTTAAGTCATTAATAATCACCTGTTCATCATCTACTTTTGAATAAAAAAACAAGACGATGAACCAGCTAAAATCAGTAATCTATTCTATCCTAATAATTGCCTCCATGGCAATTACTGCCCGTGGCCAGCAACACCAAATGGCGCCGCAGCAAATTATGATTGACGGCAAAGGCGGCATATACAGCCACGATGGTACCAAGCTGGGTTATATCGATAAAGACAATGTAGCCCGCAACAACGCCGGGAACAGAATTTATGCAATCGATAAAAATGGCAACATAGTTGATGCCAACGGCAAAAACCTGGGCAAGGCCGGCAAAAACGGGGTGTACTATAGCGTAGCCGGTGAAACCATACTCACCCTTAAAGACCTTGATGCTGAAAAGTGCGCCATTTTAGACCCTAAGGGTCATAACTATGGCACCGTGCATAAAAACTATAAACAACACGCCTGTGCTGCCCACTGCTTCTTTTTAGAGAAAAAAGCAAAAAAATAAGACTGTTTTGATGTGATGTGTTAACAAAGGCGAAGGCCCACGGTTGAGGTGACCGGGGCCTTCTTTGTTGTGTGGCATATTGGCAAGGCTTCCGCTTGCACCTGCACGTGTTGCCGCTTACCTTTACGCTGTGGATACAAGCAAATGGATAACCCGCAACAGACCTAAGATTGACAGGATAGCCTGCCCATGGCTAATTAAACGGTTTATTAACCCCGAAGCTGAGATTATTTATGTGCCCGTTGATGAAGTACTGGCGAAAGCCGAAGAGTTGAACGCCATTCCTTTCGATTTGCCGGGGATAGAATACAGCCATTACGACGATCGCTGCACTTTTGATTATTTCCTGAAGAAACATAACCTTAAGGATATTGCCTTGCACCGCATAGCGGCAATCGTGCGCGGCGCGGATACCGACAGGTTCGACTTTGCGCCGCAGGCCGCTGGTTTATCGGCCTTGTTCCTGGGCCTATCCGAAAACATTACCGACGACCATGAACTGCTTGCCCTCGGCATGACCATTTACGATGGCTTATATACCTGGGCAAAAGACCTCCATCAGCAAAAGCATATCCAAACCCCGGCCGAGCACCTGTTGCTGGAAGTTTATCATAAATACCTGCAAAAAAGCAAAGCCAAAAAAGCGCCAGAATGGGCCACCGAATTAAAAGAGCTGATACAGGATCAACTGGACACCAATATGTCGTTCAGTTTGCAACAGGCATCTGATGAGTTGGAAATCAATCCGTCGTACCTCTCCCGCGAGTTTTCTAAATATTTCGAAAACATGTCCTTTGGTGAGTATGTGCGCAAGCTGCGGATAGAAAAAGCCATGCAGCTGATGGCGACAACCGCCTACCCACTTACCGAAATCGCCTACCTCACCGGTTTTTCTGACCAGAGCCATTTTAACCGCATCTTTAAGAAACAAACCGGGCAAACACCATCTGCCTATAAAAAAAGCCTCCAAAAAAGTAAAAAGGATACAAGTAGTTAAATACGTACAATTTCGCATGCCTGTATCGCTTTAATATTGCTTCCTGACAGTAATAGCCTGATGCAAAAGATTAACTGATGGATGCGCAACCCCAAAAAGCAAAACCGGCCTATTCTTTAGCCGATATTACCAAATACTTTTTAAAATTGGGCACCTGGGGTTTCGGCGGCCCGGTGGCATTGGTTGGCTATATGCAGCGCGACCTGGTGGAAGCCAAAGGCTGGCTTACCGACGAAGAATATAAAGAAGGGCTTGCCCTGGCGCAACTGGCCCCCGGCCCGCTAGCCGCACAACTGGGGATATACATTGGCTTTGTACACTATGGCCTTATTGGCGCCACGCTTACGGGGCTGGCCTTCGTTATTCCGTCGTTTATGATGGTGGTGCTGTTGGGTATGGCCTATAAGCTTTATGGCGGGCTTACCTGGATGCAGGCCGTGTTCTATGGCGTTGGCGCGGCCGTAATAGGTATCATTGCCATGAGTGCTTATAAACTCACCGTCAAATCTATCAGCAAGTTTCAGCCGGCAGCCATAAAGGATAAATGGTTGCTTTGGCTGTTTTATGCTGCGGGCATTGCCGTTACGGTAATTACCCAGCGCGAAGAAATTGCTTTGTTTGTGGCTTGCGGCTTGTTGTACATGCTTTTAAAAGCACCGCCCAAATGGCTTAAAAAGCCTGCCGTTTTACCCGCCGGGATATTGATAAGCACCGGTTTTTGGAAGTACGATAGCAGCACCCTGCAGCAAATAGCCTGGTTTTTTGCCAAAGCCGGCACCTTTGTATTTGGCAGCGGACTGGCCATTGTGCCCTTTTTGCATGCCGGCGTAGTTACCGAGTTTGGCTGGCTGAACGAACACCAGTTTGTAGATTCCGTAGCAGTAGCCATGATAACCCCCGGGCCGGTTGTTATTACTGTCGGTTTTATCGGTTACCTGGTGGCCGGTTTCCCGGGGGCCTGCGTTGCGGCATTGGCGACTTTTTTGCCCTGTTACTTATTTACTGTAGCGCTGGCACCATCCTTCAAAAAAATAGCCAAAAATACCAGTATCAAGGCTTTTGTAGATGGCATTACTGCGGCGGTGATAGGCGCATTGGTGGGTTCGGTAATTATTATCGCGCGGCGGAGTGTTATTGATATACCTACTGCGTTAATCGCAGTTGCCGCCGTGCTGGCCCTTATTTATATCAAAAAAATACAGGAGCCTTATATCATAGCTGCGGCTGCCGTTATCGGGCTCATTATAAAATCTTTATAAAAACATATGAACAAACTTTTTACGCCTACCAAAATTGCCTTTTTGTTAGTGATGCTTACCACCGGCGCATTCAAAGCCAATGCCCAGCAAACACCTGCCTACCCGCGCGTGGCGGGCTACTTCAGCGTAGTGCAACCCATTGGCAACTGGAACAAGGATGGCTTTACCAGCAATTTCTCGGGGGCTTATACCATCGGTTTCCCATTCGGCATCAATATTTTAAAAAGCGATAAATTCGGCATCAGTTTCGAGGTAGCGCCCAGCATCCGTACCGAAAAAAATGTATCGAAAGTAAGCAGTGTGCTATTCCATCCCGGGGCCATGTTCCGCTTTCAGCATGGGTTTACGTTCATTGGCCGTATGGCCTTCGAAACCAGCGGGCGCTTCGGCTTTACGCCGGTGTTTAACCAGCGCATCATTAAAGGCAAAGATGCTGCTATGTTCCTATCTGTACCTATCCCGGTAAGGTTTGGTAATGGAGTGCCGGCGTCAATTGGGACGGGGCTGCAGGTGGGGGTGTCGTTTTAGGGGTGTCTGATAGCTACCCCGTAAAATGATTTAATGATTGCCAGTATTTGTCCTTATAAATCTCGAAACCAATATTCAATTTCCCTGAATATTTCTGCTCTATGGTGTGCATCACCTTTGCGGGTTTGCGGAAATCGTTGCAAGCAAAGTAGATTTCCCTGCTATTATCTGCGGTTTGCCTGCCGATATTCAAGTAGCCGTCGATATCTTTCAGCTCGCTCATCATATCATCTTCAATTTGGTTTAGCAATTGGTAAGTAGCATTATCGGGCATGCCGTTGTTTTTTTGCCCGTTGTATTTTATTCGCACATGGAGTATCCATGGGTGCGATGCTTTGCTGTCCCACCTCAGCAGTGCCATATTGATAATTGCAACAAGCGGGTTACCATTTCCCAATTTCGCCTCAAGGGCCGAATACTCGTCGTTCTCAGTATTACGACGAAGGCCTTCATATTTTTCAACGAACTCTTTTTCGCGCCATATCAAATAAGGCTTAAGTTTCTCTATTGGTATCAGGTCTCTTTCCGCATCACTTTTCCCCATTACCCTCAAACTATCTACCATAGTAGCGAAGTTGAGCTCTCCCAACAGGTTATCTAAAAAAATAAAGGTGCCGTTAGTTATATTGGTTTTGTTGCTTTCGGTAAAATCGGTATGAATTACTTTAATTTCTATCTCGTCGGGGTAATCGCTTAGCTCCTCGGCATAAAAAAATAAATTCTCGGAAGAGAACTTGTACCCTGCCATAGAGATAGCCACATCTTTGATATCCAAAGCCGGTTTCAACGCTGTAAATTTCCATCCTTCAAGTTGAGGTGCAGCGGCAACAAGTTCTTCTACAAAAACGATGTTTTTTATCGCGCCATCCGCCGTTAATATCAAATCGACGGTATTATCATCAAGCATCCCGGTTAAAAAAAAGAAGCCATCTTTTACTTCGGCTAGTTTGGGCGATAGTTTATCAAAGAAATCCGATTCGATAGATTTGCCATTTTTTACGGCGGTAAAAAAAGCCTTTTCGTTTGTCGCAAACCAGTTCCAAAAATCGTCGTACGATTTTATAGGCTGCTCTTTTTTACCTAATAATCTTTTAAAGAAGCTCATTTTGCAAATTGATAAGGAATACCCAAATATAATGGATTGGAGGAAAGTGGCAACAAACAAAAAAACCAGGAGCGCTTTCCACGTCCTGGTTTTTTCTGTCTTGATTTCTGAACTCGAATTTTATGGAATTAAAGGAATTTTTAGAATTAGAATGCAATTCTGTCAATTTAAAAAATTCCTTAAAACGGCGCAGCCCTCTTGAGTGCCATTGAAATCAATTAAACACGAAAAATTCGAGTTCAGACAAACCTACTCTATATTAAACTTCACTCCATTCAACCTTGCTGGCGTGCCGGCGAATACCAGGTAAAGGTCCTGCTTGCCGTCGGCACCATTAATGGGGACCTTCAGGCTGTTGAGGCCCACGAAGCTGCCGGTAAAGCTGCCTACTACTTTACCGTCTGCTGCGCCCTGGCGAATCTCTACCGTGCCCGGAGGGTCGGTGCCGCGGCCGCGGGGGAGGAGTTTCAGTTCGATGTTCTTGATATCCGTCAGGTCGATCTTGTTGAATTCCAGGTACGCGCCCGGTTTTTTCACCACTACGATGGTGCTGTCGCGGTTATAGTCCATGTCTTTCGCGCCGTTGGCTTGCGATGGGGAAAGCAGCGAACCACGCAACACCAGCAGGTTCTCGGTAGTTAACGCTGTAGCCGTGGCGGTACCCTTATCGGTATACGCCGCGCGGAAGATGTAGCTGCCGTTATCGTTTTCGCCTTTGGGTACCGAGGTTACGTAAGTTCCCGTAACCGGCATGGATTTTTGAGTTTTTTGCGGCGTACCGAGGCTCATGATATAGCGCACAATGCTACCCAACTCGTTGTTAGTTAGGGCAGGGTGGGCAGGCATCTCCGCATGGCCCCAGGTGCCCGAACCACCGGTTTTTATCTTATTACTTAGCGTAGCAACAGCCGAGGGGTTGTTCTTGTATTTTTTAGCTACCGCTATGAAGGATGGACCAAGCACCTTATCTTTTACCGAGTGGCAGGATTTACAATCGCTTTTGGCAATAAGCGCCATGCCCGCCGCAAACCTTGCGGTAGCATCAACACCCTGCTGCCTTTGGGCAATAGCGGTCATGTTATACCCTTCTGACAAGTAATTGGCACTCACCGATACCAGCGAAGCCGGGATGCGCCTGTTGCTGAGGCTGCCGTCTTCCTTGTCGCTCACGTTTATTTTGTAGGCGATGGTTTTACCGGGGAAGAAAAAGCTGCTGTTACCCTGCGTTAGGGTAACGGCAACCACAGGCGGCTCGTTGCCGGCTTTTATGGTAAGCGAGGTGCTGTTTTTTGCGCCCTTAAGGTCGGTAACGGTAAGCGTGGCTTTGTAAACGCCCGGTGTGGTAAAGGTTACCGATGGGTTTTGGTCCTTAAGTGTTTTGAACGGTTTGCCGCCTTTGGTAACCGTCCACTGGTAGGTAAGCACGTCGTCGTCGTCAAAATCTTTGGTACCTGCGGACGACAGGGCCACCTTCAAAGGCAGTGCGCCCGCGCTTTTATCGGCCCTGGCCTGCACCTGCGGCTTGCGGTTGCCGCCGTTGAATTCTATGCGGATAAGCTCTGCTTCAGGGTTATTCTTGAAATAGCCGTTGCCGTACTCAAGCACGTACAGGTCGCCATCGGGGCCGAATTTCATATCTATCGGGCCATACAAGTGCAGGTTCGGTAAAAAGCGCTCCATGGATTTATACGCGCCGTCCTCGCCGATCTCTACCACGTTTATCCAGCCGCGCACCCAATCGGTAATGAGCCATTTGCCCTCATAATAATCGGGGAAGGGGCGTTTGGCGCCTTTGAAATCAGCTGCACGGAAAATGGGGCCGCCAACCGCGCTGTTGCCGCCGGTTTCCATCAGCGGGAATTGAGCGCTCAGGCCCTTGGCATACCATATAAAAGCAGGCGTTGCGGGTGGCAAGAAAATCATGCCTGTATTGTTTGGCGAGTGATTTTCGGGCTTTAGGGCATCGAAGAAATCGCCCGACTGGTGCGTTGCGAAATCGTACTTGCGGTACGCTTTGTTATCGCCCACGAAGTAGGGCCAGCCGTAGTTGCCCGGCTTTTTGGCCTGGTTAAATTCATCGTACGATTGCGGGCCGCGCTTATCAAAATCGTCCTTGGAACCATCTGGGCCCACTTCGCCCCAGTACAGCCAGCCTGTTTTGCTGTCGATAGTTAAGCGCCATGGGTTGCGGTTGCCCATGGTGTATATTTCGGGCTTGGTTTGCGGGGTGCCGGGGGCAAACAGGTTGCCCTGGGGTATGGTGTAAGTGCCATCGGCCTCTGGGTGTATGCGCAGTATCTTTCCGCGCAAATCGTTGGTGTTGCCTGATGATTTCTGCGAATCCTCTGGCGACATGCCCGGCCGCTCGTCCAGCGGACTAAAGCCATCGCTGGCCCGGCTGAAGGTGTTATCGCCCGTGCTCAGGTACAGGTTCTTGTCTTTATCGAAGAGCATGCCGCCGCCCACGTGGCAGCATTCCTCGCGCTGGGTGGGTACATCAAGCACGGTTTTTTTGGTATCGCGCAGGATGTCTTTACCCAGCCAGGTGTAGCGTTCCAGCGTGTTTTTGGCCACATCGCCGGCGGGGGCGTAGTACACGTATATCCAGTTGTTGGTATCGTAATCGGGATCAAGGATGATGCCCTGCATGCCGTCTTCGCCCTCGCTTACTTCTCCCTTTTTGTTGACGTATTTGGTGCTCACGGCAAACTCGGCAATCACCGTAATTTTATTGGTTTTGGGGTCGTACACCTTTATTTTGCCTTTGCGTTCGGCGTAGATAACGCGCCCGTCCTTCAGTATCTGGAACTGCATGGGCTCTTCTACACCCTGCGCCAGCACCACTTTGGTGAAGCGGTTATCCTCGGGTTTTTTTGGCGATTGCGCATACGTAGCAGTGGCGCATACCGCCAGCAATAAAAAGGCAGGCAATGCCCTAAAAAGGTTTTTAGGCTTAAACATGAGCTTTTGTGAGATAATTAGCTGAGTAATAAATGATGTAGCCAAAATAGCTATTTTCCCGATAAATTTAGGCAATATTTTTATTTAGTGAAATTTACTAAATAAAAAATAGAAAGCGGACTTTCTGGTGGGCGTAATGTTTATTTAACTACAAGGACACAGGGACTTGCTGGCATTTGATCATGGTTGGGTTGTACATAGTTTTTGAATGGTTAAAGGATATTGACTATATTTAGAGCAGCCATTAACCTTAATCTACAGATGAGCAAATACCTTATCGGTCCTAAAACGCTTCGCCGCTTTTTAATCATAGCAGTCTCCCTATTTATCGCCCATAACGGTCGCGCACAGGATATGAGTGATCAAACCTACCGCCATAAAATGCGCCTGATCGATAGCCTTTCATTTTATAAAATGGATAAGTACGATACGATTTATAAGGTTTCGACGGTATATAAAACAAACGGCAACGAATACAAAAACGACTATAGCGGGTGGACCAAAAATCCTAATGACGAGCATGTGCTGTTGTTATGCACAGACGGAAAGGAGACTAAAATTGATAGGAAAGATATAACAAGTATGAAGCCCTTGCCGGTGGACGACGTTACAATCGGAGGTTTTTTAAATCCGGCTGACGGAAACCGTGGCTTTTTTTTGGGCTCTTTCGGAAAGGATTACCTGCTCGAATTATGGCTATATAAAAAAGGACAATTTAAATATTCAAAACAGTTGGCGGTAAAAAACAATCGCGATGCCGACGACAAACAAATAAGGGACGATTTCGGGATTATTTATTACGATGAGATGCTATCTGCAATGTCCGTGGAAAGGGATTACAAGGAAGCCATCGTATTTGGGGAGCATCTTTCAGGAAAGGCTTTTAATGGCTATGAGTATCAGCAGGAAGCTATCGCGTTAACCCGCCAGTTAAAAGATTACAGCGAAGATTTCAAAACCTTTCGCCTTCCCGATTCAACAGAGTGGAGCGGTTTAAAACAGAAATTGGATAGGAGGGGGCAAGTACTTTATCTTGCTGAACGACTAAGGCTTTTAAATTGTATTCAGTCGGGCCAACCCGGGGGAATAAGCTATGATATGCCTCAGTTCGCCATTTCCATGCCGGAAGCGTTTAGCAACGGTGTTTCTTATTGGGAGCCAACAACCCGGTATCGCGTTGTTAACCCTTATGTTGAACTGATAGCAATGAAGTTAAGTCCTGCGGAAATTGAGCCGCTTTTGCCCTATTTGCTCACCGAAACATATATCCCATCTTATACCTATTTCAGGGACTTCAGGCCGGAGAGGACCGTACATAAGCTTACCTGGGTGGTTCATGACCTGATTTTTGAAATCACCAACCAACGCTTTTTTACATTCAAGTATTTTGAATCGGCAAGCCCGGCGCAGAAAAAGGCCGAGGTAGAAAAAATAAGAAAATGGTGCGTTGAAAATGCTTCGCTATCAAATCAAGACCTTACCATCAAAACCTTAAAAACTGCCACCACCTGGACGGATTTTAATAAAGCAATGTGGGCGGCAAGAGAAGCTAAGTATGCCGCCTTGTTACCCATAATGGTTGAGAGGTTCAATAGTTTCCCCGGCGGCTCCTGGCCCAACACCAACAAAGGTATCATGGCCCAAACGATGTTTGAGCTTGGCGATGAAAAATACATTGCTGCTGTAAAGCAATGGAGCAGAGACACCACAGATAGGTGGGTAAACCTTTGGGCCTCTTTGTTTTTGTTAAAGCACGACAAAAACAGTTATGAACCGGCGATGGCCGAACTTGAATTGGTACTGAAACATTGCGATGGAACTTCTTATTACCCGTACGCGATGGATTTGTTATTAAGCATGAATGATAAGCGGGCGTTTAAGCTGGCGGAGGGCATATTGGCGAAACCCCAATTTCAAAGGTTTCTGATGTTTGGCGATTATTATATCAACTTTATCAAAAAGCTATTGGCCCTAAAAAGCGATTACACTTTTAATTATATCCAAAGTAAATTAGTTCCGTTTTCAGCAGAAGATATTAAAACCCTAAGAAAAGCCACCGATGGAGTATCTTTTGCACTGGAAAGCGACACATTTGTGTCTGTAGTGGATGCATTAAAAGACACCAAACACGATTACTATTCCCAAAACACTATCAAGGCAAAGGCTGATTATAAAAAAGCGCTGAAGCAATGGTTTGGTATCCAATATAAACTCCTGAAGGAGGGGAAGCCAAACCAGTTGCATCTGGATATTGTAAAAGCATATGCACCGGTAAGTTTTGTAGATAGCCCGAATTGATAACTTCTCCCGCTGCTTTAGGGGTATTTGAGTCGCCGCCTCCGCAAGTGCCCCACCTGTGGCCCACATGCAGAGCCGCTGAGCAAATCCGGCACATAAAGCCGCTTTGCAAACCGCATACCTATCCTGCCGATGATTGCTTCGTGCCTCGCAATGACGAGGTGGAGAGAGCTGCGTAGTTTTGGAGTACCCAACAACAAACAGTACCCGCGTTGTCTAAACCCGATAGCAGCGGAAAGCCCGCACGCAGTGTGGCTTGCAGCGGATAGCGGGACAGAAACCACCCTAAGTACCACTGCAATTGCTTTTCAAAATTGTCTAAATCGGGATTAAAACCGCGTATTTCAGAAAACCCCTGCCAATTTTGAATGCCCTGAACCCAATTCTGTTCTTACTGCCTCTGATAAGGATACTCCCCAAGATAATTCCCTGCAGGCGAGTAATTGGCCACCACGTAGATGTCTCCACTGGCTGAGATGGCTACGCCGACACCCACCTGCGTGGTGTTTTGCCAAATCATTTGCGTGTAATGGCCGGTGCCCCCGCCGCTGCTGAGCTTACGGTAGGTGTAATCTTTCTTTTCGCTGTACCAGCCTTCCGAAGCATCTAAAGGGGTGTAGTTGCTGGTGCCCATGAAAATATTTTCGCCGTATTTATTATTGGGGCGATGCGCAAAGGTACCGGTAGCGGCCAGGTGGTCGGCCCATTCCTGGGCGACGGCTGCAAGCTCCTTGCTCCAGGTAAGCGGCTGCACGCCGACTTCCTTCCGGGCCATGTTATGATGGTTGAGTACTTTTTGGGCATCGGCTACCGAGATTTTAGAGCCGGTTGCATCGTTGGTAGTCTGCGCATGGGCGTAGGCGGAAATGAGGAGAAGGCAGGCGATAAGGTACTTGGTCATGATTGGCTTGTTTAAGGTTATAAGGCTTAAACATAGGGATTTCTGAATGGTTTAATGGTGGGGTGAAATAAATTTTCTGAACTCGAATTTTTCGTGTTTAATTGATTTCAATGGCACTCAAGAGGGCTGCGCCGTTTTATGGAATTCATGGAATGGACAGAATTGATACAGTATTAATTCCAAAAATTCGGTTAATTCCATGAAATTCGAGTTCAGACAAATTTTGCGATGAGCCGACTTGATAATCGTTGCCAATCAAAGTCGGTGAAAACTTAAAAATCTGTTTAACGGCGAAGCCCTCTTTAACGCCATTAAAAAAATCAAAAAGTTAAAAATCCCGGTTCAGAACCGTACATTTATTTTGATTAAACCTTATCCACACGCATGGAAGTTATCTACATCTTAATGCTTTTGATTATCATCGTACTGGTCATCAGTTCGAAAAACAGGAATAATGAAAGGCTCGACCGTATAGAACATCAACTGAACGAACTGAATAACCTTGCCCGGCAAAGCGTAAAAGCGCAAGCGGCAGAGAAACCGAAGCCCGCTGACCCCAGGCCATGGGAGGCAGCGGAGATAAAGCCTGCCCCGCCTAAACCGCTGCCGCCGATAGCGCCGCCACCTATTGCTCCACCGAAACCCGATCCGCTTAAAGTAGAGCGCGAGCCGCAGGCCATAACACCGCCGCCGGTAAAACGGCCGGAATTCCGCAGGCCAGAGCCGGAACCCGAACTATCCTTTTTTGAGCGCCATCCCGATCTGGAGAAATTCATCGGCGAGAACCTGGTGAATAAAATAGGCATCGCCATTTTGGTGCTGGCCATAGGCTTCTTTGTAAAATACGCCATCGATAACAACTGGGTTGGCCCCGTTGGCCGCGTGGGTATAGGCGTGCTTTGCGGCGGCATACTCATTGGTATTGCGCACCGCATGCGCAATAGTTACAAGGCGTTCAGCTCGGTACTGGTAGGGGGCGGTTTAGCCGTTTTGTATTTTACCATAACGCTGGCCTACCACCAGTTCCATTTGTTCAACCAAACGGCTTCCTTTATCATACTCATTGTTATCACCATTTTCGCTGTGCTGCTTTCCCTGCTGTATGATAAGCAGGAACTGGCGGTGATAGCCTTCGTCGGCGGTTTGGCAAGTCCGTTTATGGTGAGCAGCGGGCAGGCCAATTACAATGCCCTGTTCATTTACCTGGTGATACTGAACGCCGGGCTGCTGGTTATTGCTTATTACAAAGCTTGGCGGGTGCTCAATGCCGTGGTGTTCGGGCTTACGGTGATTGTTTTTGGCGCGGTGCTTACCAGCTTAACTGCGGCCACCTACCATACCGGCCTGCTGTATGCCAGCATATTGTACCTGCTGTTCTTCGGTATCAACGTAGCCAACAATGTAAAAGAAAATAAGGCCTTCCTCGGGAGCGATTTCAGCATCCTGCTTATTAATACCGGCCTGTATTTTGGCGTAGGGCTGTACCTGCTTGGCCAAATGGGGCAGGCCGATATGCGCGGACTGTTCACTGCATCGCTGGGTGTGCTTAACCTGCTGCTGTCTTTCATCCTCTTTAAAAACAAAAAAGTTGATACCAACGTGCTGTACCTGCTCATCGGTATTACGCTCACCTTTATATCGCTTACGGCACCTATACAGCTCAACGGGCATTACATTACCCTGTTTTGGGCGGCGGAAACGGTGCTACTGTACTGGTTGTATCGTAAATCGAAGATAACGCTGATGAAGCTTACCTCGCTGCTGGTATGGTGCGCTATGCTGATCAGCCTGGTGATGGATTGGATAAACCTGTATTATGCCCCCGGCAATTTGTACACGCTCCGGCCACACGCACTGTTACTCCCCATCATCGCCAACAAAGGGTTTATTACTACGCTTATCGCGGCCATAAGCAGTTACCTGCTACACCTGCAAATACAGCGCGACGATGCCCCGCAGCTTTACGGGGTTGCTATACCCGCCATGCTGTACCGCAACATGGCCTTTATACTGCTGTTTGCCAGCGGCCTACTGGAGGTGAACCACCAGTTTACAACGCGTTACCCGGATACCAGTATTAACCTGCTGTACCTGATGCTGTATGTACCGGCCTTTGTTTATGTGTTTTACCTGTTGGGCAAGCGGCTTAGCGCCGTATGCCTGCGCTGGGAAGTAGGGGCCGGGCTTATGGCGCTGGCCATTACGGTTTACTTTTTTAGTCTGCCCGCCCTGTTTACCACCATTTATGAAATTTTAGAGGGGCGCAGCATAAGCAGCGGGCACCTGGTAGCGCATTGGGCGTCGGCAGTATTTGTAGCGCTGCTGCTTTACCAGCTGATCAAGTTGCTGCGTGCCCAAATGCATGAAGATCTTAAAGCCACCGCTTCCTGGATACTTTCGGCAGCCGTGGTGCTGTTGCTGAGCGTGGAGCTGTGCCTGGCAGCCGATGCGCTTTTTGCAGGCCATGGCACTACCATAGATAGGGTAGAGACCGTGTACCGGAAAGTTGGTTTGCCTATATTGTGGGGACTAAGCTCTTTTGCGCTGATGTTTTTGGGCATGCGCAACAAGGCGCGCACGCTGCGTATTATATCGCTTACGTTGTTTGCGGTTACGCTGGGTAAACTGTTTATTTTCGATATCAAAGATATACCGCCTGCGGGTAAGATAGCGGCCTTCTTTTGTTTGGGGGTGCTATTGCTTATCGTATCGTTTATGTATCAAAGGGTGAAAAAAATACTGGTAGAAGATGAGAGCAAGAAAAATGAGGAGTAAGCTTTTATTGTCGCTGGTGCTGATGGGCTGGGCTTCCGCAGGGTTCGCGCAGAAAACGTACCGGTACAGGGCTGATGTACAAAAGGTGGATAGCGCGGCCTTCTATCGCATTGCCCTGCCGCCTGCCGTGCTGGCCAAAGCGCAAGGTAACCTGGCGGATATACGCTTGTACGATAATGACGGGAAGGTTGTGCCCTATATTTTTGGTGCTCAGTTGCCGGTCATCGATAAAGTGGGAGTAATCGAGTTTCCGCAGGTGAAATTAAAGGTTCAGCCGGATACAATGACCATTTTCATAGCCGAAAATAAAAAGCTCCTTACACTAAATCAATTGAACTTGTTATTTCAAAACACCGATGTAGAGCGATATGCAACATTGAGTGGTAGTAATGATTTGAGCAAATGGTACGCCATAAAAGAAGATATTCCGTTACTCGAAGCCAATATGCATATTGACCCGGATACCAGTAATGGCACTGTGATTAATGGCGGAGATCCTTGTGTCGAGCAGAAATTGAATTTCCCTGCAAGTAATTACCGGTATTTTAAAATACAGGTTAACAATAAAAAGCGCGATCCTATTGCTATAACATTGGCTTTTATTTACATAACAGAAAAGGCCATCCAACCCCAATACATCCCGCTCCCCGCTTTGCAGTTTAAGCAGGAAGAACATGCCAAGTACAGCCGCATAGCCATCCGCCTTAACGATGCCTTCCCTATTAACAGGCTTCATTTAGATATTGCCGGTACCAAATACTACAGGCGTAACGTACGTGTATCTGACGCTACCGATAAAACAGGCCACTATGACGAAACAGGCCGGTTCCGTTGGTTTCTGGGCGATATGGTAATCAGTTCTACCACACCGGCGGATATTTCCATCTCCGCTAAAACGCGGTACATCGAGTTAGAAATCGCCAACGAAGATAACCCGCCCCTACAAATTAAAGGCGTTACGGCTTACCAGTTAGAGCAATCGGTTATTGCTTATTTGGAGAAAGGCAACAGCTACTCCCTGCTGGTTGGCGATTCGGCAGCCACTTCCCCAAATTACGACCTTAAATTTTTTACGGATAGCCTTAAACACCAGCTACCCGTAGCCACTGTGGGTGAAGTGATCGCCAATCCTGATTTTAAAGTTAAAGAAGCCAAACCCGCCGCCGGGAAATTTCCACCCTGGGCATTGTGGGCCATCATCGTAGCCGTATTAACCGCGTTGGGCTCGCTTACGTTTAAGATGACGAAAGAAGTAGAGAAAAGGGGGTAGGAGTAGGCTTGGGGCGGTAGCAGTTGCAGTCGCAGCGGGCAGTCGCAGGTAATACTAGCGGTCGGCAGTTTATTCAGTATAATCGGTGCAATCATAAACCTTAATCGGAGCAATCACAATAGTATAAAATGAACAAAATTCTCCTCAAAATCAAACTGATATACCTGCCTTACCTGCTTGTCGGCGCAGGCTTTATTGCGGGCTATACTTTCTTAAACTGGCTGCTCATCATCAAACTAGAGCTGCTGGCGCTAAACGACGACGTAGTGAATTACTGGCTGCCGTTTTCGCTCGTGTGGATACCTATACTGCTGGTGCTAAGGCCCCGGTTGAAGCTGCTGAGGCTGAAAACAAAAAAATCCGACCTGCCGATGTTATATTATATGGCGATAGCTGCTTCCATATGTATCCCAACGATTATTGCGCAGCAATATATTCCCCTGGCCACGGGTAAGCTCACTACCTTGCAAAGTATCGCAGCCATTGATGGTAAACCGCTCACCAAGTTTTATAAGCTGAAGCATCATTACGTCGATAAAACCCATATCGGTGTGCAATACCGCTCCGAAACGAGCGGCAAGAACAACGAAACGCTTACCTTTTACATCGATGTGGTTTGCCCGGTGCTGGATACGGCACAAGCACCGGCGGCACCCGTATTTACCGGAGCGCCCCTTACGCAGCTGAAGGGCAGCGTAGATCCCAAAAAAGCGCTGATTATGGTAGATGGTGTCTCAATCGATAATTCGACGCTAAACACGATCAATCCTGATGATGTGCTCGACGTTTCTATTGTTAAGCCTATTGATTATTCGCCCATTTATGGCGCAGCAGCCAAAAATGGGGTTATCATCATCACCACCAAAGGCGCACAGCACGGGCAGGTATTTGATGACCGTACTGCACCAAAAGCCTGGCTGGGCATAGAGTTTGAAAAACGGCTAAGCAATAACTTAAACGAGGGGGAAAAAGAAAGTGCTTACAAAGCGTTTGCACAGGAAACAGAGAAAGCGTTTAAAGATACCGACCTCGAAAATTTCACCTACCTGGATAGGATAGGTGCAAGTACCAAACACAGGGGCTTGTTAAAGGCCGTGGGCAAGATATCCGCATCAAGCAAACCGCCTATTATTTTAGAAGCCGTAAACCAATCCTTCGAAACACGCACGGGCGATAAATTAGGATGGATATTTAAGGGCTACGGCATTGGCGCGGCCATATTTTTGATTATGATATGCATCCCCGGGATAGACGAAAAAGCACATGAACTGCACCTTAATCCCCCACCCGATAAACAGTTCTCATTTACCGGCTTGCTGCAATCGCTAACCAAAAGCAACCTGTACGTCACCGCTATTATAGCGGCTATCAATGTGCTTATGTTTATCATTATGGTGTTCGCCGGGCTCGGGTTCATTTCTTTCCCCGCCGATGAGTTAATGAACTGGGGGGCCAATTACCGCCCTGCGGTTTTAGACGGCCAATGGTGGCGCTTGTTAACCGCCACTTTTTTACACGGCGGCTTAATGCACCTGGCGGGCAACCTGTACGGCTTGTTTTTTGCAGCACTTTTTGTTGAACCTAAACTTGGCAAACTGAGATTCGCTATAGCCTATGTTATCTGCGGTATTATGGCCAGCCTGGCCAGTATTTGGTGGCACCCGGCATCGGTGGGCGTGGGCGCATCGGGGGCTATATTCGGGCTTTATGGCGTATCTATCGTACTGTTGCTTACCAATCGCGCCGATTTGAAGGCCAACCGGGGGCTGCTGATATTGAACCTGGTATTCATCGGCTATAATTTGCTGCTGGGTATTTTTGGCAATGCAGATAATGCTGCACATATAGGCGGCTTAATAGCCGGACTGGTGTTAGGCGGCGTGCTGTATTTTTACCTGCCAAAGCCCAAACCGAAACGCAAATACGTACGAAAGAAAAAGGCAATATTGGAGGAGGAGCAATCGGACGACAGCGCCACCACTCCGGAGTAGCAACGGCGTGTTACTAAACCTGATAGCGGCGTAAGTCCGCCTCTTTCAGCGCCTTGCATCCCAATAATTCGGGACGGGTTTAAGCGGGCAGAAACCGGCCTGCAAAAAACGTTGGTTGAGGCAAATAACAAGCCCAAAAAAAGGGCAAGCACTTTTTACAGTCGCTTGCCCTTTTTTAAATAATGTTATGTAATACCCTACTTGTTCTTCATTACAATAAAGCCTTTCAATGTTTCTTTATCGCTAAGGCTTATCACATAAAACAGCGTGCCTTCGTTCAGGGGCTTGCCGTTTACGGTGCCGCCCCAATCGTTTTGATACCCTTTTTTGCTGAACACCAGGGCTCCGTTTTTATCGTACACCGAAACTGTGCTGTTTGGATACTGCCCGATATTTCTAATCAGCCAGGTATCGTTAAAGCCGTCGCCGTTTGGCGAGAGGGCACTACTTGCTGTTATGGCAGGCAGCTCGTTTTGCAAGGATGTGGTAGGTGCGTCTACCATCACTTTGGGCGCTAAAGCCAGTGTTGGCGGGGTTGATGTTACCGAGATGGTGATGCTTGCCTTGGTGCCGCCATTGTTATTATAACCCGTTATGGTATAGATAGTGGCGGGGCTGAGCACGGTTGGCGTACCGCTTATCACCCCGGTAATGGTGCTGAATTGCAAGCCGTTGGGCAAGGCCGGGCTTATAAAATAACCACCCGCCGGGCTTATCTGCTGTACCGAATGGCTGCCGGCATCGGCTACATATATTTGCCCCGCTCCATCTATACTTAAACCAAACGGTTGGTTAAGCGCCTTATTGAGTTTAACAGGAGTGGTTTTACCCGCAGGTATCTCCATTAGGGTGTTGATGCCATTATCTATCACATAAATATTGCCTGCATTATCAAGTGCCACAGCCGTTGGGTAGTAAAAATAGTTGGAAATGAGCACAGGGCTTCCACCGGCCACAGGGATGCGTTTCACCGCGCTGTTTTGGCTATCGGCCACGTAGACATTGCCTGTGGCATCAACAGCTATACCTGTTGGCTGGTTAAAGCCGCTGCCAATAACTGTTGCACTGCCGCCGTTTACGCTTAATTTAGATACGGTGCCATAGCTGTAATCGCTTACATAAACAATGCCTTTGCCATCTACCGCGATACCCTGCGGGTTTTTGAAGCTGCTATTTAAGGTAAGGGGCGAGCCGCCGCCCGCAGGTATCTTTTTCACAGAACCGGCACCCGAATCAGCAATATAAACGTTGCCATCTGCATCAACAGCAAGGGCCGTGGGGCGATTGAATCCCGAGCCAATGGCAACAGGTGTTTGGCTACCGGCCGGTATTTTATAAACGGCGTTGCCGGTATTATCGGCCACGTACACATTGCCGACCGCATCTACAGCAGTTGCATACGGCTTATAAAACGCGCTGCTTAAAGGGTTAAGTTCGGTATGGTAGGCCGGTGCAAGTACGCCACTGCCGGTAGGCTGTAACGGGCTGATAGCAACTCCTTTAGTATAAGTTTTGGGGCCGGCATAGCTTATAGTGGGTAAGTTAAGGGCTTTACGCACCATTATTGTCACCGAGTTGATCCCCTGGCCGGTTACCGATTTTTTATCGGCCCGAACGCGGTAATAGTACGTCCGCGACATATCCAAACCTGTAAGCGCTTTTGAAGTGCTGCTGGTGGTAAATGGCGAGCCGGGTATCATGGTTTCAAAAGTTGGCGATACCGAAACATCAAGCCGGTAGCCATTATCAACAGTGCCGGTTTGTGGTTTTTGCCAGTTTGCCGTAAAGCCCGATGCGGTAATATTTGTTGCCTCAAGCGCCACCGGCACAACCATAGCGTAGCTTTCTACCCAGTTGGATGTAGTGCCGCTTAGTTGAAAATACTGAAGGCTCCCATCATATCCATGGCCCGTAAGGTCCTTAAGCGTGGTTACTCCGGTGTTTTTGCTGCTTGCTTTCCCTGCATCGAAATTGAAATACGCTAATAGGCCTGCCGATGCCGGGGCAGCCGGTGTAAACATGCCCGCCTGTATCTCGGTCTGCGACTTTACAGTGTTCCATATCTTCACTTCGTCTATCTTCCCTACAAAGCTTTCAAAGGTTGCGCTTCTGCCTATCTTCAAGGGCTGGTCTATCATATGAAAACTGCCGGTTACATCATCTCTTTTTGCTACCAGTAGGCCATTTACATACAGCGCCATGGTTGTACCGTTCCAGGTGGCGGCCAAATGTACCCAGGTATTAAGGGGCAGCTTAGTTGGAGAACCCAGGGGCTGGAAGCCGCTCCCGGCATCCAGCCAAAAAGCAGGAAATCCATTCTCTAACCTTAACATATACTGCATTTGTATGCCGCTAAAATCGGCACCGTAATTGCCCAGAGGGCTTCGCAGCCCGTCGTAATTAGTGATATATATCCATGTTTCCAGCGAAAGCTGGTTGGTGCCGGCCAAAGCCTGGTTTATAGCAGTGCCATGGTCGGTATAATTGTAACCTGCAAAGCTTAAAGCATTGCCCGGAGCAACCAGCGGTGCCGGCGGTGCCGCAAGGATGTTTACAGTTATACGCCCGGAGTACGTCTCCGGATCAACAAGTGGTGTGTTTTTATACACGCGGTAATAGTAACGGCCGCCCGGCTTAAGGCCGGTTATTGCTTTGGAGGTACCGCTAACGGTGAAAGGCGAACCGGCGATGCCGCCAACAAAATTAATATTGGTAGATACTGCCAGCAGGTAACCATTTCCATCTATTGGTAGCGCCCAGTTTGCGGTAAAGCCCGATGCGGTAATATCTGTTGCCTCAAGCGCAACCGGCACAACCATGGCGTAGCTTTTTACCCAGTTGGATGCATTGCCGTTTAGCTGAAAATACTGCAGGCTGCCATCATATCCATGGTCCGTTTGGTCCTTAAGCGTGGTCACCCCGGTGTTGTCGCCGCCCGCTATACCTGCATCGAAATTGAAATACGCCAATAAACCTGCCGAAGCCGGGTTTGTCGGCTTAAACATGCCTGCCTGTATCTCGGCCTGCGATTTAACGCTGTTCCAGATTTTTACCTCGTCCATCTTCCCTACAAAGCTTTCAAAGGTTGCGCTTCTGCCTATCTTCAAAGGCTGGTCTATCATATGGAATTTACCGGTTACATCATCTTTTTTTGCAACCAATGCGCCATTTACGTATAGCGCCATGGTTGTACCGTTCCAGGTGGCGGCTAAATGTACCCACGTATTTAGCGGTAGTTTGGTTGGCGAACCACAGTTCTGAAAACCACTGCCAGCATCCAGCCAAAAATCAGGCGCTCCATCCTCCAACCTCAGCATGTACTGCATTTGCACGCCACTAAAATCGGCACCGTAATTGCCCAGGGGGCTTCGCAGGCCATCACCGTTAGTGGTATATATCCACGTCTCCAGCGTAAGTTGGTTGGTGCCTGCCAAAGCCTGGTTTATAGCGGTGCCATGGTCGGTATAATTGTAACCTGCAAAGCTTAAAGCATTGCCCGGAGCAACAGCTATTGCATTTGGGGTGTTTTTGCGATGACCGGCCGGGTTGCTGCCTCTGCCCGGTTTTATGGCAAAAGCATCAGCGGTTAAAAAGAGGGTAAAGAGGTAACAAAAAAGCGTAAGCTTTAGCTTAAAATGGTGGTTGGTGCGCATGTGTTAGTTTGGTTTGTAAAAAGGTTGAGGACGGTTTGTAACCACGCTTTTATGCCCTGTATTAAGTGATATTAATGCCTGGGTACGCTGTAGTGATTAGAAGGATCGGAGATATCGGCTAAGGAAAGAGGGTATCGGAGGTATTATGCCATAAACGTAAACATTTAAATGCCTAAGAGCAAGCATATACCATAATATATGTGCCAACATATTTCTATATAACCCGCTTTTTCCCAGGGCGATGAACAACACGGCGAAAAGAGCAAAATATTAATGCTTGCCTGCTTACCCTCGCCCCCGGGCAACTAGTCGCCCACGCCTGGTTGAAGTATTTCGTTATTGTTGGTGGCAATACCTTCAAAAGCGGAAAGATTCCCCCTCCCTCGTGCCTCGGTTGGGATTGACACGGGTAGGGCAGACAGCTCCCTCTAAACCGATAGCCGGTAAAGCCGCACCGGGTAAGGCTTGCAGCCAACACATCTGTCGGGAGGGCAGCACCCAACCGAAGCACCCCTGCCTTTGCTTTTCAAAATACGTATGAATCAATACGCACGATTAACAGGTTGCCCAGTTCTTAATCCCTCAAGTCATTCAATCCCTTAATCGTGTTTTTTTTATTTACAACTACAAAAACTTCTTTATAGTTAATCCCGTAAGTTGTTTTCGAGAGGGATAGATGGATATCCCGATTTAAAGCACGATAGTACAGGCCGCCCCCCTTGTACGCATGATTTATTTTTATGGAGTACGATGGAAAGGTGCTGGCGATGGTTATACGGCAGCGCAGACTGAAATTGAACTATTCGCAGGAATATGTTGCAGGTAGGTTAGAGATGTCGCAAAACGCCTATAGCAAGTTGGAGCTTGGGCAAACCGGCATTACCCTGGGCAAATTTATCGTTTTGTGCGATGCGTTAAAGATAAGCGAGAGGGCACTGCTGAGCGATTACGCCGAAAGCTTACGCAACCAGGGAGTATGATTATATACGTGCGCCAAAACCGCTTTGCTGCTAATGCCGTAGTTTGTTTGTTGCAGCATAAGCGACAATTATAAACCAAGCACCTATGTTTAACAGAAAAGTACTTGCCGCAGCCATACGCCAAAGGCGCCTGCAGCTAAACTATACGCAGGATTATATTGCATATAAATTAAACATGTCGCAAAACGCGTACAGCAAAGTGGAGCTTGGCTTTACAGCCGTTACGCTGGATAGGTTCATACTGCTGTGCGATGCCATGGAAATAGACATGCACGACCTGCTGAAGCCGGTGCTGTACGTAGCATAGCTTTGGCCGGGCCGCGGTAAATATCGCCCATTTTCTTATTGGATGGTTATCTTACGGATAAGGCTGTTGCCGGTATCGGCCACGTACAATACCGTACCCGCCGCGTTTACTGTAATGCCATAAGGTGCGTTAAACGATGCTAT
The DNA here is from genome assembly GCF_056406215.1 of Mucilaginibacter sp. P1_D10. NCBI lineage: Bacteria > Pseudomonadati > Bacteroidota > Sphingobacteriia > Sphingobacteriales > Sphingobacteriaceae > Mucilaginibacter > Mucilaginibacter sp. P1_D10. Next base: position 8,969 of record NZ_JBFUAP010000017.1, on the reverse strand, counting down.
CGAAGCACTGCCATCAGCGCCGCCGGGGCTAAGCTGCCCCGCCAGCGTGGTAACCGCCCCCGCAGGTGTTATCTTCCGTATTAAATTATTATCGGTATCAGCCACATACATATTGCCCGCCCTATCTACCGCTATGCCCCTGGGGTGGTTGAATGCGGCGTTTAGACCGCTGCCATCGGCATGCCCGGGCAGGGGGTAATTGCCCAGGTTAGAGTTGCCTGCTATAAAAACTTCGCGCCCGTCTTTGGTAACCTTCATAATGCGGTGGTTAAACGTATCGGCAACATATACATTGCCGTCTTTATCAACCGCCACGCCATAGGGTTTCACATAAAATTTCCCGTAAGGCATACCATTATAAAGTCCGTCGGAGAAGGTACTGATGAGCGGCCCTTGTATTACGCATATTTTACCCCAAACGTTATTGGTATAAAATATATCGCCGTTGGGCGCTACGGTTACGCCACTGGGGTCGTTATCGGGCCCGCTGGCACCATTGGCAGCCACAAAAAGCGGCATGCTGCTTACCATGCCAGCGGCCGTTATCTTACGTAGTTCGTTATTGCCATAATCGGCCACGTACATGTTGCCTGCAGCATCAAAGGTTAAGCCCGTTGGGTTGTTAAATGCTGCAGCTGTGCCTACGCCATCTGCATCTCCCTTTGTGCCGCTGCCGGCAAACACGCTAACCACCCCTGCGGTACTTAACTTGCGGATGAGGTTGTTACCGGCATCGGCCACGTACAGGTTACCAGCCGCATCGGCAATTACACCGGTTGGCTGGTTAAATGTGGCTGCCCCGCCTGGCGTATTGCCTGCCGTATTTGGCTTGCCATAAATGGTGGTGACTACCCCGGCCGGCGTTATTTTGCGGACTAATTTATTGATAGGGTCGGCCACGATGATATTGCCTGAGGCGTCGGCGGCAAGCCCCGCCGGGTGGTTAAACGACGCATTCGTGCCGTTGCCATCCGCAGCGCCTACGGCACCACTGCCCGCGAGTGTAGTAACCACCCCGGCCGGCGTTATTTTGCGTATCAGGTGCGAACCTTGTTCAGATACATACATATTGCCGGCTTTATCGGTAGTAATGGCGCTAGGGAAATTAAATGATGCGGATGCGCCCGTACCATTAGCACTGCCTTGTTCGCCCGAGCCTGCAAAAACCGAAAGCACGCCGCTTTTACTGTACTTATAAATACGTTGCTCGCGGCGGTTGGCATAATAAAAATCCCCCGTCGCGCTAACGGTTAACCCTCCAAACGATTCGCCAACAGGTATCGAATCGGTTAAAGTGGTTACCACTCCAGCTGGGGTTATCCTGCGGAGCGACCGGAAATCATCTATTACATAAAAATTGCCATCCGGGCCTGCGCAGATAGATACCACGTTATAAAATGTTGCATTGCTGCCTGTGCCGTCGTCCTTACCGCGCACGCCGCTGCCCGCCACGGTGCTTACCACGCCGGCAGGGGTAATTTTGCGGATACGGTTGTTGCCATAATCGGACATGTAGATGTTGCCGCTTGCATCAGATGCAATGCCCCACTGGTATTGGAATTTTGCTGCTTCGCCCGTACCATCTGCAAAGCCACCCTTGTTCAATTCAAAATGGCCGGCCACCAGCCCAAACTGGTTATCAGTACCAATTTTACAAAGCACATTGCCATACGCGTCTGATACGTAAATATTTCCTGTGGGGTCTATAGCAATATCGGTAGGCTGCACCTGCCTAAAAAACGTATTACGCACCCCGGCAACGGTGGTTACCATTACGCTGCCGGTGACCGGTGGCGTTACAGGTGGAGTAACAGGGGGTATTTTGGTAGTATCGGTTTTGGTCGTATCGGTTTTATCGGGCGGGAAAACGATGGTGTCTTTTTTACAGGATACAAAAGCAGATGCCAGGAATACCGTAGCAATAACGAGGCGGGTAAAGTGTACTTTATAATTGTGCATAAGGCGGCTATCAATAAAGTAAAGATAACCGTTAAATCATTATTTTTTCAAATTATTACTAAAGAAATCAAGGCAATCGCTATAACTGCAATTATCAAAGCAAAGCCTGAACTCATTCAAAAATTTGAGAATATTTTGACAACGGATTTTAAAAGCGATTCCCTGTTTGTGCCGGCGGAAATTCCAATTGATTCGTGGAATTCGATTTAATGGCATCGCAGGAAAATCAAATTCGGGGTAAATCAAAAAACAGCCGCTGCTTACGCGGTACGATTAAATACCCCCCCCCAAAAAAAAAAATTATTGCGATGCCATGGAGATAGATATGCGCGATATGCTGAAACCGGTGCTATATGTGGCGTAATACAATATAGCTTCTTATCATATGGTCGCCATTATTGTAAAAGTATTTAAACAATAACGTTCTTTTTTAAACGCTTCCCTAATTACCGTCTGCTAAAAAACGAGGATTAGGTTTAAAAAAAAGCGGCTATCCTTGCAGGTAGCCGCTTTTTATAATTTCTAAAAGGTTTATTGCGTAATGGTTACGGTCCCCATATCCTGTACCGATCCGTTTGTAACGGTTACATTGGTAACGGTTTTTGCAGCATAAGGGCTTACGGGCACAAACAGAACATTATAAGTCCCGGCATTTAGACCCGAAAAATAGAATTTACCGGTTGCATCGCTAACGGTTCCCACGGTGTCAGTTCCCATAATTGCATAAACTTTTGGTGAAGCAGCTGCAGGCGAAACAACGCCGCTTAACGCGCCCGAAACAGCTTCCGGAATGGCCCGGATAACCGGTTTTAACACGTATTTACCGCTACCGGTTAACACTATTGATTGTGCAGCGTCAAAATCCAGGCGCATGGTGTAGGCAATTCCGGCGGTGAGGTTATCATGCACATTAAGTTTTACACCGGAAGTTTGGCCGCTGGGGGTGGTAAGGTCATACGATATGCCAGCAACAATCACCTTATTGCCGGTATCATTCAATACCAAACGCACCTGTTGGATGGTGCCTGCAGGGATATCCTTATTGGCAAGTATGGTATCTCTGCCCTCGCGGAAGCGCAGGATGTCAATCGGCCCGCCATTAACGTCAAGGGTTTGTTCTCCTTTATCGGTTACAATTACTACACTTTTTATGCTAAGGATAACGGCATCGAAAGCACCGGGCGCATCGGTTAGCTTCACCGTTACGTTCGAGGTAGAGCCTGCGGAGTTATTAGCGTCCTTTTTACAAGCAAAAAATGTAAGGCTTAGGATCGCGGCAAATAAAAATAGCTTTTTCATAATAAATTATTTTGGTTCAAATACAATGGGGCAAAAGCGGWGCCTAACCCGGTAATGTGCCGGTTAACAGGCTTTATGTGTCGACGAACCGGCTCTTTTCAGGCGACTAGTCCCTGCCATTTTTTGGTTCAATTTTAACTGTCGGTCATAATGTACAGATCTCAAAAGCGATCTCCTACCATCTTTTGCCGCCGCAGGGTCTTTTCGATAGAGGACCTTGTGGAAGCTGGAAGTTCCCGAAGTATCAGGTTTTATCAACCGTAAAGCATCTTCGTTACCTGTGCTACGGCACCGGGCTTCTATCGAGAGCCCCTCCGGCAAGGGGAAAACGACTATGTCGAGGAGCGGCGGGGAGAAAGCGCAGGGGCGACGTGGCAACCTTATAGGACAAGCATCGCTACTGTGCAATGTGGCTAAATGTCCTATGAGGTTGCCACGCTATCGCTCGCAATGACATAATAGCGTTAAAACCGTTTCTTCAAAAAGTTTCAATCACTTCAGCAGCCCCCCAACCCCGCGCATCACATCCCCCTCAAATTATTTTGAAAAACTTCTTGCACATCTCGTTTTCGTTCCGTTACTTTGAATAACAAAGTACTTTAAATGGAAGAAAAAGATTTACTGGCCGAAATAAGTTCCATCCGCAACATTATGGATAGGAGCACCAAGTTTATTTCGCTAAGCGGCTTATCGGGCGTTATGGCTGGTATTTATGCGCTGGTTGGTGCCGGCATAGCATATAACCTGTTATACCTGCGTACCGATTCGTTTCTTGAACGGGGGTATTACCGATTGCTGGAAGAGCGGCTTATTTTAGTCGCTGCTGTAGTGCTCTTTTTGTCGCTGCTTACCGGTGTATTGCTTACCCTGCGCAAAGCAGGTAAAAAGGGGCAACCCATTTGGAACCAAAGCAGCCAGTCGTTGTTATTGAACGGTGCGCTGCCCCTTGTAACCGGCGGTGTGTTCTGCATTATTATGCTTGCACGCGGCTACTATGTAGTAATAGGGCCCTGCACATTGATTTTTTACGGATTAGCTTTAGTTGCAGCAAGCAAGTACACTTTTGGCGATGTAAAATGGCTGGGCATTTTCGATATTTTATTAGGTTTGCTGGCTGCCATCTTCCCGGGCTACGGCTTGTTTTTTTGGGCCTTTGGCTTTGGCGTGCTGCACATTTTGTACGGTACCATTATGCACTTTAAATACGACAGGTGAAAGTTACCTTAACTAATTTTGATAAGGCTTTCGAGAACCGCATACGCTTACAGATCATGAGCGTGCTGGTGGCCAACGAAAGCTACGACTTTAATTCGCTGAAAGAACTGCTGGACGTTACCGACGGCAACCTGGCCTCGCACCTTAAGGCGCTGGAAAAGGAGGAGTACATCACGGTGAACAAATCTTTTTTGGGCCGCAAGCCAAATACGAAGTACATCGCATCGGATTTGGGCGTGCAGGCTTTTAAACGCCACCTGCAAGAGCTGGAAAATTTGATAAAACTGCAGAAGAAGTAAAAAATTTGGGCTTACGCTTTGAATTTCAAAGTGGATTGGTAAGATGTTTCATCACCATGTCATTGCGAGGAGCAGCGGGGGAGGAAGAGTGTAGGGGCGACGTGGCAACCTCATAGGAAGGGCAGCAGTGTTTAGCAAATTGGCAACATGTCCTATGAGGTTGCCGCGCTATCGCTCGCAATGACAAAGCGCTTTAATCGAACTAAAAAAATAGCAAATAAATAAATGAGCTCCAGGATAAAAACAAGTTTAGCTATTGCATTTGTATTGGTTGGGGTGCTTTTCAACCTGGCAAAAGCTCAGGAATATAGGGTGCGGTCGTTCAATGGTGATGAAAAGCTCATCCGGGTTTTACCAAGCTATGAACATGACCTTTTAAAGATAATCTGCTTAAACGATACACTTTACATTGAGAACGTTACAAATGTTGAAACAACAACGTTGCTGAATAAGAACTTTTTAATGGTTACGTACAGTGTCCGGTCAGGCACGGGTATGCATTTAACGCAAACATCAGTTCTTTCGGTAAATAACGATAAGCTATATGAGTCTTTACATATAACATCTTCATTTAAAGAAGATTTTATAGATTTCAGCAAACCTATTGCAGGCAGGGCAAGGGCCGATGTAAAAACAAGGTACAGCGTAGCTTTATTATTAAGCGAAATCGGGGATTATAAGCTAAATGCAAAAATACATAATGAGCGGAAATCGACTCACGCCCCTAAAAGCGATTATAATTACAATCGAAGTGCCCGGTTGAATTTCGATAGGAAGCAAAATGTTTTTTATAGTTCTATGGAAAGTGTTTCGCAGACGTTCGAAATATTCGATGTAGAAACAGGGAAGAAAGGTCGACGTTTTGTAAACGGCACATTTCCGGTGATTGATTTCGGCAGCTATCGTTATTATTATATAAATAACGAGTGGTACGAAAGGTTTAAAAACGGTCAATTAAGTAAATATGCTCATAGGAGGATATGAAGCTCACGGCCTGCCGTGTGGGGTACCGAAACAAGTTCGGTATGACGTGAATTTTAATTTTGCATGCAGCTAAAACCCTCTTTGCGAAGCAGAGAGGGTCGACGCCCGCGCATGCGGGCCGTCGGGGTGAGTCAAATACGCGTGCACTTTAGCGATAGGAGACCCACCATGTCATTGCGAGGAGCAGCGGGGGAGGAAACGTGGTGGCGCGACGTGGCAACCTCATAGGACGGGCAACGTTGTTTAGCAAATTGGCGATACGTCCTATGAGGTTGCCGCGCTATCGCTCGCAATGACAAAGTGGTAGATCGGACTAATAGAATAGAATAGAATAGAATAGATAGAACCCTCTCCTTTGGAGAGGGCAGGGTGAGGCCTAACAAGCCTATTTTTTTACTTACAAACTCTGAATTTCAAAGTACTTTTTAAATAAAACAATATGACAACAATAAGCAACTACCTAAAGCAAGACAAGGTAACCACCATCGGCCTGGTGCTTATCCTCATTTCCACGGCCTCGTTCTGGCTCACGGGCCTGTACGGCCGGCCCGATTCGGCTTTCGGGGCATTTTTGGTGAACTATGTAATATCCGTAGGCTTCGGCATTGCGGTGGTGGTAGATACCATCCAAAAGCATGGCTGGCATCACTCGCGCGGCAAGGCCGAGCATACCGCAGTGCTGCTGGTGCTTAGCTTCATCAGCGCATTCGCCCTCAACCGCGAGATGAACGTGTTTGATGATAGTGCCGATTGGCTCAGCATATGGGTGGTGGTATCATCCCTGGCCCTGCTGCTGGCTATGCGCCACCAATGGCTCGGCACCATCCCCCGGTATTTTACCTTCTTTTTTTTAGGCGCGGCCCTGCTGCTGTTCATGTACTATGCCTTTTACCTGCTGCCACTGTACGTGCTCAGTTTAATAGGCATACTGGCAGCGGGCATTGCCCTGCATACTTTTGCGCCGCTTTGCCTGGGCATCATCACCATGGTAATACTGCTAAGGGCCGGTCGGCAGGAACGGGGTTTGCTATACACCGCAGCCGCCGGCTTTGTGCTGCCTATGATAGCAGCAGGCGTGTTCCTGTTCTGCTGGGGCCAAACCGATAAGCAGATAAACCTTATCATCAACCAAAACAACCTCAACGAGGGCAAGCTGCCTAATTGGGTTGCCGTGAGCAGGCAGCTGGACAAATCGCCCATTGCCGAGCGCATCATGAAAAGGGGACTGGTGTATCACGAGGTTTCGGCCATGGATAATTTCTTTTTCGGGGGGATGCCGAGTCGCTCTTTCGACGAGCGCAAGCAGCACGACCCGCTGGTGGTGCTGGCCAGCCTGTTCTTCGGGAAACCCAATCTCGACGAAACCGAACGCATCAACATCCTCAAAGCCATGTACAACAGCCGCCACCAGGCGCAGGACAGGCTATGGAGCGGCGACAAATTGGAGACCATCAGCGTGATCAGCAATGTAAAGCTATACCCAGAGTACCGCATGGCCTATACCGAAAAAACGCTTACCGTGCGCAACAATGCGCATAACAGCTGGAGCAACCAGGAAGCTATCTACACTTTCCAGTTGCCCGAGGGCTCGGTGGTGAGTTCGCTCTCTTTATGGATAGACGGCAAGGAAGCAAAATCGAGGCTGACCACCAAGGCCAAAGCCGATTCGACCTATAAAACCATCGTAGGGGTGGAGCAGCACGACCCATCGGTAGTGCACTGGCAGGAGGGCAACACCATCAGCGTGCGGGTGTTCCCTTGTACTACCGAGGAAAACCGCAAGTTCCGGATAGGTATTACCAGTCCGCTGCGGCTGGATGGCAAGCGTTTGGTGTACGAGAACGCCTCTTTTGAGGGCCCGCAGGCTACCACCGCGCTCGAAACCCTGAAGCTGAGCTTCAGCAACAAGCCCGCTGGCCTGCAACTCCCCGGTATATTCAAGCAAACCGGCGCAGACGTTTACACCGCCGACAGGACTTACGACCCCGATTGGGACATCAGCTGCGATGCGCCACAGCTGGCCACAACCGCTTTTGCCTTTGCCGATACCGCTTACCGCGTGAGCGATTACCAGCCGCAATACGAGAATTTCGTCCCAACGGCCATTTATCTTGATGTGAACAACAGCTGGACCAAAGCCGAGTTCGATAATCTGTACGATAAAGCCAAGGGCCTGCCGGTTTACATTTACTACGATAAGCTGGTAAAGCTGAGCGATAACAATAAAGATGGCTTGTTCGATTTGCTGAGCCGGCAACGTTTCAGCCTGTTCCCGGTGAACGAGATACAGTCGCCTGAAAGCGCCTTGTTGGTTGCCAAGGGCAGTGATGCATCGCCGAATTTAAGCGATTTGGAAGGCAGCGGTTTTGCAGATGACCTTACCGCGTACCTGAAGGTGCCAAGGCACATCCGGCTGTATAATATGGGCAGCGGGCTTAGTCCGTACCTGAAGGCCCTGAAAGAGCTGCGCGTTTTCGGTTATGCCAATGGAACAGTGGAAGGCTTGGATACGCTGCTGGATAAGCACCAATTCATCGTCGACCAGGAAAACCAGAATACCGTAGTGATTGATAATGCCGGGCTGGTGATACAGAAAGCGCCGGGCCTTAAAACCGCCGATGCGCCCGACCACCTGTTGCGCCTGTTTGCCTATAACGATATCATGAAAAAGGTAGGCGCCGATTACTTCCGCCACGATTATGTACAGCCGCTAACCATTGCCGAGGCGGAGCAGGCGTACATCGTATCGCCGGTATCGAGCATGATCGTACTGGAAACACAGCAGGATTACGAACGCTTTGGCATAGATGAGAATAAGAACAGCCTCAAGAACGCCTCCATGAAATCATCCGGCGCCGTACCCGAGCCACAGGAATGGGTGCTGATTATTTTGGCTGCAGGGATAGCAGGGACATTTATTTATAGGGGGAGAAGGGCCGTGCCGCAGCTGTAAGGCCCGCAAACTCTTAATCCCCTCTTGAGAGGGGGCGCGGTGGCCGGAGCGGTGGCGGGGGTGTGTTAGCCAGCTATGCAAACTCGCGAACACACCCCTCCACCCCTCTCTAGAGAGTAATAGCCCATGAATAGACATTTTATCCAAATGATCTATTAATGAGCAGGTCGAAGTTCGATTTATTGGCTCTGTGGTTATATTTAAAAGTGAACTCATTTAAGTATGATTGAAGATGCTTGATAGACACTTTGTGATACTGG
>NZ_JBFUAP010000016.1:0-111576 GCF_056406215.1 Mucilaginibacter sp. P1_D10 | reverse complement strand
GTGTTAGGATGTGGACAACGCTCCGCGTTCCCCACATCCTAACACGGCAAACAAACAATAATAGTTTTATCTTTATAAAATACTGTCAACCTTTCTTAGGACAAGACAAACTCGAATTAAACGAATTTTAAGAATGGGCAGAATTTTCTTTGCAATTTGCAAGGGATTCTGTCAATTCGTTTAATTCCTTGAAATTCGAGTTCAGACAATCCTCCTCATCACCTCCAAACAAGCCCTGCTGTTGTGGTAGGGGCATTTCCAGAGGCCGACCTTGTCTTCGGTGGTCATAACGCTGCCATCGGCGTAGATGCCCCAAAACCATTCGCCGTTCTTTTTATCGAGGATATGCTGTTTTACGAATTCCCAGCTGCGGGTGGACAAGTCGAGCCACTTTTCGTCGCCGGTAATTTGGTAGGTATTGTAGAAGCCTACCATGGCTTCCGCCTGTGGCCACCAGTGTTTTTCTTTCACCAAATGCTTTTGCGATGGCTCGTACTCGTACCACAGTCCGCCATCGGCATCCAGGCCTTCTAAAGTGGCTTCGGATATCTGTACGCAGATGAGTTTCAGCTGCTCGATGAGTTCGACGTGGTGGATAGCCTCGGCAGCTTCCAGCAAAAGCCAGGTGGCTTCAATATCGTGCCCGTAAGATACCGTATCAGATTTGGCGTTCCATTCCTCATCAAAAAACAGGATGAGGTGTTTGGTTTCGGCATCGATGATGTAATCGATAAAATTATGCAGCAGGGTTTCTATCTGCGCGCGCAGGCCTTCATCGGGCCAAATGGTGTAAAGCGTGGTGTAGGCCTCCAGTACGTGGAGGTGGGTGTTCATGCTCTTTTTCTCGTTGGCATCCTTGGCGCTCAGGCGCAGGTCGTCAATTGGTTGCCATTCGCGGGTAAAGGCCTCCAGGTAGCCGGTATGCCGGGTATCGTAGCTATTATCCACTAAAACCTGATAGAGTTTTTTGGCCTCGGCCAGTACCTCTTTATCCTTGGTGGCTTTATAAAACTCGCTGAAGGCGTAAATGGTAAAAGCAGATGCGTACACCTGCTTTTTGGTATCTAAAGGCTTGCCCTCATGGTCAACCGTCCAGTAAACGCCGCCATGCTCCAAGTCCATAAACCGATGCACAATGTAGCGGTAGGCAATAGCAGCTATGCCCAAATGCAGGGCGTTTTTACTATGGTTATAAGCGGCTGCGAAACTCCACAATATCCTTGTGTTCAGCACCGAACCTTTGGGCGAACCGGGGATAACCTTATTATCGTTATTTATCCTCCCCCAAAAGCCGCCGTCGGCTTCATCAAGGGTGTTATCCATCCAATAGTTGAGGGTGTTTTCCCGTTCTTTTTCGAGTTCTGCTTTATACGTGCTTAATGTATCGTCCATTACTTATTAAACCAATTCCTTCAGCTTTTTATTGTTGTTGATGATGGTATTCAGCGTATCGACAGATGCTGCCGAACGCAGGCCATCCGCCGGGGTGTTGGTTACATAATCGATAAGCTTATCAACCGTAGTAGTTGCCACGTGCATCCGGGTGTCTGATGAAGCGTAGTAGATAAACACGCTACCATCTTCATCCTTTATCCAGCCGTTGCAGAAAGCAACATTGCTTACATCACCTATGCGCTCTGCGCCTTCGGGGGCTAAAAAGTAGCCTGCGGGTTTATGGGTTACTTTGGTGAGGTCCGCCAAATCGGTCATGAACATATACAACGTATAGCGCAGCCCGGCAGCGGTATTGCGCACGCCATGGGCCAGGTGCAGCCAGCCTTTTTCCGTTTTGATAGGGGTGGGCCCCTGGCCGTTTTTGGCCTCGTAAACGGTATGGTATTGTTTATTGTCGATGATGGTTTCTTCGTCTACCACCGCGTTTTCCATGCTATCGCAAAGCCCGAAACCTATGCCTCCGCCTTTGCCTGCGCTGATGAAGCCATCCTGCGGACGGGTATATAGTGCGTATTTGCCATCAACGAACTCGGGGTGCAGCACCACATTGCGCTGCTGCGGCGAATTGGTTTTCAAATCTGCCAGGCGCTCCCAGGTAAGTAAATCCTTGGTGCGGGCAATGCCGCAGGCAGCAATGGCCAGGCTTTGGTCGTGTGCGGGGGCTGCAGGGTCGCGCCTTTCGGTGCAGAAAAGGCCGTATATCCAGCCGTCTTCGTGCGCGGTCAGTCGCATATCGTATAGGTTGGTATCGGGCTCTTCCGTTTCGGGCATGGTGACGGGGTTTTCCCAAAAGGTAAAATGGCTGATGCCATTGGGGCTTTCGGCTACCGCAAAGAAGGATTTCCGGTCGGCCCCTTCCACGCGCACTACCATCAGGTATTTGCCGTTGATTTTGATGGCACCAGCGTTGAATGCGGCGTTGATGCCGAAGCGCTCCATCAGGTAGGGGTTGGTATCGGGGTTAAGGTCGTACTTCCAGGCTACGGGAGCGTGTGCGGCAGTAAGCACCGGGTTTTTATACCGGTCGAAAACACCGTTGCCCAAACCGTCTATTTCGTTAGGCGTATCTATCAATTGCCGGTAGGCAGCGTTTAGCTGCTCCAGCCTGTTCTTAAAGGCAGGGGTCATAAATATATGTGTGTATTAATATTCCTTTAGTTTGTTCCACCAGGTGCGTTTCAGTATCAGCATCATTACCGCCAAAATGGCTATGGTAATCAGCAGCGGTGAGTGCTGCCCCAGTACCAGGTACATAGGCAATATGGTGAGGCAGCATTGGGCAATAGTGCCTATTACCACGTTGAACATATTGAGCTTGAAGTTTTTATTAGGTTGAAAGGATGGGTCGTTGGCTATGGCTATCTTTTTCACCGGTTCCCAAAAACCCCATGGGCGCACGTTGGTGTAGAAGGATTGCAAAACCGCGGCATCGGTGGGGGGCGCTGCATAGGAACCAACGATGGATCCGGCCAGGGATACACCAAACAGCACCGGGAACCAATTTAACAACTCGTTTTCCGGTATATAACCGTATTTAACGAGTACCGAAAACGCCATGGCCGCCAGGATGCCGGAGAGCATCCCCCAGAAAAAACCGCTGGCATTGAAGCGCCACCAATGCCATTTAAGCACATTGGCTGCGATGTAACCGCCATAAAGGGCAGATACGATCCATTGCAGCACGCTGTTGATATCCTTTACAAAAAAGCCAAGGAAAACACCTAAAGCCACCACAACCACGCCCACCAGGTAGTTCATGCCGATGATTTTTTTGGTGGATGCTGCGGGGTTTACGTATTTGATATAGATATCATTTACGATATAGGCCTGCGCCGCATTCATGGTGCCGCTGAAGGTGCTCATGAACGCGCCCAGCAAACCGGCAAGCAACAGGCCCACCAATCCAACGGGCAAAAAGTTATTGATAACTGCAGGCAGTATGCGCTCGAAATCGATGCCACCTGCGCCATCGGCCAGGTTCATCTGGTGATAATAGATGAGGCCTAAAGCAGTTAGGCTGATGATGAGCGTATAGCGGATAGGTAGCAGGATGACGCTTACGAAACCGTTCATCTTGCTGGCTTCCTCGGGCGAGCGGGTGCTCAATATCTTTTGCATATCGTAGTTGGGCGCTGGGCCGGCCAATGCGGCGAAGAAGCCCTTGAAGGTCATCATCATAAAGAAATAGGCGAACAGCGAGTAGCCGTCGCTCTTGATCTTCACGTTTACCTCTTTGACAATGGTGCTCCAATCCAGCCCCAGGTGCTTGCCGAAGAAAGGCGTGTACCAGCCGTTGGGCACATTCAATTTATGGCTGGCTATTTGTTCAGTAGCGATAACGCCTATCCAGATGCAGGCCACCGTCATGATGCCGTATTTTACCATATCGCCGGTTACGATACTGTGCATGCCGCCAATGATGGAGTAAAACATGGCAAACAGCGTAAAGATGATGCCGTACACATGCGGCACGTATTGTGGCGCGACATCAAAAGGAATGTAACCTTTTATCAGATCCCAGGGGATGAATATCTGGATGAATTTGCCCAGTCCGATGAAGCCATAGGCCATAAAACCCAGGCAGCTGAGTAATGCGAATGCAATTACCACCAAATGCGAGCTGGTTACGCCCGCACCTGTTTTGCCGAAGCGCGTTGCGAGCCATTCCGCACCGGTAGTGGCGTTTGAGCGGCGCAGCCAGCGCGAGAGGTACATCATCAAAAATACCTGGTTGAATACCGGCCACAGCCAGGGAATCCAGATACTCTTCATGCCGTACACAAAGCAGAGGCTTACCATCCACATGGTACCGCTTATATCGAACATATCCGAAGCATCGCTTAAGCCAAGCTTGTACCAGGGCAGCGATTTGCCGCCAAGCATATAGCTGTCCTTATTTTCGCGTGCTTTTTTGCGGTACCACAGACCGATGAAAATGGTACTGAAGAGGTACAGGACAATGATAGAAATATCAATCAGGGACAATCTCATTTATCAAAAAATTTATGCTACAGGAATCCTAAGAATACCACAGAAATTCAAAGAAAAACACCGATTTCTTTCCGATTTTCTCCGATTTTCAAGGTGTTTTCGCGTATTTCCGGTATGGCTAACTGGTTGATGCCAAAAGTAGGCAGTTGCTCATCCCAACCCTAATACTATTTTAACCAAGTATTAGTTTATCACGACAAAATCAAACCAATTCTGTAGCATCAATCTGCACATTTGAAATCTGAAATCCGCACATCTATATAAACACCCTGTTCCCCGTGTATGTTTCCCTGAACTCTTTGGGGATGCAGAATTTCTTGCGTTTGAAGATGCGGTTGAAGTTGGAGATATTGTTGAACCCGCATTTATACGCTATCTCGGCTACGGTGGTGGTGCTTTCTATGAGCATGCGCGAGGCGTGGCCCAGGCGTATCTCATTTAAACTATCGATAAAGGTTTTGCCGGTGCGTTTTTTGATGAAACGGCTGAACGAGGCATCGGGCATGTTGGCTATTTTGGCAACTTCGGCCAGGGTTACTTGTGTATTATAGTTGGCGTTCATGAAATCGAATACCTTCTCTATACGGCGGCTGTTGTAGTTGAACTGCTCGTTGGTGAAGCTGGCATCAGATAAAGTCTTCATATTGCGGCTGATGGAGAGATCGTGCAGGATGCTCATCAGCTCCAGCACCGAATCAAAGCCGTTTTTCTTATCCAGCGACTGCAGCCTGCCACGTATGGCGGCAATGGTTTCGGGCGGGAAGGTGATGCCGCGCTGCGCCCTATCCAGCATGTTCTTCACGAAACTCATCTGGTTGCGCCTCAGGAATTTATCGTCGAACAAATCCTTATGGAACTGTATGGTAACCTCGGTAATGGCCTCGCTTTTGGCCTGATGGGTAAACCAGGCATGGTACAGGTTGGGGCCAATGAGCACCAGTTCCAGGTCGTCGATCACCTCTATGCTGCCGCCAACCACCCGCTTCGCGCCTTTTGCGTTGATGATGAGGTTTAGCTCATATTCCTCATGGTAATGCATAGGGAAATCGAACCTGGTTTTCACCCTGCTGAAAATGGTAAAGCAATCGCTTGGGGTGAGGGGGGTAATCTCACGCATTACATTGTTAGGCATCTCAAAATCTAATTGGTTTTATCCGCAATAATACTGATACGAATTTAACATAATAAAATCAAAATATCTCCAAAAAAGCGTATTTTGAGCTGAAACAGCCATTTTTACCTTCGTAAATTTCCGTGTTTTTATAATAATACACCAAAAAAAGGTACAAAATTCCATCCCTTTTTATAAAAAGAGGCGGGCTATGTTTTGTCCCGCCCGGCCACCCTGTTACATCGCAGCCCGGGATCGTTTTCACAAGTCGGGGTGGATATGCCGGGCGACACGAAACCGAAATGAAGAGCACGGGTCATCGTCCGCCTGCCCTTAATTTCGTCCTTGCACATGTTGTACTTTTATTTCATTTTTACAGGCGTTTACGGCACCGCACCAAACGCCAAAATGGCATCGGTCTGTAATATGTAATAATAACTCCCCTTTAAAACATTTTGCAGCTTTACGCATTCTATATCTTCGTATTAGTTATACCTTTGCCCGCTTAAATGGATACCATAAAAAGTACAATAAAGCCAGTACCGTCCCGCTTTTCCAGAGCGAAGGATGGTATCAGCAATTTCTTCCTGATGCTGTATAATATCTACAGCTTCGTTATCCGCTTTTTTAAGGAAGTTTTGTTGCCTCCATACGATTTGAAGGAAGTTGTTCGCCAGTGTTACGAAACCGGCGTTCGCTCGTTCACCCTCATTACTTTAACCGGGTTTATCGTGGGTGTGATCTTTACCAAGCAAAGCCGGCCTTCGCTTACCGGTTTTGGTGCTACATCGTGGCTGCCATCGCTGGTGTCTATCGCTATCATGAAGGCCCTTGCCCCGCTGGTTACCGCGCTTATTGCTGCGGGTAAGGTGGGCAGCAGCATCGGGGCCGAACTAGGATCTATGCGGGTTACCGAGCAGATAGATGCTATGGAGGTATCGGGCACCAAACCTTTTAAATTTTTGGTGTGTACGCGCGTTATCGCTACCACTATTACCATACCCTTGCTGGCCACCTATGTTGCGTTTATCGCTTTATTGGGCGGTTACCTCAACGTTAGCGCTAACGAGGGCACCACCTATACTACCTTTATGGAGCAGGCCTTCGAGCCGCTTACCTTTGTGGATTTTTGGGCATCGCTAAGCAAGGCTATCGTTTTTGGCTTTACTATTGGTATAGTAGGCTGCTACCAGGGCTTTTATGCCGACAAAGGCACCGAGGGTGTGGGCAAGGCTGCCAATGGCGCGGTGGTTACGGCCATGTTTTTGGTTTTTATAGAGGAAGTTTTAATTGTACAGATAGCGGGCTGGTTCCGCTAATAACCATATGCAGAAGCAAAAGGTAAATATCGACAAGACCAACGAGGTTGTTAAGATACGCGGACTGGAGAAATCCTTCGGCGATTACGACGTACTGCGCGGTATAGACCTGGACCTGTTTCAGGGCGAGAACCTGGTGGTGCTGGGCCGTTCGGGCACAGGCAAATCGGTATTGATCAAGCTGATATCGGGTTTATTGATGCCTGATAAAGGCACCATTGATGTGCTTGGCCACGATGTGGCCAACATCAGCCAGCGCGAACTGGAGGCCCTGCGCATACGCATCGGCTTTTCGTTCCAGAACAGTGCTTTGTACGATAGCATGACCGTGCGTAAGAACCTCGAGTTCCCGCTGGTGCGCAACCGCAAGGGCATTACACGGGCCGAGATTGATAAGAACGTGGAGAGCGTGCTTGATGCCGTTGGCCTCTCGCAAACCATCAACCAGATGCCTTCAGAGCTTTCGGGCGGGCAGCGTAAACGTATAGGCATTGCCCGTACGCTTATCCTCAACCCCGAAATTATGATGTACGATGAACCCACCGCCGGTTTGGACCCCATCACCTGCATCGAAATAAACGACCTGATAAACGAGGTGCAGCAAAACTATAACACCTCATCTATCATCATCACGCACGATTTAACCTGCGCCAAGCAAACGGGCGACCGCGTTGCTATGCTTTTAGACGGGCAGTTCCAACGTGTAGGCACCTTCGAGGAAGTATTTAAAACCGACGACGTAAGGGTGAAACCTTTTTACGATTATAATTTTACAGAATAACATTATCACCATATACCAATGGATGCAGCAGAAAACAGGAAATCAATAACAGTAGGCGTATTCGTATTGCTCGGCGTAGCAGTATTTGTAATAGGCATACTCACGCTGGGCGGCCAGAACAAAAGCTTCGTAAAAAGCATCAACATCAGCGCGGTATTTACCGATGTTGCAGGTTTGAAAAAGGGCAACAACGTGTGGTTCTCGGGCGTAAAGATAGGCACCATCAAAAACGTGCGCTTCACGGGCACCTCGCAGGTTGATGTGGATATGGCCATTGAAGCCAGCACGCAGCAATACATACACCGCAATGCGCTGGCGCACATCAGCAGCGACGGTTTGATAGGCAATAAGATCATTGTGATAGATGGCGGCAGTCCGCAAGCCCCTATAGTGCAGAATGGCGACATACTACAGGCAGCCAAGCTATTATCAACCGACGATATTATGGCCACCCTGCAAAAGAACAACGAGAACCTGCTGGCCATCACCACCGATTTTAAAGCCCTTGGTCACCAGATACTGGCGGGCAAAGGCACCGTTGGTGCACTTTTAGCCGATAGCACCATGGCTATGCAATTACGCGCCGCTATGCGCAACCTGCAAACCACTACGGCAACAGCATCCAAAATGGCAGTTGCGCTCAACACCTTCAGCAACAAAATGAACACCAAAGGCGGCCTTGCCGATAAAATGCTTACCGATACCGTGGCTTACGCCCGCCTGCTGCAATCAATGGATAAACTGAAAGAAGCGGCCAATAACGCCACCATCCTTACCAATAACCTCAACACAGCCAGCAACAAGCTAAACAGCACCGATAACATACTGGGCGTGCTACTAAACGACCCTGCCGGCGCCAAAAAGGTACAAGCCACCATCGACAAGCTACAGCAAAGTTCGGTAAAACTAAACGACGACCTGGAAGCCGTACAAAGCAACTTCCTACTCCGCGGTTTCTTCAAAAAGAGAGAAAAGGCTAAGCAGGATAGTTTGAAGGGGAAATTGTAAAAGAAGGGATTATCCTCATGGGAAATAGCGATGGGTGAATGTCCATCACTTTTTTTTTGCGCTCACTTCACCACAAGATAATTACGAGGCACGAAGCAATCGCCGGGAGGCAGATTGAACATGCAAAGCATGTTGTCGATTGACTGACAACATGCGTAAATGGAAGCTGGCGATGTTTCGATAAGCTATATAAAATTATCGCCTTGAGATGTTACGCTTCATTAATCGTATAAAAATAAGTGCTTATGCTCCTTGGTTAATGAATGATCTCTTAATTCGTTGCGATTTGTATATTTTTTTTGTACCTCACCACTATATTTATAAGCCCCCAAATGATCTCCCGATAAACCTTCACATACTTCAAATGCTCCATTTTCTTCATCAATGCATATCAATAGCTTGGCATTTCCTACACCTGCTTCATACACATCTACATCGTATAAGTTTGAAATGCGTGTATTCTTAACATAGCCGTGCAATTCTAAAATAGCGCCACCTAATCGCATGTAGTTGGCTTTATTGGTTTCATAGTCCATATTCCTAATTTTTAAATTAGAGATTTTTTCTTTCAAAAATGGCTTTTGCAATGCAGGAAATGCCAGTTCACTACTTAACATTGATTTTATAATTGTTTTAGGCTCCCAATTAGTTTTATTGAATTCTTGATAAAAATCTAAGTACTCAATTTTAAATCTTTCAAAATCTTTTCCTAATTGAGGTTCAATTTCATTTATCAGCAAGAAAAAATTAATTATTTCTTGCCCTGTATTGAAATTAGGTATGTTGACCAAGATGTCAATATATTTCGAATCGTAAGGCGATTTTATAACAGCGATGTTGGGACGCTTACTGTACAACGAGATAGGAACTGTTAAAACCGCAACTTTTTGATTTTGCATCATTCTATTTGCTGCTATTGATATACTCGCAGTTGATATATTTTCACTTAAACCTAAAACAAAATCCTGGTGCCTGAAATGATAATAATAAAATTGCTCTGAATTTTCTTCACAATTGTAAACATTTTTAATTGCGGTGAGTAGCCCTTTCTCTAATTGTGTGTCGACATCACTCCATTTCTCAATCCAATTTTTGATGTCATCTAACTTCGAAAAAACTTTAATTTTACTTTTATAAAGCCTGTCTAAATGTTGATTTAAAAAATAGACAATATTCTCAGGAAATTCATCTCGTTCAGTTAAACATCTTTCATTAAAAAAAACAAGCATTATAGTTAATTTGACGGTGTGAAAAGAATCTCATTTAAATCTTTATTGATCTGATCAAAATATCCTCCTAATCCTGCGTCTTGCAGCACACTATCATCAATCCTACCATTTTGATCTACTTTAGCTTCATAAACATATGAAGCAATTTCCCTTTCTTTTTTTTGAAAAAAATAAAACTTCACATCTTGATTCCTTATATAATTTCTATGAAGCGCAACACATATACCGTTTAAAATGTGATCGCTGTGCGACTCGATAAAAACTTGCACCCCTAAGCCTGCAACCATAGCTATTAATCTACCAATTGCAGACTGACCTTGAGGATGGACGTGTGATTCGGGGTTTTCTATAATTAAAATATCTCCTGCTCGAGCGCTTAACAAAGCCACTATTACTGAAAGGGTATATGTTATGCCGAATCCAACATTTGTAGCAGTAAATTCATTACTGGCACCATCATTTGTCTCAAACTCATACCCTAGTTTCATGGCGTTAACTCCTGCAAGTTTTTGCATCTTCACTTTGGTGCCTGGGCTGATTTCATTCAGCCATGCGGAGACTTGGGCTTCTAAAGTATTTGTATTAGTATTCGGGTATATTAATGCGCTATGTATCTCCTCCGAACCGTAATATTCCAAATAGTGAGGCATAAATTCTCCATTTTTACCTAAACTCCTATTCTTCACTACCTGCAAATCAGATCTTTCATATTGATTCCTGACTAACCTTTCTGCATTCAAATATTGAAAATTAGTACTACTAAAAAGCGATATCGAATCTAAATTCTGTGGCGTCATCTCTGTATCATAAGGCAATATATCGGAGTCGGCCGAATATTCAAATTTCCATTGATAATTAGCTTGTGTTTGTTTTTCCCGGATTAGCAATTCGAAAATAATTTGATCCGTTTCGGCATTCTGAAAAAGAGCGTCTTTACCAGTTCCTATTTCCACTAACTCCCCATTTAACGCTAATCCATTTTTATTCAGAGTACCCTTTACATAAGATTGTCTTAACAATAATAACGCTTGAATTATTGACGACTTGCCCATTCCATTTAATCCGGTCAATAAATTTAAATTCGAACATTCGATATTAATTTCTTGGAGTGATTTAAAGTTTTGAATGGAGATATTTGAGATCATAGCTATAATATTGTCGTTTTTATGATGTTATTTATTTCATCGAATCTCTTTTTAACTTTTACCCTGTCGCTGGTTCCAGATGTTATAGCAAGATTGAAATCTTGATTTTTGTTAAGCAATTCGATAAAATTGTTTATCAGTGTGTTTTTTCTGTCAACTAAAGTTTTAATTTCGGATTCTTGCAAACGGCTTATCAACACTGACCAAACTTCAAATAAGGCCTTATTTATAGGCTTGCGTTTGTCCGTTTTGTTGTAACGTTTTCTGAACGCATCTTCACCAAATAATTTGAAAGCGGTTTGCATGGCAATATTAAATTGCACGGCAATTTCTTCAAGTCTGCTTTGCGACATATTGTTAATTGTATCCATTGCTGAATTAAGGAAAGAATCCATGTCTGATTTATATTCCTCTAATGGGAATATATAAAAAGCAAGAAAACGTGTCACAAATTCTCGATCAAGCATTCGGTCTTCGGAGATTGAAAATGTCGTGGCTATTTTAAAAGAACGCATATCAGCAAGTCTTCTAATAAAATCTGCGGACCTGCCTTGATTTAAGGCATTTCTAATTTCTTGTGACGTAAGTGTTAAACCGCCAGTATTAATCCGTTTAAAGACATTGAATTTAAGTACTTTGGGGGTGCCTTGTGCTATTATATAAGAAGTAATTTCAAACTCTTCGATTCTCCTTTGTAAATACGGCGGTAACTCATTAAACTTCTTTCCGTTAAACTGGCTTAGGAACTCCATTTTTTGTAAGCCGAATGTTCGTTTGTTTACATAATTATCTAATGAACTTAGACGTTGTAATCCATCCACTACAAGCCAATTATTATCGTCCGAACCATCGAAGTAAAAAGCTGGCAATGGAAACTTAACTAAAATTGATTCAATTAATCTGCTTTGTTTTATTATATCCCATAAACCTGCTTTTCTTTGAAAACTTGTATTTAAATTGATTTCTCCTCTATACAGTCTTTTCAAAATTAAATCCATAGACATGGTTCGAGTCTTAATATCTACTAGATTGGGATCAAAAGGATGTTCGATTTCGTTGTTCTCTTCATTTTTTTCTATTTCTATGTCATCTTCCCCCTCAACATTATTTAAAAAACTTATAATAAGTTCGTTAGTGACATCTCTTTCAGTGGTTATTTTTTTTATTTCCTCTTTATTAACGAACATGATATTTTGTCCGGCCTCTGTAAGCATCCAAATTGATCGCTTCGGACTTTCTATTAATCCTGCTCGTTTTAAATAATTTCTCGCCCAAGCCAAACGATACCCCAATTCTGTTCTATATCCCTCATCAGCATTATGAACAGTTTGACGAGCGGTATCTGTTAATTCAAAAATATCTGCTGCCTCCTCTTCCATTTCGCTCACACTGGCAATACCCTCGTGATTTTTTAAAATATCTATTATTACTTGAAACAGATCATCGAACTTAGGAATGCCATCACCTATTAATGAAAACAAATCGTCTTTTAATGTCGAGACGTTTCTTTCGTTAGTAAGGGGCTCTGGGTTTTCAATTATTCTTTTATGTAGATTGTCTTTGTTGTTTAGGTAATATAAAAACCATTCCGGTTTAAAGCAACATGCAATTTGACCAATAGAAGTTCTATGTTGTGCAAATCCAGTTTTAATAGATTGTGCTATAACCCTCACATCAATAAAACAATTAAAAGCACGGCCTTCATTATACCCCCAATCTTCTGTATCCCAAGCGCAAATGATTGTTTCCGAAGATTCGGAACTTTTATATAATGCTAATATTAGCTTAAATGTATTAGCAGACGATGTCGCTTTAAATCCTCTTCTGTCAAGTGCAGCAGAAAATTGTGCCCTTTTTTCATAGGGCCTGTTTTCTCTTCCCCCAAAAGTTACTTTTTTTAAATAAGTATGTAAGAAAGTTTGTTTTGAGTCAATAAAAACCTTAAATAAATAATACCCTCCTTGACCCTGACCTACTTCAGCTGGGTTCCAATTATTATCAATAAGAATTTTTTCAAATTCATTAAACTCATTAAAACGGGTAAAAGGCTCACCAGCTTCAATTCCTCCCTTTGAATTTGCTTCGTAACGATTCATTAAAATGTCTCTAAATTATTTTTGTCTACCACTAATTTATTTTGCGCTTGACTAAAATATTGTTTTTTTATTTGATTTGCTATTACATAAGCTAATAATGGTGGTACTGCATTGCCAACCTGCCGCCATTGATCTTTAAAGGAGCCTAACATAACATAATCATCTTCAAATGATTGAATCCTTTTTATCTCTTGTATTCGCAAAAATCTATTTTTCCAATGAAAAGGCCCCATGTTATTAGAATGGCTTGCCTGAATAGTCCAAGACGGCCGATCAGGAGAAAGTTTCAACAAAAATGACCAATACCTTGACCGCCATTTAAAAATCGGTTCCGTATGGCCCCTTTCTTCTGTGAAAAAAAGATAGTTATCCCCAGGAGGAACAAGCCTTAACAAGTCTTTATGCTTTGAACCAGCTTGCATATTTACATCTTCGGCAAGGTCAAAATCAATATCAGATAATACGTCTCCACACGTTACCCAACTTGCCGTTTTGTCAACTGCTTTATTTGGGTCTGAATGTGTTTGATCAGGAAATACAAAGTCTGCCATCTTGCGTTTAACACCAACACAAATAAATCGTTGCCTTTGTTGTGGAACGCCATAGTCGGCAGAATTAATAACCCTATGAAAAATTTTGTATCCAAGTCGTTGCGCTTCGGATGCTACAAACTCTAAGGCGGTTTTATGTGGACTAAACACAAACCCATGGACGTTTTCAAACAAGAAAAATTTGGGGTCTAATTCTTCAACTGTACGAAAATAATTTGATACAGTCATAAATCCATCCTCGTCGTCCATACCTCTTCCTTTTTCCTTTCTGTAAAATCTCGACTTAGAGAAAGGTGGGCACGGCGGCCCACCTACCAAACCATCAATTGTTCCGTGTTTTTGTTTTACAGAACTAAAATCAATTTTTTCGATGGTATCACATACTACCTCGGCACCAGGATAATTTATTTTTAACGACTCGCATGCCATACTCCAGATATCAGTCGCAAATACAGTTTCAAAGCCTGCTTTTTCGAATCCCGCATCTATACCCCCTACTCCTGAAAAAATACTTACTATTTTTAGACTCATTAAATATTGGCAATTAAGTATTCTACCATCGCTTTTCCAAGTAAACAAGGGACAGCATTACCAATCTGTTTTTGAATTGACCTTCTTGAGCCGACAAATTGATAATCCTCGGGGAAGGTTTGTAATGCGGCTATTTCTGATACCCGTAATCTTCTACCGGACCAATGGAAAGGACCAACCCATGGTCCAGGCTGTGCGGAGATCGTCCATGATGGCTGGTCGGGGTGTAATTTTAAAAGAAAACTCCAAAATCGAGTGCCGGCGGTAAAAGGGGGATTGGGGTAATTTTCTCTTGAGGTTAGTGCGATATAATTCTTTCCTGGCGGCACTGCCATAAGTTCCCTTGAGTACGTTTTTCCTAGCGTAACTTCCTCTTTTTCGAACAGGCTTGGACCGTCGAATTTATTGATCCAACTAAAAGCACTTTCATACGGAAGAAGATCCCTGTTTAAATCGATATCCTCTTTATTTCCATTTGTTTTTTTGGGTGCCCCTACCATAGCCTTTTTGCTGGCTATAAAAAACACCCTTTTTCTTTTTTGAGGAACGCCATATTCAATAGCATTTGCTTTAACAACATTTAATTGATACCCCATTTTGTCAATAGTTTCTATGAGGTCCTCAACAGCAATCTTATTTGTCGGGTGTAGAATGCTTTCAACATTTTCCAACAAGAAACCATCCGGTTTAATATCGTCAATCAACGTTAAATAATTCCCTATCATGTTTCTGGGGTCGGCATTTGCTTTTCGCCGTTCATGGGTAACCCAATAACCCGCTTTTGAAAATGGTTGACATGGCGGACCACCCACAAGAATTAATTTTTCAGGATTGTTAGCCTTAATTATATTATGGTAGTCATCTGCCGTAACATTTCTTATGTCGTTGTGTATATGCTCGGCATGGCTAAAATATTTATTTGCACTAATGGTAGAAACGCTATCCTTGTCAAAATCCAGGCTTGATATAATTTTTGCGCCAGCCAATTGGGTTCCTATATCTAAACCACCAGCACCAGAAAATAGCCCGATTGCATTAATTTTTGAACCTTGTATTTCCTCAACCTTATCATTTACACTAAAACCCCTTGAACTCGAAATTAATTCATTCGATTTTTTATCCGTATTCAGGAAATGACCTTCAGTTGCCAGGGATGGTTTTTCCTCGTCTATTGACAAAACCGTCTCTTCTAATTCACTAATATTACCCATCTATGCCTAATTGTTTTTCTTTGTTTTATAATCCAGCTTGATTATTTCTTCTGCTTGCTTCAATGCACCAAGAGCAATATCTTCACCTTTTATCTCCAAAATGAGCTTTTCGGAAAGCCAGATTGTTAATAATTCATTTTGATTTGCCTTAAAGTATTCTGAAAGTTTTACTACTTGCGCCCTCGTTGCATTGCGCTGTCCTCGTTCTATTTTGCTTAGAATTGCCTGATCTATATTTATACCTAAGGCAACAACTTTTAAAGGCAATTTATTGTCACCTCGTAATTTTCTTATCATGCTGCCTAGGTTTTGCATATAGAATTGACAGATTTTGTCAAATCTATTAATCATCTGCATTTGTAACAAAATTAATTATTCAAGTTATCAACAATTACCCGGTTTGTATAATTGAGTAGATTTTAAACTACAAAATATCGTTATGAAGTGTGAACTTTTAAACGGTAGTTTACCCGCCTATAAAGGCTTCCTCCGCTAAATGCAACTGTTTGTAAATCGTCCACGCTTACCTAACCCCAATGCCAGGGCCGCAAGCTTAGCCGCTTGGCATTTTCTTTCATCAAGTTTAGGCACTTGCCGATGCGGGGGCCTTAGCCCCTATGTTTTCTCCACCGCTTTATTTCTGAGGCGAACCTGCGAATGTTACTTCCTCCCGTTTTGATAAACCAGTAACCGCAAGCCATTAAATACAACAACCAGGGTTGAGCCCTCGTGCCCGATAACCGCCGGGCCTATGCCTGATATGCCCAATATGGTTAACGGAATTAATACAGCCACCATCCCTAAGCTGATGAACAGGTTTTGCTTAATAATGCGGCGCGACTGGCGGCTCAGGCCAATTGCGAACGGCAGGTTGTCCAACCTATCGGCCATTAAAGCGATATCAGCTGTTTCTAAAGCAACATCTGAACCGGCTGCCCCCATGGCAATGCCCACAGTGCTTTTTGCCATTGCAGGCGCATCGTTTACGCCGTCGCCAACCATGGCAACTCTTTTTTCTTTTTTTATCAAATCCTGAACGGCTTTCACTTTTTGCTCGGGAAGCAAGCCGCCCATGGCATCGGTGATGCCTATTTGTTTGGCTACGGCTTCGGCTACCTGCTGGTTATCGCCCGTTAGCATAATCATCCGCTTAATGCCAAGGTCCTTCAGTTCTGCCAGGGTTTTCTTTGCTTCCTTACGGGGTACATCCATCAGTGATATTAAGCCAACGATTTCGCCATCCTGCTCTATCAACATGGTTGTATTGCCTTCTTTTTCCAGCTTTTCAACCTGGGCATGCACGTCTTCCGAAAGTTTCTTAAAGAGGCTGCGGTTACCGATTACGATTTTTTTGCCATCCACCGTAGCTTTTACCCCATGCCCGGTAACCGCCTGTAAGTTTTTGGCCGATGGAATATCTTTCTGTTTTAATCTTTCTAAACCGCCCTTAACTATGGCCGCAGCTAAGGGGTGGTCGCTGAGTTTTTCAACAGCAATTGCAATCTCTAAAACTTCATCTTCGGAAAGCCTGGCTAATGCCATCACTCCGGTTAATTGCGGTTTACCCTCAGTTAATGTCCCGGTTTTATCGAAAGCTATGGCGGTTAAGCCGCCCAATTCTTCTAATGGCCCGCCACCCTTTATAAGCACACCACCTCTTGCTGCGCGGGCGATGGCACTTAATACCGCACTTGGTGTCGAAATAGCTAATGCACATGGGCTGGCCGCAACCAAAACCGCCATTGCCCGGTAAAAGCTTTTACTAAAGGGTTCATCAATAACCAAATAAGCAAAAAGTAAGAGCACTACCAAAATGAGTACCGCAGGAACGTAGAATTTTTGCAGCTTATCGGTAAACAGTTGCGTGGGCGATTTTTGCGCTTCGGTGTCGTTTACCAATTTTACCAATCTTGATAACGTTGAATCGGCGGCGAGTTTGGTTACTTTAACTTCCAGTACATGGCTGCCGTTTATCGTACCGGCGAATACCGTGTTCTCCGCTTTAAGTGTTTTATCATTGTAATCCTTGTCGGCGTTAGCCACCGGGGACTTATCTACCGGTACACTTTCCCCTGTAATCGGTGCCTGATTCACGCTGCTTTCTCCTTTTATTACGGCCCCATCTGCAGAAATCTTGCTGTTTGGCTTGATGATGATGATGTCGCCCAGAACCAGTTCTTCAATCGATACTTCGGTTTCTTTTCCATCCCGGCGCACTATCGCCATTTTCGGTGCGAGGTCGGCCAAGGCTGCAATGGATTTGGTAGCTTTCTCCATGGCGTAGTGCTCCAGCGAATGCCCGCGCCATTTTCGGTGCGAGGTCGGCCAAGGCTGCAATGGATTTGGTAGCTTTCTCCATGGCGTAGTGCTCCAGCGAATGCCCGAAACTGAACAGAAATAATAACAGCGCCCCCTCTGCCCATTGGCCTAAAAATGCAGCACCAATAGCGGCAACCAACATTAAAAAGTCGATTTCAAACTGCCCTTTGCTAATTGCTTCATAAGCTTCTTTTGTAGTAAAGAACCCACCGAAGAAATAGCCGGTACCGTAGAGTATAGTGCTGGTTAGTGGCGGCAGGGAGTGAACGAACGAAAGCCCGAAACCTAACGCCAGGAAGGCACCGGATAGCGCCGCAAATATGAGTTCGGTGTTCTTGCCGAATATGCCGCCGTGTTCATGGTCATGACCGGCTTCGTTTTCTTCATGGTTATGATTGTGCTTTTCTTCTTTATCTTTTGGGGTAGATATATCAACCCTCGGTTGTTTTTTTGCCGATGCGGCCGTATGTTGTGGTTGTTTTTTCATAGGGTGGTTGTACTCTTTGCCGTATTCACCGTTTTGGCCAGCACAAAGAAAGTCGTTTTAACGACGATTTTGTTGAGCGTTCCTTTATAGTGGTCACTTCCGTAAGGCCAACATCTGATACCTCCCCGGCTAAGTACACTTGTTCAAATACAATTTCATTTCCATCCTGTTTCTTTAGCCGGAAATATAGTTTCGTGTTCCCGAGAGTCTCAGCTTATTTGATGGGTTCATAAATAAAATTTTTAAATCTTACTGTACCCTCCCCAATTGAACAAAGCCCGAGCCGCAAACTGATAAACCCACCCAGCACATTATGGTTATAACTGGAAACTTCTACCGAATTTTCTATTTTGATCCACTCTTTTCCATCACGACTGTAGTACATGTCTACCGTGCTGTTAATGTTTTTAAGGCGAAGGAATACCTTTCTTTTTATGACTGAACGAACAGTTGGGAACTGCCAGCCTCTTAGGTTGGCCAGGATATTCTCTTTATCTGCCAGTATACCCGAATAGATTTTGTCATTATAAAACAAAACCAGGCCTCCCACCGCATCTCCTTCCATTTCCAATTCAACCTGCGTTGTGTAAGAATGACTGTAGGGGATACATAATAATGGTGAACAATCGGCAACCGAACTCCCTTTTGCCGTAACGGTTAACTGACGATCTTCTAAATGAAATCTGCTGGTATCGTAGCCACCCCAGAATTGCCATTGCGGTTGTAGTTCCTTACTGCTAAAATTGTCATTTAATGAAATTGAACTGGTTGATTGTGCTTGAACGATTTTATTAGCAGGTTTGCCCGCTTTGGTGTTATGGGGTATTCTATACCAGCCATCGGCGGTCCATTCAACAGGTTCCAGCAACGTTTGCCTGCCCATATTATAAAAACCTTTTTCATAAGCATGATACACCATCCACCACTGCCCGTTTGCATCCTCAAACAAGGTGCCGTGCCCTTTCGACCACCACTTTTCCGACTGGTCGTTCGTCCTGATGATGGGGTTATAGGGAGAATTTTCCCATGGTCCGAAAGGTGATTTTGAACGTGCCGATACCACCATATGACTGGTAGCCGGGCCTGCCGTGCCGCCTTCAGCTACAGTTAGGTAATAATAATCTCCTCGTTTAGCCATTTTGGGGCCTTCCATGCAAAAACATTCGATAGACCACTCGGCTGGTATTTTCCACCCGTCGTATACATGCTTGATCTCTCCGGCAACAGAAAGTCCATCGTCTGATAGGGGGACATATCCACCGTTATTGAAGTACAAATAACGTTTGCCTGCTGCATCCACAAAATGGCCCGGATCGATATAATTCATCTTCAACTCAACCGGTTCACTCCACGGCCCCTCAATTGATGGAGCGGTTACAACATAGTTTGTATTATTTGCAGGAAAATAGATGTAGAATTTGTTCTTATACTTCACCAGATCAGGCGCCCAAACAGAACCGACATATTTATGCAGGGCATGGGTGACCGGTTTCCAATGAATGAGATCGGTTGAATGCCAAATTAACAGGCCCGGATAATATTCAAAAGATGAATGGACCATATAATAGTCTTTGCCATCCCGCAAAATACTGGGATCGGCATAATCTCCGGCGAAAATGGGGTTCAGATAACTTACAGGACTTCTATGGCCGCGTTTATTCTGCGCGTACGCAGTCAGCGAAAAAAAGGTTAAAGCAAATATCAAAAACCTAAAATATATCTTCATCTCTTTAAATTGAAAAGTCTTACTGTTAACTGTTATTAAACGGATGGTTTTATAAAGTTCAATTTTGGATTGAACTGTTCTGCTTGTTGAATAGATTGCCGTTGATAATAATTGTGCAATATACACTTAAATAATGTTCAACAATTAGGGAATTCAATCGGCAGCTCACGGTATTACAAGGGCCGATCTGGCAGTATGGCTGGTGGGCCAACTGGATAGTGAAACTTATATAAGGCAGCCTGTTGTAGTTGTGAATGATTAATCGATAATTGATCCTGTCCGCTTAGTTCTGCCCATCCGGGCGTCCTCCGCCTGTATGCAACTAGGCGGCTTGCACTTATTCCAAACTATAACCCATCCCCCTTGTTGTAACATCATGAAAACACCTAATGTAATATGGCAAACTGTGGGGCTGGGCGCTGTTGCGGGTATGCGCGCTACTATTGCGCCCATGCTGGCTAGTCATTATTTAAGCAATCACCCCAATCCGGCCCTGTCGAGCTCTGCGCTGCGGTTTATACAAATGCCGGTTACTGCCGTTATTACCAAGCTGCTTTCTGTTGCCGAAATTGCCGGCGATAAACTGCCTACTGCGCCGGATAGGATTGGCATGCCGCAGCTACTGGGGCGCGTGGTATCGGGCGCGTTCGTGGGTGCAACCATATTCAAGGCCAACCGGCAAAGCGTTATAGATGGTATGCTGTTAGGCGGCGCATCGGCCTTAGCGGCCACTTTCGCCAGTTTTTACCTGCGCAAGTATGCCGATAAAATACCTCATGTAAAAGACCCGGTTGTTGGCGCGGTAGAAGATGTGGTGGCCCTTGGTACGGGCTTGTCTATCTTGAAGGGATAATTTAATTATTCAAAGTAGCTGGCTTCCGCTTATCGGGCGGCAGCGCCTGGTATTGCTTGTAGCTATCGCTCATGTAAGTTATCATATTAAAGTCCTTACGGTCGAAGACTTTCACGCTGGGGGTGTATAGGCTGATGAAGTTATCCAGTTCCTCGCCCTTAAGGGGTACGTATTGACCTACAGTTGCGGGCACAAAGAGCTCATGGATGCGGTCCATCATATCAAAATCATGCAGTTTTTTGGCCAGTTTAGCTTTATCGCGCTCGCCTTTTTTCCAGTAATGCACGCGAAAAACCGCGCCACCATCTAAGTTGCCCATGCGGTCGCGGTGGTAAACCATCGTCTGGCCATGGTATTCCTTATCGTAATCTTTGAACTTCTTCGCCAAATCGGTAGTGGTGATATCTACCTGCTTAAGCTGTATGTTCTGAGGCAACATAAATATTTCGGAATTGCCAAGGCTGGTAACCACTGCGGTATCGTTATAGTAGCCAAAGCTTTTGAATAAAACCAGGTCGCCAAGTTTGGCGGGGATCGAAAAGTTACCCTTTTTGTCTGATAGCGTATTCTGCTTATTGTTGAGGTTCTCTATCCAGATATTGCCGAGACCTACGCGTGTTTTATCCTCAAACACGCGCCCCTTGAATGTGCCCTGGGCCAACGCAGCCGAATAGGATAACAGGAGGGCAAAAATCAGCAGATATTTAGGCATGGCTTAAAAGTATAAAAAAAGGTAGCATGCTGATAATGAGTGCCGGGGATTTAACTAAATTTAACAGTTGAACATTGCGGAACACGGGCTTACACTGTCTGAATTATTATAGAAAGAAATTTTTTTAACCCCAGATTTGTATTTAAACAGTATATTTATTGGCATAAAAACCTAATATCCTTTCATTTTTGATTACGCTTATACGCATTTATACCCGACCCCATTTTGGAGAAGAACTTAACTAACCACGGCTCGGCTTTGCCAAATGGCGTACAAACCCGGCAAGATTTGTATAACAGCTACGGAAGTATGCTGCTTGGTTTCCTTTTTGAGGTCACAAAGAGCAAACCCATTGCCGAACAATGCCTGGTAGATATTTTCAACGGCTTGCAGTTTACCGATATACAGGCCATTACCAAACCCGGCGTAAATACCTTTTGCCAGTTGCAGATAATAGCGCGTAAAAAGCTGACTTCCTTTTTAGAAACCGTTGTTGAATGTGCCGACCAGGCCGCAAAACCTAATGCCTTGCCCGAACAGCGCAATAAGTTTACAGATTTGATGGAGCCCGAGCAACGCCAGGTATTTTGCGGCATCCATTATCATGGCAAAAGCACCGGCACGCTGGCAGTCGAACTGAATAAGTCGGAGGAAGCCATCAGGCAGATACTAAAAGAATCGTTCAACGTTATCAGGAACCAGCGCAATGATACAGCAGCAGTATATAGATAGTGGTATTTTAGAGGCCTTTGTTACAGGCACGGCCACCGAAGCTGAGGTGAGCGAACTGATGTACATGAGAGCCCAATACCCCAAGGTGAACTTTGCCCTGCAACAGCTGGAATATACCCATCTGCGTTAAGTTTTCGTAAACCTTTTACAACATGATAAGTTATTCTTTGATAAGGAGAATAACATTATGGCATCATCAACAGAAAAAGCTGGCAACAAAAGTAACGGCGCAATTAACCCAGCAGCCTCAAAACAAAAAGAATTGAAAACCGAAGGACCCCTAAGCGAAAAAGACGAGGTGAAAAAAGCAGAGCGCGCACTGGGCAAGGCCATTAAAAAGAACGCTTAGCTATTTACCATCACCGGCTCGCCGCTAAGGGCGGCTGCAACGTTATCAATAAGGTTACGTTCTGAGAATGGTTTCAGCACCACGCCGGTAATACCTACGGATAGGTACTTATCCCGGTCTTCTTTCAATACATTGGCCGTAAGCGCCAATATAGGTAGCGACGCTTTCTGCGGGTTGCCGTTTGCACGCACCAGTTGCGAAAATTCTATTCCGCCCATTTCAGGCATCTCGATATCGGTAAGGATGATGTCGTACGTATGGTCTTCAAAAAGCTGCAGGGCCTCGCGGCCATCGCAGGCTACATCGAAGATAAGGCCCCATTTTTTAAGGATGGTGCTTACCAGCAGCACGTTCAGCTTATTATCCTCGGCCACCAATACACGCTTGCCTGCAACCAATTCCCTGGGGTTAACTGTGCTTTGCGTTTCTGTTGCTTTGCAGGCGTCCGTAGCGTTTAACTGCATGGGTAACTTAAAACTGAATATAGAGCCCTTGCCAACATTACTGGTTACATTGATACTGCCGCCCTGTAGCTCTACTATTTTTTTTACGATGGCCAACCCCAGGCCGGTGCCCGGCGTGTTGGTTGCTTTTTGTGCCGATGACACCTGCGAAAACTCATCGAATATAAATGGCAGGTTGTCTTTATCGATACCCAAACCGGTATCGCGCACGTACACGTTCAGTACGTTGAAGCCGGGCTGCCGCCCATCGGTAATGAAAGCATTGATAAATACCGAGCCGCGGGGGGTGAACTTGATGGCATTGCTCACCAAATTCATAACCACCTGCTTCAGGCGGAAACAGTCGCCCTGTAAGCAAACATCCTTGTCGAAATCAATCTGGTGGTTAAGTACGATGCCTTTTTTCCCGGCTTGCACCTGCATGCTGTTAACCACGCCGGCAATGGCTTCATAAGGCTTAAAGGGTGCTGCCTCAAAGTTCATCTTGCCGGTTTCGTACTTGCTAAAATCCAGTATCTCGTTCACCACATCCAGCAGCATTTCCGATGAACTGCGGATGGCATTGATTTGCTCTTTTTGCGGCTCGTTCATTTCGCTTTGGGTAAGCTGTTCAGAAAAACCGATAATGGAGTTGAGCGGCGTGCGTATCTCATGGCTCATGCTGGCCATAAAACGGCTCTTCGATAAAGCGTAGTTCTCGGCTTTTTCGGTGTAAATCAACATTTCCTCCTCGTTCTTGAATATCTTCCAGATGTTGTACAGGATTATCGCCACCACCAGGGTAAGCAGGATAAACATCAGGCCCGACAGCTTCCTCAGCTCGTACAACACCGTAGAAACGTTGCTGTTCACATCCTGTTTGCTGGCGGTTATGTACTGTTGCTCGGCTACTTTATATTTCTTCAGGCTGCTGATGATCTGGCTAATGAGGCGGTTGTTTATCTCCAGCATCTCCAGTTCGTTCTTGCGCAGGTTGTTGTTGGCCTCGTAAAGCTTGCTGTAATAATTGTTGTACACGCGGGCCACTTTTGGCGTAGGCGTCATGGTGGTAATGGTGGTATCGGTAGTTCGCTGTACCAGCAGGGGGGCCATTTTGGCTTCTTGCTGCTTTTCTTTTTTACCGAACAAACGGCCTAAGAAGCCCTTTTTCTTTACCGGAGCCGACGCTGTAAGCAAGGGGCGTATGGTATCTACGTGTATCTCGGTTTTTACGCGCTTCACCACAGGCTGCATCAGGTATTTGTTATCGGCATTGCCTAAACCTGTGTTAATTTTGCGTGCCGACCTCAGCAAACTATCGGTAAGTGCCATCAAGCGGATGTAGCTGTCTGTCTTTAATGATTTCTCGCTGATGAGCCTGCCCAGCTCTGCATCCTGCGCAAGGCTGGAGGTAGCTCTGTTGCGGTGATTAATGGTATCAATAATACTGTGGATGCTGTTTATTTGCTTGTTGAACCGTACGAAGTAATCTTTTTTGGAGGTGAGGGCATACATGCGGCCGCTGTTATCGGCACTGTAAAGCTCTACAATGCAGCTATCTATCAGGGCCGAGTTTTCGCGGGCACTGATCATCTGCTGGAAACTACTGCGTATCTTTTCGGCTTTGTTGTAATGCAGGTACAAGTAAAAAGCACTGCCCGAAAGGACGACGATAAGCATTACAATAAGGCAGTAGCGTAATAGGGGGACTTTTTTTACACCGGCAATCATCATTCAGGTCTAAGTAATTTTTTTTAATAGCAAACGGCTTTATTTGTGATAGTTGAAATAGGCGTTAGCTTTGTGTTTTTTTTACACTTAGTGCAATGGTGATGCCACAGTCGGGTTTATTCCTTTTAAGAGTTGTTTTTAAACTACCGATAGCTATTTTTTCGTTTAAGGTAATTTTTTAAATGTGAAGTGTAGGAAATTGTGGGCAGGGTACATGTAAAATGCCCTATTTACAACAAACCCTACTGTTTGCTTGTTAAAGCTAACAGTAGGGCATTATACAGTGGACTGACAGCGTCGCCGGGTAACGGCGCCGCGCTTCAACCCCTTAGTTCAGTTCCAGCGTTACTATCGATTTAGATGGCAGCGTAACTACCAGCTTATCATCGTCTTTTTTGGCGCCGGTGAAATTTTTCAAGGTTAATTTATTGGGCTGCTCGAAGGTGTTTACATCGGTAATATTGGCCGAGGTAAGGATGGTGCCTTTCACGTTGGTCCATACGATATCCTTAAGCGCGGTGCTTATGGTAACGGTGTTGTGCAGATCCAGGTTTACTAAGGAGATGTGAATTTTACCGTTAGCATCCTGCGAAGCAGAAACGTTTACGGCAGCTATTTTTTTGCCATCCACCTCATAATCGGGCGAGTTGAGTTTGATGTTGAGGTATTTGGCATCCTGGTGCACCTGGTACATATCAAATATGTGGTAGGTAGGGGTGAGGATCATCTTCTCTTTTTGGGTGAGGATAAGCGCCTGCAATACGTTTACGGTTTGGGCCAGTTCGGCCATTTTCACCCTATCGCAGTGGTTGTTGAATATGTTCAGCGTGGTACCTGCTATCAGTGCATCGCGCAGGCTGTTCTGTTGGTACAGGACACCGGCGCTGGGGCCTGGTTCAGGGTCGGTCCAAATACCCCACTCATCAACTACAAGGGCCACTTTTTTATCCGGATCGTATTTATCCATTATGGCGGCATGTTTGGTAACCAGGTCGTCCATATGTATGCAGTTTACCATGGTGTTAAAGTACTCGGCTTCGCTAAAGCTGGTTGCCGAGCCCTTTTTGCCCCAGTTGCCTGTAGGGAGAGTGTAATAATGCATAGATACGCCCCACATCATATTGTTAGGGATGTTTTTCATAAGGGTTTCGGTCCAGTGGTAATCATCAGAGTTGGCGCCGCTGGCAATTTTCTTCAATTTCGCACCGGGGTAATCCTTAGCGAAGGACGCATAACGCCTAAACTCGTTGGCGTAGTATTCGGCAGTCATGTTTCCGCCGCAGCCCCAGTTTTCGTTGCCTACGCCCCAAAAAGATACTTTATAAGAATCGGCCTGGCCGTTTGCCTTACGTTGCTGTACTACTGTGCTGGTACTGTTGCTGTTAAGGTACTCTATCCATTTGCTCATCTCATCTACCGTACCGCTGCCCAGGTTGCCGGCAATGTATGGCTCGGTACCCAGCAGTTTGGCAAGTTCTAAAAATTCGTGCGTGCCAAAGCTGTTATCTTCGGTAACGCCACCCCAGTTGGTGTTTACCATGCGGGGGCGGTTTGCGGCGGGGCCAATGCCATCGCGCCAGTGGTATTCATCGGCAAAGCAGCCGCCCGGCCAGCGCAGGTTGGGTATTTTTATTTTTTTTAGGGCGGCTACCAGGTCAAGCCGTATCCTACCCTGCTTTTTCACGGGCAGGTTTTTATCTACCCAAAAACCATCGTAAATGCCACGGCCCAGGTGCTCTGCAAATTGACCGTAAATGTGCCTGCTGATGATTTCCTTAGAATCGTTGGAGATGGTGATGCTGCCGTTGCTTTGGGCAAACGCAGCCGACTGCCCCGCCATAAATAGCAAGAGTAAGTACTTCTTCATAATTGGTTATAATTAATAAGTGTTGTTTTAACAATTATAAAAGTAGGTATTTTTTTGGCTTATGCAAACGGATTGCGATAAATTTGGTGAATCATCTCATAACATGAAAAAATACGCCATCGCGATAGCTCTGATTCCTGTACTTTTTGCCGCTTGCAAGCCCGGGCTAAGTCCCGAACGCCTGTACGGCAAATGGAATTACATACGGGTAGAGAAACCCGCATCGCCCGGCGATAGCGTAACCCGCTTTGTTATTGCAGACGAAAAGCCTAGCATCGTTTTTAATAAAGACAATACCTTGCAGATATACTGGAGCGGCAAGGTGCTTTCGCAAGGGAAGTTTACTACCGCAGGGCAGGATATAAAATATACCGAGGACCTGGGCGAGGGCAAAACCCGCGATTTCCCTTTTTCGGTAAACGAATTATCGGATAAGAAGATCATCTTTGAAACGCTGGGAGCGGATGGTTCGAGGGTGACGGCGGTTAGGGAGTAGGCAGTGGCAGTTTGTAGTGGCAGTAGCAGTAACAGTTTGCAGTTAATTTCTGAACTCGAATTTTAGCGGAATTTTAAGAATTGCCAGAATCATCCCCGTCGGGATAAAGCAAAATTCTGAATATTCGTTAATTCGTTTAATTCGAGTTCAGACAATCGGTGAAATCAACCTAAATCAGCGTCTCCCGCATGCAAATCACCCAGGCAAATCGTCATTGCAAATCTGAGACGCAAAATATTGCGTCTCTACGGTGAAAAATCAAAGGAATTCTGTGGAATCAATACAATCGGTGCAATCGGCTCAAAAAATCGTGTAAATAGCTCAATCAATAAATCGTGTTAATGTGCCGCTACCACGCCGCCGCTTTGCTTAGCCTCCACTTTGGTTTTGATAAACCGCCTGCCAATTAACAATAAGCACAAAGCCATTGCGCTGGATACGATGATGACCGATGCCATGGGCACGGCCGATTTGGCTTTGAACAGGCTTATGCCAACCGATACTGCCGAGCCGATGGCCATTTGCGATGCGCCTAACAGGGAGGAAGCCACGCCTGCGTTCTTCTCGAAAGGTGCCAGCGCTAACGCCGATGTATTGGGGCTAAGGAGGCCCACGCAGCACAGTATGCTGAATATCATGATGATGGTACCCACCAGGCCCAGCCAGCCTTGCAGCGCGCCAATTAAAAACACCACAGCTATGCCTACCATGGCTATCATTACCGCGTTTACGATCTGTTCGCTTTTGTATTTCTTTACCAGCATACTGTTTACCTGGCTGGAGCCGATGAACCCGACGGAAAGCAGGGCGAATATCCAGATGTAGGTTTTGGCGCTCACCTTAAATACCTCCATAAAAACAATGGGCGATGCTGCGATATAGGCGAACAGGCCCGAAAATGCCAGAGCACCGCAAAAGCTATAAGTGTAAAATTGCGGCGTTTTCAGTACACCCCAAAAGCTGTTGATAATAGGCAAAGGCGCAAGCGAATAGGATGGATCTGGCGGGTAGCTCTCGGGCAGCAGGAATATCACGGCAAGGCTTATCAGCACCGCTATTACAGCAAGGATAAGGAATATTACGTGCCAGCCCAGCGTTGCGCTCACAGAACCACCCACCGTAGGTGCAATAAGCGGCGATGCGCCCAGCACCAGTATCAATAATGCAAAAACCTTAGCATTATCTTTCACCGGGAACAGATCGCGTACCATAGTCATTGAGGCTACGGCAGCCGCGCAACTACCTATGGCCTGCACAAAACGCAGCCCGATGAGCATCTCGATGCTGCCCGCAAAATAGCAGCCGATGGATGCGATGATGTATAATGCCAGCCCGAAATACAGCGGCCGTTTGCGGCCAAACCTATCCAGCAATGGCCCGTAAAGCAACTGCCCGGCCGATATACCGATGAAGAAACTGGCGAGCGAGAGCGCCACGTTCTCGGTAGTGGTGTGCAGCGATTTGGCGATGGCCGGGAAGCTGGACAAGTACATGTCTATAGAGAAAGGCCCCAATGCCGTTAGCGCACCCAATATCAGTATCAGCAGGAAATAGCGTTGCTTGGTCATGCCCGTAAATAACGCGCTTTAATTTGAGATGCAGGAAAGCGGAGGTAAATTATTGCATTAAAGTGAACCGCTGATTTTTCGCGAAGTATTAATTTTTTATTTAGTGCTCAAGATGGCTACGCCGTTTTAATGATTAAATGATGTCGCTGATGATTGAGCCTTGATTTTTAGGATGAAGGGGGTTATAGGATACCTTGCATCGTCAGGCAATCCTAAAATCCTTTCATCATGGTTCAGATAGATTGGCATTGCCTGCTGTCTGAACCTTGATTTACTTGATGAAGGGATGAAAGGATTTTGAAAATCCATCATGGCAATCCTTAAATCCCAATAATCATGGTTCAGACTGAATTACGCTGCTTTCTCGCCAATAGTTTTGCCGGCAACAATCGGGGCCATGCTCAGGCTGCCGTTGTGTACACCGCCCACTTCAACCTGCAGCGTAGCGGTTTTTATATCGCCTGCAATATTACCCGTGCTGCGGATCTCTAAAGATGATGCGGTTATATTGCCGGTAACTTTGCCATAAACCACAATTTCTTT
Source organism: Mucilaginibacter sp. P1_D10 (assembly GCF_056406215.1). NCBI lineage: Bacteria > Pseudomonadati > Bacteroidota > Sphingobacteriia > Sphingobacteriales > Sphingobacteriaceae > Mucilaginibacter > Mucilaginibacter sp. P1_D10. Next base: position 82,322 of record NZ_JBFUAP010000016.1, on the reverse strand, counting down.
GGTAATAATATTGCCTTTAACCACGCCTTTTTCGCCAAGGATGAGGCCTTCATCAACCGTGATGTTGCCGTTTACGGTGCCATCTATACGGGCAAAAGCGGGGGCTTTAAGGTTGCCGTCTAATACCGCGCCTTCGCTGATGAGGGTTGATATTGCCTGGAGGTCCAGCGCTACTTTTTCTTTTTTACTGAAGATTGCCATGGGGGGAAGTGATTGATTGGGTGAGTGGAGAGTGGTTAATATTGAGTGAATGGTTGATTAGGTGAGTGGTGAATGGTTTATAGCCGGTGAATGTTAGTTGCAAAACCACTCACCACTTAACTATTCACCACTCTCCACTCACTACTTATTCAGCGTTAAAAAATTAATAGGATTTATGGGTTTGCCGTTTTTGCGTACCTCGTAGTGCAGGTGCGTGCCGGTAGAGTGGCCGGTAGAGCCTATCTCGCCTACTTTTTCGCCTACGGTTATCTGCTGCCCTACTTTTACCGTAATGCGCGACAAGTGCCCGTACAGGGTTTGGAAATTGTTGCCGTGGTCTATCCTTACGCAGTTACCATAACCGCCGTACCAGCCTGCAAAAACAACTTTGCCGTTGGCGGTGCTTTTGGCCTCATCGCCACGGGCACCTTTAAAATCAACGCCGGGGTGGAACTCTGCACTGGCCGAGTTGAATGGGTCGCTGCGGTAGCCGAAGAACGAGGTGAATGAGCTTATTTTGGGGTATCCCATTGGGGTAAAGGCAACGTTGCCCACCAATTGGTTAAGATAATCGTTATAAAGGCTGTACACCTCTTTGTCCGATAGTTTTTTGCCTTCGGCATTGCCATCACCGCCTGTGCCATTGGTGCTGAAGCCCTTTAGGCCGCGGCGGCGCAGGTAATCGTTTATGGTTTTAAGTTTGCCTTCTATTTGTTGGATGTAGCCTTGTGCAGAATGTTGTTCGCCCGCTTTTTGCAGGTTTGCAGGTATCTCGCCCTTTAGTTTCACTATCTGCGATAGCAGCGCCATCTTCTCCTGTTCCTGCCGGGTATTTTGGGCTTTTAGGTAGAAGATAAAGCCCGCCAGCATTACAAATATGGCACCTACTGCGGCTGCATAATGTTTTATTCTTTTTAAATGTTTGGTTTTTACCTGCAACGACTGTGGGTTTCCATTGCGGTTCAAAATCATAATAGTACTTACATCAGATGGCTTTGGGTTCATCAGGTTAATTAATTGGGACTGCAAAATATGAAACAGAATCCAATTAATCAAATTAACATTACGTTAACTTGTACAGCTACAATTAATTATAAACAATTTCTTGCGTAGAAATTATCTTGCATAAAAAAGGCGGTGAGCTTTACAGTTGGCGGTTGCCAGTTTTCAGTTGGCAGTGTGCAACGCGAAACTGGCAAAGATGCATGTTAGCAATTTTACCTAAAAGTAGGTAGCGGCTTAAGCAAAGTTCCGCCTGTAACAACAGCGCTTTTACAGCAATCAAAAGATACTGCAAACCGGTAACTGCCAACTGGGTTACATATTCAAGCTTAAATATTGCTTCGGATTAACGGGGTGGCCGTTCTTGCGTATCTCGTAATGCAGGTGCGGGCCGGTAGAGCGGCCGGTTGAGCCAACCCTGCCAATTACATCGCCCACGGTAACGCGCTGACCTTCGTGCACGTTGATTTTTGATAGGTGGCCGTACCAGGTCTCCAGTCCGTTAACGTGCCTGATGCGCACGCAATTGCCGTAGCCGCCTGCTTTGGCTGCATATATTACGTTGCCGCTGGCGGTGCATTTTACGGCATCGCCTTTATTGCCTTTAAAATCTAAACCCGGGTGGAACTCGCTGTTGCCAAAATCGAAGGGATTACCGCGGTAACCGAAAAACGAAGTGAAGGAGCTTAAGCGTGGGTAACCCATTGGCATGTAGGCTATGTTGTTCACCAGCTTATCCAGGTAGGTATTAAACTCGCTGTACATTTTGGTGTCGCTTTTGGCTTTATTGCTACTCAGGTTAACGGTTTTGAAGCCGATGCTGTGCAGCCCGCGTTTGCTCAGGTACGTATTGATGTTTTTAAGCTTGGATTGTATGCTTTCGATATAGCTAACGGCCTGGCTGCGGTTGCCGTCTTTTTCGGAGTTTGCCAGCATAGCTTCTTCGGTGGTTTTGTCTACCTCGGTTTGCAATGCGGCAATTTGCGAGTGCAGGCGGGTGTTCTCATGAGCCTGCTCGGCCACCTGGCTGTTCAGTTTCATAATGGCGGTCATCAATACCATTACCATAATGATGCCTGCCGCAATTGCTAGTTTTAAGCTGTTGAAGTGCTTTACTCTTACTTGTACAACCCTGGGTTGGGTTTGATTTTTTTGCGTAAATATGCCCATTACCTAAACGTTCTGTTTTTAAGTTTTTTCTTTAGTTTATTAATCAGGGATCAGCGTTAACCGATTCCGCAATATAATGATTAAATTTAATTGCGGCGCAACATGAACTAATTATAACCCGAACGTCAATTAATCGGGTTTATTCTTTGTACTTATACCTTTTGTTAAATGATTTGGTATTTTTGTGTATAAATTAAGAATTAAGCTAACATACATATGTACCCGGAATATTTAGTTGCCCCGATGCGGGAAGAATTGACCAGAGTTGGTTTTGAAGAATTGAAGGATGCAGATGCAGTAAACCAGGCTATAAAAAGCGAAGGTACTGTATTTGTGATGGTTAACTCGGTTTGCGGCTGCGCTGCTGCCAACGCGCGCCCTGCTGCACGCATGGCAAGCGCCAACGAAAAACACCCCGACCGCCTGGTTACCGTTTTTGCCGGCATGGAGCGTGAAGCTGTTGATGCTGCCCGTAACCTGATGCTGCCTTACCCGCCGTCATCGCCATCGATGGCGTTGTTTAAAGATGGCAAGCTGGTACACATTATAGAGCGCCACCAGATAGAAGGCCGCCCGGCACAAATGATTGCTGATAACCTGATTGGCGCGTTTGAAGAATACTGCTAAGTTTCAGAGTCAAGATAAAAGAAAGGTTCGGTGCAAAACGCCGGACCTTTTTCTTTTTGGTCGAATTTTTAAATCCTGGTTCTTATTTCTTGTATCTTGACTCTATTAAAATAAAACCATGCTTTTCCAGTTCAAAGATCAGTTTCCGCAATTAAAACTTCACCTGGATAAGTACCTTCAATACCAGGAAAGGTTGGAACTTCCGGCAAAAACCATACTGTTAGAAGAAGGGAAGGTTTCGCATAGGTATATTTTTGTGGAAAAGGGTTGCCTCAGGCTCTACTTCAACAACAATGGCGATGATAAAACCGTGCAGTTCTTCTTCGAGAACGAGGGACTGAGCTCGCTTGAAAGTTTCGTGAATAATACGCCCAGTATGTTCACCATCGAAACCATCGAGCCATCGGTGGTGTATGTAATGCAGCAGAGACACGTGGGCAAATTGATGGAGGAGTTGAGTAACGAGCCCGGCTTTATGCAAATGATGTTACAAATATTTGCCCGCAGGCAAACGCATTACATCAACGAATTTGTTTCCTTTATCCGCGATACGCCCGAACAACGCTACCAAAACCTGCTTGCCGATAGGCCGCATATTGTACAGCGCGTACCACAGCATTATATTGCCTCGTACCTGGGCGTGAGTACCGTGCATTTAAGCCGCATCAAAAGCAAATTGGCAAAGTGTAAGCCGCATTTCTGAATTTACATAGCATAACCGGCAGAACTATTATAAAAAAGAAATCGTAAATTTGTTAGAAGGAGGGCCACACAATGGATAATGAAAACATCAAAACAGATATGGAAGAGCAAGTCCCCTTTTCTAAGATTAAGTCCTATTCTGTTTCAGAAATTATGGCCGGCGGAGGTCCCGAAGCTTTTGCTACGAAACTTGGAAAAGACACTAAAAGCCTTATCGCCCGTTTAAAAGAATTGCCCAAAGAAGCCTTTCTTACCGAAGAGGAAGCCGAAATAGCATTAGAAATGTTGAGGAATAGTAAATAACTTATTATTCGACACGGACATTCCGGTTCATCTCTCAAAAATAAAATTACTTCATTATTTACCACCGATAACGATTTCGATCACCTCAACGGAGTTTTCTTCGATGTGGTTAAGGTCAAGCCATCATCGCTCAAAACTTGATAACATATGTTATCGTCCGCTGCCTGCTTTCCACCCTAATTTTGGGTAAACAAAACAAAAGATATGAAAGCAGCAGTGATGTACCTTGAAGGGGGCTTACCCCGATACGCCGACTTCCCCGAACCCACCATACAAAACGACGATGAGCTTTTAGTTACGGTAAAAGCAGTTGCCATTAAGCATTTCGATAAAGGCCGTGCAGGCGGAACGCATTATTCCTCGGCCGGGCCGACAACCGGCGGCAAAGTTATTGGCGGCGATGGCGTTTGCCTGCTTACCAATGGCACCCGCGTTTATGGCATGGGCGTTAGCGGGATGCTGGCAGAAAAAGCTGTTATCTATAAAAGCCGTATTGTACCAATCCCCGCCGGTTTAGATGATGCTGTCGCTGCCGCCCTGCCCAACGCCGTCATCGGCGCAGCAATGGCCCTAAAGTTTAAAGCGGATATACAACCCGGCGATGTAGTGCTGATAAACGGCGCGACAGGGTTTACCGGACAAGTAGCCGTTCAAATTGCTAAACACTACGGGGCTGCCAAAGTAATAGCAACCGGCCGGAACACCGCTTCGCTTGATAAATTGCTTACGCTTGGCGCAGATGAGGTCGTTATTATTGCGCAGGATGACGAACATTTCAAAGCGCAGCTAAAGGAAATCCACGCCCATACACCAATAGACGTTATTATAGATTATTTGTGGGGGCATACCGCCGAAATGATTTTGGAATGCCTGAAGGGTGATGGCTCGTTTACAAACAGGATAAGGTACGTATCTGTGGGTGCTATGATGGGCGACCTTATCCAGCTCTCCGCGGCAAATCTGCGCAGCGTAAACATCCAGCTAGGCGGCTCGGGTCTCGGCGCATGGACAAAACAACAGGTTGGCATGCTCTTTTCAGAAATCCTCCCGGAGATGTTCCAATTGGCCGCCGAAGGCAAGCTTAGCATCCTAACTCAATCCGTTAAGTTGGAAGACATAGCCGAATTATGGAACCTCGATGTGCCCAATGGGCAGCGACTGGTGGTTGTTATATAAGTTTGTAGTTTCGAGTCCGAAAGAAGGAGTATTGACTTCTATGCGTGCGGACTTACGGACCTCCGACTATTCGCTCCGCAAACTCTTCACCGGGTTTACTAAGGCTGCCTTTATAGATTGGAAACTAACGGTAACCGCAGCAATCAATATCATCAAGCCGCCCGATAAGGCAAACATCCACCACTCGATAGTTGTGTGGTAGACAAAGCCCTGCAACCAGCCCGACATAAAATACCAGGCTATTGGCGCGGCCACAAACAGGGCAATTACTACCGGCAGTAAAAAGTCTGATAGCATAAGGGTAAATAAGGATTGAACACCAGCACCCAATATCTTGCGGATGCCAATTTCCCTGGTGCGTTGCTCGGCAGTAAATATGGCTAATCCCAACAGCCCGAGACAGGATATAAAGATGGCTATCACCGCGAAATAGTTGGATAGCTTGTTTACTACCTGTTCGCTCTTATACAGCTTTGCGTATTCATCATCTGAAAATTGGTAGGAAAATGTAAAATCGGGATTCAGTTCTTTACAGATCGATTCGAGGCTCGTCAGTACTTTTTTGGTGTCGCCTGCTTTAATACGTAACAATATGGTCCCCCACTTTTGGTTATCGGCCAGCCGGATAACGAGTGGCTCTATACTTTGGTGCATAGAGTTAAAGTGAAAATCTTTTAAAAGGCCTATTATCTTACCGGCGCGGCTGCCCATTGCTAAAGGCTTCCCAACAGGTTTGCTGTATCCTATCTTTTTTGCAGCCGCCTCGTTAATCAAGTAGTTGGCCGAATCGGCAAATTGTTTTGAGAAATCCCGCCCGTCCAATAGCTCCAGTTTCATGGTTTTAACAAAATCATAATCTACCATTGCATCCGAAAAAGGCGAATTGCCAGGCGCTTTTCCCGGCCAGGAAATATCTCCTTTAGTATGCCCAATCACGGTAGGCGATTCCTTCATTTTAGTGATAGCCTGTATCCCGGGTAAACTACCCGCTTCATCTTTAAAAAGCTCGTACTTTTTTATCAGCTCGCCTTCCAAGGGTATATATACCAGGTTCTCGCGGTCGTAGCCAAGGTTTTTCGACTGCACAAACTCCATCTGCCGCGATACAACAACCGCACCCACAATGAGAATAAGCGACATGGCAAACTGAAAGATCACAAGCGCTTTGCGAAAATATGCTGCAGAAGGTTTTATTTTATACCCGGCTTTTAATGTACGCACCGGGTTAAGAGCCGAAAGAAATAACGCCGGGTAGCTACCCGCTACGGCACCCGTTATTGCAACCAGGCCAACCAATGTGAGCCAAAAAAGAGGCTGGTTATAAGGAAGCGATATCTGCTTGCCGCTGATGCCGTTGAAGGCTGGCAACAATGCGATAACGATAACCAGCGATAATAGCACCCCTATAAAGGTTACCAATAGCGCTTCGCTCAAAAATTGCTTTACCAGGCTTGCTCTCGCCGCGCCGATAACTTTTCTTACGCCTACCTCTTTTGCCCGCTTAACAGACCGTGCTGTAGCCAGGTTCATAAAGTTTACGCAGGCTATTAGCAAAATGGCAATTGCTACAATGGTAAATAGTTGCACATAGGTTATCCTGCCACCATCCAGCTGCCCGTTTTTAAACAACGAGTGAAGATATTTTTCGGTATATGGCTGTAGCAGCAACTCTGGTTGCGCACCTGCGTCGCCTACCTTGAATTGTTTTATAAATGCTTTGATCTTGGCACCTACCGCCACCGGGTCGGCATCTGCGCGTAGCTGTACAAAAGTATAAGGGCTGCTGCTCCCCCAAGTTGCTGCCCATGCGTTTTCAGTGATAAAATCTTTCCATCCCTTTAAAAAATCAAACTGCTGCGAGGAGTTGGCTGGCAGGTTCTCAAAAACAGCGGTAATAGTTAAGTTATCCTTATTTTCATAACGGATGGTTTTACCGATGGCATCTGCTGGCGACCCGTAAAAAGCTTCCGCCATTTTGCGGGAGATAGCTAAGCTACCGGGTTTGCTCAAAGCATTTTCGGGCCTCCCCTCCAAAAGTTTATAGCTAAACATTTGAAAGAAGTCGGCACCGGCATAGCTGCCATCCATTTTTAATACGTTATTGCCGGCTTCAAACGTAATGGGGTGGTTTTGTTCCAGCCCGCTGGCGTACAATACCTCGGGGACCTGTTTTTTTAGTTCTTCCGCTAATGGCCCTTGCGTAAAGTAGCCGGCCTCTGCAATGCCATCATTAATTTGGCGTTCATAAACCTGGTACAATTCTTTTCCGTTTTTATGAAAACCATCCACACTATATTCATCCCATATCCATAAGCCAATCAGCATAGCCAGAGCCATACCCACGGCCAGCCCGCTAATATTTATAAAAGAGAACGCTTTATTGTTAGCGAGGTTGCGCCAGGCAACTTTTAAATAGTTTTTGATCATACCTTCATTTATTATTGAATAGCTATCACTTGCCCGTATGCCAGGCCTGGCGTCATTTTGCTGGTTGCGATTGATTTTATTGCGTATTTTATCAAATAGCGCAGCGCTATTGTCGCGCTCTGCTTTACTACCGCTCAGCCACCAATCTTCAAGGTTGCTTAATTTATTAGCCATAGCGGAATCATGCCTAAGCAAATCAGACAGTTCTTTAAGTTCTTCTTCTGATGCTTCACCCGCCAGCTTTCTGGCTATAAGGTTTCAAATATGATCCTTAAGCTCCATGTTTAACCGTCTATTCGCTTCTCAAACTCTTCACCGGGTTGCTCAATGCTGCTTTGATGCTCTGGTAGCTTACCGTAAGCATGGTTATGCCAATAGCGCCGACGGCAGTGGCTGCAAATATCCACCAGGAAAGGTCGGCGCGGTACTTATAATTTTGGAGCCAGCCGCCCATAAAATAATAGGCTACAGGTATAGCAAACATCAGCGAGATACAAACCAGCGCAATGAAATCTTTCGACATTAGTTGCCATAAACTGAATACCGATGCGCCAAGCACTTTGCGCACGCCGATTTCTTTGGTGCGCTGTTCGGCCATAAACGATGCCATGCCGAATAAACCCATACAACTGATGAAGATAGCCAGCAACGTAAAAAAGCCGGCCAGTTTGCCTACACGCTCTTCGCTGGAGAATTTACGGGCATACTCTTCGTCGGTAAATTTATAATCGAATGGGCTGGCGGGGTTGTATTGCTTAAACACCTGTTCAACCTTGGCCAGTGCATCGTGCGTGCTCATTTTAGGATTCAGGCGAACATCCACCAAATCGCCGCCACCGCCCGACAAAGAAAACAGTGTGGTTTTTACAGGTTCGTATGGCGACGACATCACCAAATCCTTCACCACGCCAATAACATGGTATTTGTAATCGCCGCTTTTTACAGTAGCGCCTACGGGGTGCTTCAGGTTCATGAATTTCACCGATGCCTCGTTGAGGATAAGGGCAGATGAGTCGGCTTTATTATCCCGCGAGAAATCGCGCCCGTCTATTACGTGCCATTGGGCAACTTTGCCAAACTCGGGGCTTATCCTGATGAAGGCGAAATCGTCCTGCAAGTCGGGTGCTTTTCCTTCCCAATCGAAACCGCTGCTGTTAGAGTACACATCTGTAAGCGGGCTGCCCGATTCGGCTATTTCAATAATAGCGCCGCTTGCCAGCAAATCGTTACGTACAGCGGTGAAGTTTTTGTGGATGTCATCCGTTTTCATGCTCATTTGCACCACGCCCGTACGTTCGTAGCCTACAGGGCGGTTTTTGGTAAACTGCACCTGCCTGAATACGATGAGCGTACCGATAATTAGCGTAGCCGATACAAAAAATTGCAGCACCACCAACACTTTGCGTGGCAAGGCAGCATATTTGCCGGCCTTGAACGTGCCCTTTAACACCTTAACCGGCTGGAAAGACGACAGGTAGAATGCCGGGTAGCTGCCGGCAATAATACCCGTAAGTAGGGTAAAGCCAATACCCAACAACCAAAACACAGGGTTGCCCCAAAGTACCTTCATGTCTTTACCGGCAACCTGGTTAAACCAGGGTAGTGTTACCCACACCAGCAGGATGCACAGCACGAAGGCAAATGCCACCACCATTAACGATTCGCTGAAGAATTGGGCTATCAATTGCGCCCTTACCGAGCCGACCGCTTTGCGGATGCCTACTTCTTTAGCGCGCTTTTCTGAGCGGGCGGTGCTCAAATTCATAAAATTGATACAGGCCAGCAACAGCACAAACACGCCGATGATGCCAAACAGCCAAACAAACTGTATGGCGCCGCCCGTGTTTTTGCCGTCTTTAAATTCGCTGTAGAGGTGCCATTTATTCATAGGGTGCAAAAACACCTGCGGGTTAAAAGAGGCACCTACCTTATCGCCTTGCGCGGCGATGTTCTTCTTTTTCAAATCCTTTATGCGAGCATCTGCTTTGGTAATATCCGCGCCCGGGTTTAGCTGCGCAAATAGCTGGAAGGAGTTGTTGCCCCATTGTGTTGCTGCGCGTTTAAGCCATTCCTCTGTCTGCAAGTAAAGCTCCCAGGGTAAAATATAAGTAAGCTCATTGAACTCGGTGTTGCGGGGCAGGTCTTCATATACGCCGGTAACGGTTACGTCTTTTTTATTATCTATTCTGATGGTTTTGCCCAGTGGTTCATCGCCACCAAACATGGCGGTTGCCACCTTTTGCGATATCACGATAGATAGCGGGTCTTGTAAACCCTTGCGCGTGCCTTTCAGCATTTTCAGCGTGAGCATGTCGGGTGCTTCGGGCTGCATGTAACTGCCCGTCATGCTCAGCTTTTTATCGCCAACGGTAAGGATGTGCTCAAAGTTCCAGCTCGACAGCACCATGTACTTAAAGTCGCGGTTGGGGCCGGTATAATCGCTGCGCAACATAGTGCCCAATGGTATAGGAATGGCCACCTGGCTAAACGTAGTGCCATTTATGGCCTGGTGTTGCATTACCTTCACTACCCGGTTATAGTTATCGTGGTATTTATCGTACGATAGTTCGTCCCATATCCAAAGGCCAATGAGCATAGCCACGGCCATACCTACCGATAGCCCCGACACGTTGATGAACGTATGCGTTTTGTTTTTGATGAGGTTGCGCCAGGCAACTTTAAGATAATTCCTTATCATTTTTTTTGGATTACACCGATTAATATGATTACACCGATTTTATTTTTTTGATTCCACCGATTCCTTTTATTTTCTTGTCTCTTGTCTCTTGTCTCTTGTCTCTTGATTCTTGACTCTTGACCCTTGACCCTTGACCCTTGCCTCTTGCCTCTTGACTCTTGATTCTTGCCTCTTAACTCTAACCTCTTTACTCCGATTTCAAACTCTTCACCGGGTTCATAAGGGCTGCTTTGATGGTTTGGATGCTCACCGTAAGCAAGGTGATGGCTATTGCGCCGGCACCCGTCAATACGAACGACCAGCCGGAAATGGCCGAGCGGTACTCGAAATTCTGTAGCCAGTTGTGCATCAGGTACCAGGCTATGGGCGTTGCGATGAGCAGCGATGCGGTAACCAATATTACAAAATCTGTCGATAACAGCCGCCAAAGGTTGAAAACGGAAGCGCCCAGTACCTTGCGCACGCCGATTTCTTTTACGCGCTGCTCGGCCATGAATGATGCCATACCGAACAGGCCCAGGCAGCTGATGAATATGGCCAGGCTGGCGAAGAATGCCGCCAGTTTACCTATACGCTGCTCGTTGCCGAATTTTTTAGCGTATGCCTCATCCACGAAGCTGTACTGGAAAGGCTGCTCGGGGTTGAACTGCTTGAACACCGTTTCTATTTTGCCTACGGCTGCGTTCGCGCTTACTTTTGGGTTAATTTTCAGTACCACTGCGCTGCCTGCGCCACTGTTCAGGAAAAACACGCCGGGCCTTACGGGGGCGTAAGGCGAGTTCACTACAATATCGTTTATCACGCCAATAATTTTATAGGTATTGCCATAAAAAGTGATGCTTTCGTTGGTAGCGTTTTTCATGCCCATGAATTTGGCTGCCGCCTGGTTTATGACCACGGCTAAGGAATCGGATGGGTAGGCATCAGAAAAATCGCGCCCGGCTTTAAATTGCCAGCCCACGGTTCCGCCATAACCGGTAGACACCCCCGCTTGCAGGAAATCTACGCTGAGATTGGGGTCTTTAGCTTTCCACTCTATAGCGCTGGTACTGCCGGCCATGCCCGTTGGCGATACATCGCCCTCGGCCATAGACACCACGGTGCCTGTCTTCAATAATTCATCCTTTACGGATGCGATGCTTTTATGGATAGCATCTCCGCCAACCTGCACAGCCAACAGGCCATCGCGGGTGTAGCCCACGGGGCGGTCCTTGGCAAACTGTATCTGGCGGAACACTACGATGGTGCCGATAATAAGCGTAACCGATACCGTAAACTGCAATACCACCAGCGCCTTACGCGGGATAGCTGCTAAACGCCCCACCCTGAACGAACCCTTTAACACCTTTACGGGCTGGAACGATGATAAGTAAAAAGCCGGGTAACTGCCCGCTATGAGGCCTGTAAGCAAGCTGAAGCCCAAAGTAAGCGCCCAAAATGCCGGGGCCGACCATAAGATGCTCATTTGCTTATCGGCAACCTCATTGAAAAACGGCAGGCTGAATTGTACCAGCAAAATGGCGACCCCAAAGGCAAAAGCCACGCACAGCAACGATTCGGCGAAGAACTGGTAGATAAGCTGCGCCCGCAACGAGCCTATAGCCTTGCGGATACCTACTTCTTTAGCCCGTTTCTCTGACCGTGCGGTACTTAAATTCATGAAATTGATGCAGGCCAGCAGCAAAACGAACAGGCCGATGATGCCGAACATCCATACATATTGTATGCGGCCGCCGGTATTGATGCCATTCTTGAATTCATCGTACAGGTGCCACTGACTCATGGCCTGTAAAAACAAGGCGGGTTTCTTTTTGGCGAGTACTGCGCTCACGTTGCGCAGTTTTTCGTCGCGTATTTTTAACGATGCTGATGCCATACTGGCATTAGGGGCCATTTGCACCCATACGGTACAAAAATTTGGCCGCCAGGGCTCCTTCATCGATTTCATGTCTTGCGCAACGTACATCATTTGCCATGGGGCAATGAAACCTACATTGGCCAGCGTGGCATTCTGGGGTATATCCTGGTAAACGCCGGCTACCCGTGCATTAAGCTGATTATCTATCTTGAGGGTTTGGCCAATAGGGTCGGCATCGGCAAAGTAAGCCTTGGCTGTTGCTGCGGATATGATGATGGATGATGGATCGGCCAATGCTTTGCGGTTGCCTTTAAGCATCTCCAGCGTAAACATTTCGGGGCCATCGGGTTCCATAAAAACGCCGACGCGGTTTGTTTTTTTTGCATCGAGGGCCAGCAGGTGGTCGCCCCAGCCTGCGGCCATTACCACGTGCTTAAAGTCGCTGCTGTAGTTTTTGCGTAGCTCGGCGGCTAAGGGGTAGGGCAGGCCATCCCAGGTTTGTACCTCGCCATTATTGGTAACGTTTTGTTTTACCTGCGCAATGCTGGCGTAATTCTGGTGGTTTTTATTGAAGGAGAGCTCGTCCCATATCCAAAGGCCTATCAGCATGGCAACAGCCATCCCAACAGACAGCCCGGCAATATTGATGAACGAATGCACCTTATTTTTGATAAGGTTGCGCCAGGCAACTTTTAAATAGTTCTTTATCATATTTTTTTGATTACACCGATTTAGAATTGATTCCACCGATTTACACCGATTTCTTTTTTTGATTTCACCGATTTATCTACCCTTTCTTAGCAAGCAAGCTTGCTAAGAGTATTGTATAAGATGTATGCCAATTTTGCAATTATTTGTTAGTCAGTAACTTGTGATGGTAATGAGTTATCCGATTGTTCGATAACGGACGGTGGGGTGTCCGCTTATATGGCGGCTGTGCCGGGCCGTCGGCAAATCTTAACAAACGGTGTTAAAAATTAATATTGAGGTAGTATTTGTTTTTTAATAAAAACCCTACATTTAGGTATTCAAACAATTAAAAACTAATTATGAAAAGGAAGATTTTTACTACGGCTTTATTATCGTGCTGCTTTATGATAGCCATGGCGGCCTTTGCCGACCTGAACGGCAAGTGGACAGGCACCCTTAATACGCCCGATGGACAGGCACTTGATATTAGCTACAACTTTAAGGTAGATGGCGAAAAACTTACCGGCACCGCTTCTTCGCCTGCAGGTGATGTTACTGTTGACGATGGCAAAATAAAAGGCGACGATTTTACCTTTAAAGTAAACGTAAACGGTACCGACTACCCGCACAGCGGCAAAGTATATGCAGATTCGGTTGCCATGAACATAGATTTTGGTGGTAACAACGCCCATTTTGTTTTAAAACACGCTAAGTAATTATAAACCTAAAACCAATAGAACCCTGCCCCAAAAAGGCGGGGTTTTTTGTTGGGGTGAGCCAGGGGTATTAAAAAAACGTCATGCCGAACTTGTTTCGGTACCCCACACGGCAGGTAGCCATTATGCAAAATGGCAATGCAAGATCGCTACTTTTATGATGGGGTGTTGAAATAAATTCAACATGACGACAAATTTTTAAAGTTCGAACCCGTACCTTTGCGGCCAAATGCTGCAACGTATAACCGCATATTTGCTAATCGTATCACTGGTAACAGTGAACTTTACGCGGCTGTTCGTTTACGCGGGTTTCGAGCTTAACCGCAATTATATTGCTGCCAAGCTTTGCGAAAACCGAGATAAACCCTGGATGCATTGTAATGGCAAGTGCTACTTTATGAAAAAGATAAAGCTGGCCGAAGACAACAAAGCAGCCGGCGAACGCACAGCGCAAAAGAACCTTTTCCAGGAAGCGGGATTTAACGAGCCAGAGCAGGTTAAGTTCCATTCCGTTTTGTTGGCGGTTATTGCAAGCCCCGAGCTTCCTATAAGCCTGCCCACCCAAATCCGCCCTATCTTCCAGCCTCCGCGGCTTTCATAAATTCCATCTAAGTTTTCTCGATACAGCTTTTTGATGATGGCGTTCGCCGTTGTTATTATCATGCATTTGAATTTCTGCATGGGCTGTATATTTTTTTAAACGCCATTAGCTCAAGCATTGGGAAGGTTAGTTCACGCAAAGCCGCTAAGGCGCAAAGGGTTTTAAGCTATTCTTTGCGGCTTTGCGCCTTTGCGAGAAACCAACTCTCCATTTAGCCATGGCCTAATAGGTGCAACTTATACGTTTTTATGAAACCATCTACTTTACTATATATTCTGTTTTCTTTCATCTCTGCGGCAGCCTCCGCACAATCTACCGTAACAGGCCGCGTGGTGGATGCCCGCACCCACGAAGCAATTCCCTACGTCACTATCGAGAGCGCTACAGAGCCCACCTATCGCTTTGCCGCCGATGCCTGGGGCAATTTCGTTTTCGATTTCCCCTCGAACAAAACCATGCGCTTTGCTGCGGTTGGCTATACCCCGCGCATGTTCACTTTTGCGCAAATGAAAAATGGTATTATTATCGAATTTGAACCAACTACCGTTGGCTTGCAGCAGGTGGTGGTATCTGCCAGTCGCGCCCGGCAGGCGCGCGAGGATGCGCCTATCGCCATCAGCAAGATAAACGCCACCCAGATACATGATACCAAAGCCACCGCGCTTTACCAGCTGCTGAATAAAACAGCAGGCGTTTACATGGTAGACCTTGGCAACGAGCAGCATACCATGGCCATTCGCCAGCCCATTACCTACAATGCGCTTTATTTATATATGGAAGATGGCCTGCCTATACGCCCTACGGGTATCTTCAACCACAATTCGCTTTATGAGATAAACATGAGCGGCGTAAAAGATATCGAGGTAATCAAAGGCCCGGCATCTTCGCTTTATGGCAGTAATGCTATCGGTGGCGCGGTAAACTTCATTACCCAGGGTGCACCTGCAGATTATGCCGCGAACGTGTCGGTACAGGGTGATAGCTACCACTACCGCCGCGTGGATGCTGATGGTGGTTTTACGCAGGGCAGGTTCGGCTTGTATGCCGGTGGCTACATCGCCCATCAAAAAGATAGCTGGCAGGATTACTCGAATTTCGACAAATACTCCGGCAATTTTAAAACCACTTACGACTTCGATTTGGCTACGAAACTAACTACAGCACTTAGCTACAACTACCTCAACACCCAAACACCCGGCAGTTTAGATAGTGCTCATTTCTACAACCGCAGCTACGGTGCCAACCAGCGTTTTACCTACCGCAAGGTTGATGCCCTGCGCGCAAACACCAAACTGGAGCACAAATGGTCCGACTGGAGCAACACCTCGCTCACGCTGTTTTACCGCCACAATTCAACCGCGCAACTACCAAGCTATTTTATATCTGATTTGCGCGATAACGCGGGCAATTACCTCAGCTCTAACGGGCAAGAGAACGACCAGCGGTTCCATAGTTTTGGCTTGCTGGCGCAGCATCGTACGGATTTTAGTTTCCTGCATTCGCGGCTCATAGCGGGGCTTTATGTAGATAACAGCCCTAGCAGCTACTACGCCAAATACCTGGAAATACAAAAAGATGTAGCCAATAATTACTATACCGGCTTTACCAATACGGGCCGACTTATAGATGATTACCGCATCAAGCTTTTCAACACGGCTGCCTATGCGCAATATGAAATTAAACCGGTGGCCGACTTGCGCGTGGTGATGGGGCTGCGGTACGATCGTATCCACTACGCGTTCAGCAACAACATCCCGGCGGGCAATACCAAATACAAGCAGCAGGAGACTAACAATTTCAATATCCTGGCGCCCAAACTGGGTCTTACGTACAACTTCGGAAACAATAAAGGTATTTATGCCAACTACAGTGTGGGTTTCCAGCCACCGGAGACGGGCGACCTGTACAGCTCGCGCCAGCTGGTGCAACTAAAGCAAGCCACCTTCAATAACTACGAGGCGGGCGGCTGGCTTGCCCTGTTCGATAAAAAGATGTACCTGGAAGCAAGCCTTTACGATTTGGAGGGCCGTAACGAAATCATCAACCAGTTACTGCCCGATAACACCACCCAAAACCAAAATGCAGGCGCAACCCGCCACCGCGGTATCGAGTATTCGGTAGCTTTTGTACCTGTGAAGGAACTGAGCTTCCGCTTTAGTGGAACCAATGCAAGGCATACGTATGTAGATTACAGCGAGGTGAGCACCAATTACGCCACCGGCGTAAGCACCGTTACCAGCTATAATGGCAAGCGTATGAATAACGCCCCCGCCTGGATAGCCAACAGCGAATTGACCTATAAACCGGCATACCTTAACGGTTTGAGGTTATCGGCAGAGTGGCAGCACATCAACCAATATTTTACCAACCCGGCCAATACCAAAACGTATTCGGGGTATGATATCTTCAATGTAAGGCTAGGTTACGATGTGAAAGCTGGTACTTTAAATGGCGCAGGCATATGGCTTAATGCGCTGAACGTTACCAATAAACTTTACGCCACCACCGTAACCAGCAACCAATACGGCGATACCTATAATGCCGCGCCACCCCGCATATTTACCCTTGGCATCAGTTACGCTATAGCAAAACATTAACATGGCAACAGCAAAACAAAACTTTTATAAATGGCACCGCATACTGGGTTTGATAGCCCTGGTGCCGGTAATCGGCTGGACGTTGAGTGGCCTCTCGCATCCTTTCATGTCCAACTGGTTCAGGCCCACCATAGCCCAGGAGGTTTTTAAACCTTTGCCGCAAAGCGGGATGAAGCCCACGCTATCCATTAAGGAGGTGCTGGATAAAAACCATATCGCCCGCTTCCGCAATTTTGGGCTGATAAGTTTAGAGAGGCAAAGCTTTTACCAGGTAATGGGCAAGGATAGCACCGTTACTTACTATTCGGCAAACACCGGCGAGGAATACAAAGGTGGCGACCAGGCCTACGCCAGATACCTCGCCCGGTATTTTACGCAGGATACGGTATCAAAAATCAAAAGTGTCACCCTGCAAAAAACCTTCGACGGCCATTACCAGCCCATCAACCACCTGCTGCCGGTTTGGAAAGTCTCGTTCGATAGGCCCGATGGGATGGATGTGTACGTAGAAACCATGCAAAGCCGCATGGGTACTTTCAATAACAATACCCGTAAGGCCATGCTGGTGTTTTTTGAACAGCTGCATACCTGGGAGTTTTTGGCAGATTTAGGCGGCGACCAGTTCCGGCTGGTGGTTCTATTGATTGTGGTGAGCATCATGTTCCTTTCACTACTGAGCGGATTAACGGTTTATGGCTTGTTTTGGAAGAAGTTCAAAACGGCGCAACAGAACCGCAGGCAGTCCGGCAGGGAGGACACCCGTTTTGTACACCGTTTCCACAGGCAACTGGGGCTTATCGTTTCCTTCGTGATGTTCACCTTCACCATCAGCGCAGCGTTTCATATCATCGTAAAACTACACAACATCGCCCCTAAAGAAAAGGCTTATGAGCAACTGATCAGCACTGCGGACTTAGCCGCTTCCAATTTGCATTTGCCTGTTGCAGATAGCACTATCGTAAAAACGGGCATCGTAAAGTTTTACGGCAACACTTATTACCAGGTAAGCACCACTACAAAGGACATCCTTTATTTTAACGTGGCCGATGGGAAAGAATTAACGGATGGCGATCAGGATTATGCAAGGTATCTGACGGGTTTCTACCGAACGACGTCTTTCAATATCAAATTTGCCAAAGGCAGGCTAAAAACCACCCAAATACGCCAGTTCGATAACGAATACGGCTTCATCAATAAACGCCTGCCCGTGCAAAAGGTGGAGCACCCTGCCGGCGAAAACTGGTACCTGGAAACCACTACATCGCAACTGGCAGAAAAAGTTACAGGGATAGACCGTGCAGAAGGCTTTTCCTTCATATTTTTACACAAGTATTTCGGTATGACCTGGGCGGGTAAAAACATCCGCGATGTAGTGAGCATGCTGGCCGCATTGGGCGTGCTGGTAGTATCGCTATTCGGCTTTGCCGCTTTTATAAAAAACAAATAAACCAATTATGAAGATACGTTTCGTACTATTCGCATTAACCGGCCTGCTGGCCTTTGCCGCCTGCAGCACCGCACCAAAAAAGGATGCCAAAGCCGCAGCAACAGAAAAGCCCAAAGGCAAATACTATTGCACCATGCACCCCGATATCACCTCAGATAAACCCGGTACCTGCAGCAAATGCGGCATGGACCTGGTGGAGCGGGACACGACGAAGAAGTAACAGGATTTAGCGATTAATGGATTAGACAGGATTTTTTTCTGAACCATGATGAGTAGGATTGAAGGATTGCCCTGATGCATTTCAAAATCCTTTCATCCTATAATCTGGCAAATCATGGTTCAGACAGCAGGCAATGCCTCAATTATTTGAACCATGATGAAAGGATTAAAAGATTGTCTTGATGCATTTTCAAAATCAAGCCATCCTTTAATCAAGTAAATCAAGGTTCAGACAGAAGCAGCGGTCCCGGTTATCCTATGGCAACAAAACCGCTATGCCTTTCTTTAACGCGATTATATTATTTACTTTTGAAGAAAAAACAGAAAAGCTATGTCGACATTAGAGACCACATACGTAAAAAGCAAAGTGAAGGACCCTTCACTGGCCGCCTGGGGCCGTAAAGAAATTGAATTGGCCGAGGCAGAAATGCCGGGTTTAATGGCATTACGCGCCGAGTACGGAGAAGCACAAATATTAAAAGGTGCACGTATTGCTGGCTGTCTGCACATGACTATCCAGACTGCGGTATTGATCGAAACCCTGCAAGCGCTGGGTGCCGAAGTTACCTGGTCTAGCTGTAATATATTCTCTACCCAGGATCACGCTGCTGCTGCTATTGCTGCTGCGGGTACTTCTGTTTACGCCTGGAAAGGTATGAACGAAACCGAATTCGACTGGTGTATAGAACAAACCCTTTTCTTCGGCGAAGATCGCCAGCCATTGAACATGATCCTTGATGACGGTGGCGATTTAACCAATATGGTTTTCGATCGTTATCCTGAACTGGCTAAAGGCATCCAGGGTTTATCTGAAGAAACCACTACTGGTGTTCACCGTTTATACGAGCGTATGAAAGCCGGTACTTTATTAGTGCCTGCAATCAACATCAACGATTCGGTTACCAAATCGAAATTCGATAACAAATACGGCTGCCGCGAATCGTTAGTTGACGCCATCCGCCGCGCTACCGACGTAATGATGGCCGGTAAAGTAGGTGTTGTTTGCGGTTATGGCGACGTAGGTAAAGGTTCGGCCGACAGCTTGCGCAACGCCGGTGTACGCGTTATCGTTACCGAAATTGACCCTATCTGCGCTTTACAGGCAGCTATGGAAGGTTTCGAAGTGAAAAAACTTTCTACCGCTATTGCCGAAGCTGATATCGTTGTTACTGCAACAGGTAACAAAAACATCGTACGCGAGCAGCACTTCCGTGCCTTGAAAGATAAAGCTATCGTTTGTAACATCGGCCACTTTGATAACGAGATTGACATGGCCTGGTTAAACGGTGCTTATGGCGACAGCAAAATCGAAATCAAACCACAGGTTGATAAATACACCATCGACGGTAAAGACGTTATCGTATTAGCCGAAGGCCGTTTGGTAAACCTTGGTTGCGCTACCGGCCACCCAAGCTTTGTAATGAGCAACTCATTCACCAACCAAACTTTGGCCCAGATAGAGCTTTGGACAAACGCTGATGCTTACAAAAACGAAGTTTATACCTTGCCTAAACACCTCGACGAAAAAGTTGCCCGTTTACACCTTGCAAAAATTGGTGTTGAACTGGAAGTTTTAGACCAGGACCAGGCCGAGTACATTGGTGTTACGGTTGAAGGTCCATTTAAACCGGAGTATTACCGTTACTAAGAAGAAGAGTCAGGACTTTTAGAGTCAGGAATCAAGATAAGAAAAGGGATGTGGCGATAGGCTACATCCCTTTTTCATTTCCCAACGTCATGCCGAAATTTTTTCGGTATCCCATCATAAAAGTAACCGATATGCTAAGCAGATTTGCATTGCCGCGAACTCTGCAGATGGGGTCCTGAAACAAGTTCAGGATGACGTCTTTTTTTTAAGAAAAGGGGTGTGACGGGAACCGCATCCCTTTTTTGGTATATTAGCCTGATATGTTTTTGTTAATACCCATCGGCATTTTAGCAGTATGCTTATTTTTAAGCAAGGCATCGCACAGCAAGCGGATTTGGAAGTTCTGCTGGATAAATATATTGGTGCTATTGGGCTATGGCTTACCAGGTTGGTGGTATGTTTTTAAATATTTAGCCGGTGGCGAGAGCTTTGGGCCGACAATCGTGTTTTTCACCATCATATTCGCGCATATCGTATTCCTTTTAATAGCCACTGTTGTAATGACGATGGCAAAAGCATCAAAAGATCAAGGGGGATAACATTCAACCTTATTGCTTCTTCTTGTACCGCACCGTCATCAATTCGCCGGTTAGGGTAAAATAGCGTTCTATGCTTTCGTCGGATAAGGCAGTTATTGTTTTTGTGCGCTCTTCTCTTATTACTGCTTCATCCCGATCACCGGTTGTAGTGCCTGTTTTTTTGGTGAATTGTTCCCGGTCTTTCAATACAAATGCTTTTGTAGAGTCGGCCAATTTATTTGCTGCCAGCAGGGCATTCAGCAGGCTATCGCCGCGATTGGTGCTCAATATATTCAACACCACGGCAGCATTGTGCTTGCCTGTAGGCGTGCCGTTTGCAATGATATTAAAGAGATTGTCTTCCGCATCTTTTACACTCATCAGGTTGTACAGGAAAATACTGGCATCAATGGCGCTAAGGTCTATAGCATGCTGGGTAAGGTACACATGCATTTTTGGGGTGCTTATTAATTTTTCGGCAAGCGGGCCGATATCTTTCCCTTTATTTCCCAGAAAAAAACTCACTTGTAGATATGGCTCCCCCTGTATGTCATTAAGGTCGGTTTTTTTCACCGCCGCCAGCACCACATCTAAATATTCTTGTTTTTCATCGAGCGTAAGTATCAGGGTGGCTGCATCGAAGCAAAAGTAGGGGTCGTTTTGTTCGGCCAGCACCATATCTTTAAGGCACGGGAGCGCAATAGCGGGGTCGGTTTTTGCCAGTTCCCAAAATTTATCAAGCTGCGCCGATTTTGCCTCCGTTTGTTTCTTGTTTAATGAAGACGGCTTAAAGCCATAGTATTCTTTTTTCAACGCGGCCAGTTTTTCGCACAACGATTGCGCCTGGCAGGCTAATGATGAAAATATAAGTAGTAATGCGATGAAGATGCGGCCCATGTATGCGGTAAGGTTTAAGTTTTAAATATAGGATTTAAATGTATTCAACGGCGGGGATTTTTTCAACCTGCGGAATGCTCACAACAATTCATACGATTCCCTTATCCAGCTAAAAAGCTGCGGGCGTAATTCCCCCACATCGCTCATGCGGATGTTGTTCTGAAACCTGCCTGCGGTGGCTATGCTTTTGAATATGGGCGGACCTTCCATTTTTTCGGTGGAGTAAAATTTAATATCCAGCACCTTTTGCATGGGGCGGATTACGAAGAAGGTTTGCCTGTGTACAAAGGTGATACAGTTGGGGGTGGTGCCTACCAAAACGTCGGGCCAGTCGGCAACTTCGGCTAAAAGTTTATCAAACAACAATAGCAACTCGGGAGACTTACCTTTAAAGAGGTCGTCCAAACTCACCTTGGCGCAGTAATGCCTTTGGCTTTCGCTGGTTAACTCGCGTTCGCATTTGGGGCAGGTGTAGGGCATGGGATAAATTTACTACTTATCGTGTTAACCTGCAACGTTAGAGAAGGAAGGGCACGCAAAGGCGCGAAGGCGCAAAGATTCGTTGGAGTTTTCGAAATCCACCAGCGTTGTGCATAATTCTGTGGAATTTCACAGAAT
Organism: Mucilaginibacter sp. P1_D10; assembly: GCF_056406215.1. Lineage (NCBI taxonomy): Bacteria > Pseudomonadati > Bacteroidota > Sphingobacteriia > Sphingobacteriales > Sphingobacteriaceae > Mucilaginibacter > Mucilaginibacter sp. P1_D10. The sequence continues at coordinate 60,207 of NZ_JBFUAP010000016.1, read as the reverse complement.
TTATTAAGATTAATCTGCGATGTTGCAGGAGGACACGCAAAGCCGCTAAGTTTAGAGTTTTACCTTTGCGTTCTTAGCGTCTTTGCGCGACAAAAAAACTACAGCACTATCGTAAACTTAGTCCCCACGTTGGGCTCGCTGTCTACGGTGATTTTCCCGCCGAAGGTTTCTATCTGGGTTTTGGTCATGAAGAGGCCCACGCCCTTGCTATCGTAGCCTTTGTGGAACACGCTGTTCAGTTTGAACATGTTTTGGCCGTGACGGCCAAGGTCTATCCCCAGCCCGTTATCGCTGAATTCCAGCACCACGCGACCGTTTTCGGTTTTCGAACTTATAGAAATTTCTGGCGGTACGCCGGGCTTGCTGTACTTGAGCGAGTTGCTCACCATATTATAAAAGATGCTCTCGAGGTACATTCTCGGAAACATCATCATAGGTACCTGCAGGCTGGTGGTTATTTTGGCCTTTGTGGCTACTATCTGACCCTTTAGCATGGCATCGGTAACGGTAACCATCTCGGGCAGGAAGCATTGGTCGTACGCCATGTTTTTGTTGTTGCGTACTTCCAGCACCTTCATCAGTTCGTCGAGCGTATCGTTAAGGGTAAAGCTGCTGGTTTTCAGCATACCAAAAAGCGTATCTTTCTCTTCGGCCGTTTCCTCCTCCTCTATCATTTTCAGCAGCATTTCTATACTGGCGGCGGGGCCGCGCAGGTTGTGGGCTATGATGCGGTTGAAATCTTCAAACTGGCTTATCCTGTTTTCCAGGTTAAGCGCACGTTTGTATTCGTCTATATCGGTACATGAGCCAAACCATTTTACTATTTCGCCTTTGTCGTTCTTCATCGGTAGCGCGCGTGATAAATGCCAGCGATAGGCACCATCGGTTATGCGCTTAAAACGTACTTCAGATTGGTATGGCGTACCGCTGGCCAGGCAGTTTGCCCACAAAAGGTAGTCTTTTTCGATATCGTCGGGATGCAAAACAGCGGGCCATCCAAATTTGGCGGTTTCGTCCAGCGTAAGGCCGGTATAGTCAAACCAGTAGCGGTTGTAATAATCCAGGCTGCCATCGGGGTTAGATGTCCAGATAATCTCCGGTATCGAATCGGCCAGGAACCTGTACTCCTGTATATCCTGTATGGTTTTATCCTGCTTCTGTACCAGGGCCACTTGTTCTTTCAATTCTTTGTTCAGTTTTTTTTGGCTGCTGACGGCCTGCATCAGGGCAATTTCCACGTGTTTATGGTCGTCTATATCCTGAAAGGTGCCCCATAAGCGCTTGCAAACGCCGTCTTCAAAAACCACATTACCAATAACGCGAACCCAGATTTCTTTCCCATGGGCATTGGTTATTTGCAGATCCAGGTTCCACGGGGTGCCCTTGCTTATGGCATTATTTATGGCCGCGGTTAGCATTTCGCGGCTTTCGCCGGGTTTGTAAAATTCCAGAGCGCCGGTCAGGCTGGGCTCATAATCGGCCGGCATGCCGTGTATATCCCTGGTAACGGATGTCCAGTGCAGTTTTTGCTTGCGCAAATCAAGCTCCCAGCCGCCTACCCGTGCTACTTTGTTGGTACGTTCCAGCATATCGCGGGTTCGGTCCAATGTTTTCTCGAGCTTTAGTTTTTCGGTAACATCGCGGCCTATGCCGAATATATTGCCCGTGACGGGCTCTGGGGTAGATGTCCATTGTATAGTTTTATACTGCCCCGTTATGGTTTTAAAACGTTGCAGGAAGTTGACAGTAGGCTCGCCCTCGCCCAGCCTTTCCATCTGTAGGGCGGTGCCTGCTACATCGTCGGGATGGATAAATTCAAAAGTAGAGGTGTTCAACAGGTAGTCTTCGCTCCAGCCCAAAACGCGGGTAAAAGCGGGGTTAACCTTTTTAAAGTACCCATCATCGCCACCCACAAAAACCAGGTCGTTAGAGAGGTTGAATATCTTCTGAAAATTCACCAGTTCCTGTTTATGGCGGCGCTCTACAATAAGGTCTATCACTTCGCCGGCCAGTAATTGGAGGGCGCGTTTTTGCTTATCGCTAAGGTGGCGTTCCTTCCGGTCTATTACGCAAAGGGTACCCAGCGCGTGCCCTTCGGGGTCTACCAGGGGGTAGCCGGCATAAAAACGAATATTGGGCGGGCCAGTTACCACGCTGTTGTGCTCAAAGCGGGCATCCAGGGTAGCATCGGGCACTTCCATCAATACACTATCCATAATGGCGTAGCGGCAAAAAGAAATCTCGCGCGGGGTTTCGCGCATATCAAGGCCCAGTGCCGATTTAAACCACTGGCGCTTCTCGTCTATCAGCGATATCAGCGAGATAGGCACATCGCATACCATAGCCGCCAACTCCGTAATACGGTCGAATTCATATTCGCTTAGCGTATCTAAAATCTCGTACCGGCTTAACGCTTTCAGGCGTTCTTGCTCGTTGGCTGGAACAGGGCTATGGGTCACTGGGGTATTGGATGTTTTGGTATTACGAATATATCAAATTATTACTTTCATAAAAGCATGAATTACAGCAGATAATGAAATTTATTTTAATATTTATAATGGGCTGTCTATGGCAGGTTTCGGAATGCTTATTTATCGGACTCGAACTCCTGGTCTACGGCCTCGCGTAAATCGTACAGTAGCCATTGCTTATCGGCAATGGCTACTTTTTTGGCGGCCAGCAGTTTGATGAAATCGGCAACGCCTATGGGTTCGTTGCCGTTGCCGTGAATAAGCACGATGCTGCCGGCATGGACTTGTTGCCCCTTGGCCAACCAGGCATCGGTACCGATGGGGATAAGGCCGAAACCGGTGATCCGATACACCAGCTGCTGATCTGATACCAGCCCCGGGAACCTGAAGAATACCGATGGCAGTAGCCCGTTGCGCAGCATGGCCTGCTCTGTTTGCAGTACTTCGTAGTTAATATCGGTGCCTGGTTCCAGCAAAAAATTCTGTTTGAGTGGGGCGGTGGCGCTCACCCGATGGTTAAAGGAGTGGTTTATCCACGTGATGTGTATCTCGTGCATTGCCTCCATCTTTTTTAGCCAGTCGAGGTCTTGCGGGTGCCGCCGCATCCACACGCCGCTTACCGATAATGCGATGGGTGCGGGCCTTCCAAACTTCTTAAAGCCCGTAAAAATATCGCTGAAGATGCGCTTGTCTAAAGGCCGGTGCGAGGGGCATAAATCGGCCGTAAGGCTGATGCCTGTTTCGGTAGGCAGGCCGGTTTCTATACCGGCATCCTGTATAGCAATGGATTGCTTTTCGGCGCGGGCAAGCGCTTTTTGGTAAGGCGTATCCTTGAATAGGGCGCGCAGCTGCGGCAGCGTCATTGGCGTAAGTTGATAGCCTGCGGCTTCGTCTACCCGGGTTTCCAGCGTCTGCGGGTTCACCAGTAGCAGGGTTTGGCGGTTATGGTTCTCAAAACTGCGCAGCGCGACCCATGGCTGCCCAAAGCGTTTGGCCAGCGCGTAATACACCCGGTAATTTTCAACCTGCACGTTATTTATTTGGGCAATGGTATCGAGCGTAAAGGTGATAAGCAGAAGTATGATGAAGGGTATTCTGATGTGTTTCATATCGGCGGAGGCAAATATATGGCTGTTTGACTGTTATTGATGCCGATAGTTAACCCCCTTATATTTTTTAAAATGTATTTGGGGGATGCTCGTCTACCCTGATAAGCGGGGCCTAACCCTGCACCATTAAGATGAACACGATCAACGATAAAAAAATAGCCATTATAGGCGGCGGCCCCGGCGGTTTAACACTGGCCCGCCTGATGCAAATGAACGGTGCCGACGTAAAAGTTTATGAACGCGACGCGCATAAAGACGCCCGGGCCAAAGGCGCAACGCTGGATCTGCACGAAGAATCGGGCCTGGCTGCTTTGGAAGCGGCGGGACTGATGGAAGCCTTCTGGGCTAATTACCGCCCCGGTGCCGATGCCCTGCGCATTGCTGATAAGCACGCTAATTTGATATACGATGATAAAGATACTCCGCGCCAGGAAACCAAGCGCCCGGAAATTGACCGCGGCCCCCTGCAAAATATCCTGCTCAATTCGCTGGAGCCGGAAACGGTTATATGGGATAGCCAGTTTGTAGGCATGCAGCCAAAAGGTGAGGGCTGGAATGTGGAATTTAGAAATGGCGTTACCATTTATGCCGATCTGGTAATAGCGGCCGATGGCGCTAACTCCAAACTGCGCCCGTACTTAACGCCCATCAAGCCTTTTTATGCGGGCGTTACCGCGATTGAAGGCGCAGTTTATCATTCGGAAGTAGCTATCCCAAGGATGCATGAGTTGTTAAACGGCGGGAAGATATTCGCATTTGGCGATGAGAAAAGCCTTATCGTAAGCTCTAAAGGCGATGGCAGCCTGGTGTTTTATCCCGGTTTTAAATGCGCGGAGGATTGGGTACATATCAGCGGGATAGACTTTACGGATAAAGCACAAGTACTCGCCTGGTTTAAAGCCGAGTACGCCGGTTGGGATGACATCTGGCTGGAACTGTTCGAGAACGCCAACGGCCCCTTCTTTGCCCGCCCGCAATATTGCATGCCATTGGACCAAACCTGGGAAGCCCAATCCAACCTGACCATGTTAGGCGATGCCGCCCACCTGATGCCACCCTACGCCGGCGAAGGCGTAAACATGGCTATGCTGGATGCATTGGAGCTTTCGCAATGTTTATTGAGCGAGGATTACCGGGATACGCTTTCTGCTATTGCTGCTTACGAAAAGCAAATGCGGGCAAGGGCATCCGAAACAGCGGAGACGACGATGCAATCGACGGAGGCTTTGCATTCTGAGGAGGCGATAGGGTTTATGATGGGGGTGATAGGGTAGATTTTTTAACCGCAGGGCGCGGAGGAGGCGCAGAGATTCGCGGAGCTTTTGCGTGGTGAGTTTTTCACGCAAAGGCGCGGAGACGCAAAAGAAGGCTCAGAAACATTTGAATAGCTCTACGGTAAATAAAGGTTTCATTATCGACACCGTATTACTTAATTTAGTGCACACGGGCGAAATAAACTCCGCAATGATTAAACCTAATTATAACCTACAATGGCTTACCGACAGATTCGACAGCGGTGAGCCTATTAAATACATATTCTTCTGGGGGCATACCAACAAAAGACGCGAGGATGTCGGGAAATTTTGTTTCAGCCAATGGTTTGAATTGCCTTTTACGGTAGACGGCGTAAAATACCGCTCAACCGAACATTGGATGATGGCAAACAAGGCTTTATTGTTTCAGGACAAAAATACCTACTGTAAGATTATCTCAGCCACTAGCCCTGCCGAAGCAAAAAAACTAGGGCGGGAAATTTCGGGTTTTGACGAACAAGTTTGGTTAGCTCACCGATATGAGATAGTTGTAAAGGGCAACATCCATAAGTTCAATCAAAATCCAAAGTTCAGCGACTACCTTATTAAAACGGGTAATCGCATTTTGGTTGAAGCCAGCCCGGCAGACAAAATCTGGGGCATAGGCATGGCAGAAAACGATGAAGGTGTCGACAATCCTTACTTTTGGGAAGGGTTGAATCTTTTAGGTTTTGCGCTAATGGAGGTGCGCGAATTCCTGATAAAATACGGCTATTTCCAGGAACTCGCGGATGCTGTCTCGCCCCCATGGAAAGTACATCCAGAAATTGATCCCTCAGATATGTTTTGGCGCATGGGTGCTGGAGAAAGCATCGTAATGAACTTCAGTAAATATTATGACGGCCTTAATGAGAGAGACAAAATCATTTTCGACTTAACTCATCCAGCACCTTTCAATTGGCCATAACGCTCAATGATAAACTTGTAAATCTCTGTGTTGAAAAATCACCGCGCACTTTCTTTTAACCGCAGAGAGGCGCAGAGGAGCCACAGAGGTTCACAGAGCCTTGCAGGCGAATTATTATCACGCAAAGGCGCGGAGACGCAAAGGAATCTCATCAAAGATAATCTGCTATAAAAAACAGTTTATTTTTGTGTTTTATAGCAGACTCGCATATCTCGAGTATTGCAGCAAACTCCTTTTCAACATTAAGTTCATCCCGCAATGTAATAGATTTGAGGTGCACGTAAAACTCCTCAAGCCGATCTACCTCCACCTCGCCTTCGGTATAATCTCCCCAAGTCTCCTTTCCGTATAAAGTCGACCAGCAATATTTATAAAGAATACTTTCCTTGGGAAGAGACTCGTAATCAGGATATGAAAACAAAATCCAATCGAAATAATACCACCAAATCAAAATCTCAAATATGGTTTCGCCAGCCATATTTTTTTCTTTAAAAACTGCCTCATTGATCTGAGCGACAGACCTTTTCTGAAAATCGCTTACTAAATCGATTGTTTTTATAACGTTACTCACTTGTAAAGATTAAAAAATTCAGCCTCTTCTCAACCAAAAAAGGCCCCCAAAATAGGAGCCTCAATCTAATCATTTTATCTGCACATTTGAAATCTGCACATCTGCACATCCGGATTTACGTTCCGTATTCCGGCGTAGTTACTTCGCTTTCTTCAAACTCGTAATCGCTTAGCGGCGGGCAGGAGCATATTAAAGTCCTGTCGCCATAGGTGTCGTTTACGCGGCCAACCGATGGCCAGAATTTGTAAGCTGCTACATATGGCAGCGGGAAACCTGCTTTCTGGCGAGTGTATGGGTGCTCCCATTCGTTGCTGGTAATTACGGCTGAGGTGTGCGGCGCATTTTTCAGCGGGTTATCTGTTTTATCTAACAGGCCTTTCTCTACATCCTCAATTTCGTGGCGGATGGAAATCATGGCATCGCAGAAACGGTCAAGTTCATGCTTCGGTTCCGATTCTGTTGGCTCTATCATTACCGTACCTGCAACCGGGAAGGATACTGTTGGCGCGTGGAAACCGTAATCCATCAATCGTTTGGCAATATCCACTACTTCGATGCCATAGGCTTTAAACGAGCGGCAATCCAATATCATCTCGTGCGCACAACGGCCTTTGCTGCCGGTGTACAATACGTTATAATGCGCTTTAAGGCGGGTTTTGATATAGTTGGCGTTGAGTATAGCGTAACGGGTGGCGTTGGTTAGCCCGTCGCCGCCCATCATAGCGATGTAAGCATGCGAGATAATCAGGATAGAGGCCGAACCCCATGGTGCCGATGACACCGCGTGGATAGCTTTGCCGTTATCGATATCAACCACAGCATGGCCCGGCAGGTAAGGCACCAGGTGTTTCGCAACACCGATAGGGCCCATACCCGGGCCGCCACCGCCGTGCGGTATGCAGAAGGTTTTGTGTAAATTCAGGTGGCAAACATCGGCACCTATATTGGCGGGGCTGGTTAAGCCTACCTGCGCGTTCATGTTAGCGCCATCCATATAAACCTGGCCGCCGTTAGCGTGGATGATCTCGCAAATCTCGATAATCGACTCCTCGAACACGCCGTGGGTTGATGGGTAGGTCACCATCAGGCAACTTAGTTCGTTTTTGTATTGCTCGGCGCGGGCACGCATGTCTTCCACGTCGATATTACCGTTCTCGTCGCATTTTACCACTACGATCTTCATCCCAGCCATTGCTGCAGATGCAGGGTTGGTACCGTGGGCAGATGACGGGATAAGCGCGATGTTCCGGTGCGTATCGCCACGATCGTGATGATATGCGCGGATAACCATCAGCCCGGCATACTCGCCTTGTGCGCCGGCATTCGGCTGCAGGCTCATGGCGGCAAAGCCGGTAATTTCGCTCAGCCATTTGTTCAATTCATCAAACAATTGCATGTAGCCGCCAACCTGGTCGGTTGGTGCAAAGGGGTGCATCTTGCTGAACTCAGCCCAGGTAACGGGTACCATTTCGGTTGTGGCGTTCAGCTTCATGGTGCAACTGCCCAGGGCAATCATCGAGTGGCAAAGCGAAAGGTCCTTGGTCTCTAATGATTTGATGTAACGCAGCATCTCGTGCTCGCTGTGGTGCGAGTTGAACAAGGCGTGCGTTAAGTAAGCCGAGGTACGCTGCAAATCGGCCGGGATAACCGACTCGATGCTGTCGCGCAACCCATCGAAATTGGCATCGCTCAGGCTTTTGCCTTTTACTTTGGCAAAGAAACGTACGATGTTCTTCACATCCTCAGGCGAGGTAGTTTCGTCTAAGGAGATGGTTACCTCGGTACCGTTGTAATGGAAATTTGATTCGTTGTTTAAGGCCTCTGAATGTATCGGCCCGGCCAATACGCCCAGGTCGAATTTCAGGGTATCAAAATATACTTTGTTCAACTGCTCAAAGCCTAATTCGTTAAGCGACGAAGCCAGCAATACGGTTAAGCCGTGAATGCGTTCGGCTATCAGCTTTACGCCTTTTGGGCCATGGTACACGGCATACATACCGGCCATAATAGCCAGCAATGCCTGTGCGGTACAGATGTTGGAGGTTGCTTTGTCGCGGCGGATGTGCTGCTCGCGGGTTTGCAGGGCCATGCGCAAAGCGTAGTTACCCGCTGCATCGATAGTTACGCCGATGATACGGCCGGGGATAGAGCGTTTGTATTCTTCTTTAGTAGCAAAGTAAGCCGCGTGCGGGCCACCGAAGCCCATGGGTACGCCAAAGCGCTGGGTGCTACCCACCACGATATCCGCACCCCATTCGCCCGGAGGGCTGAGCAGGGTAAGGCTCATAATATCGGCAACAACGGTCAGTTTTATATTTTTTTCGTGGAGCTGGTCGGCAAAGGCTTTGTAGTTATACACCTGGCCATCGCCGGCAGGGTATTGTACAATGGCGCCGAACATATTATCGGTTAGCTCCGCGTTTTGGTGGTTGCCTATCTGCAGGGTAATGCCATAAGGCTGGCTGCGGGTTTTTAAGATGTCGATAGTTTGGGGGAACAGCTCCTCGCTCACAAAAAACACGGTTGCTTTTTGGTTTTTGCGCAGGCTGTATTGCATAAACATCGCTTCAGCAGCGGCGGTGCCTTCGTCCAGTAACGATGCGTTGGCAATTTCCATCCCGGTAAGGTCGATAACCATGGTTTGGAAGTTGAGTAGCGCCTGTAAACGGCCCTGGGCAATCTCGGCCTGGTACGGGGTGTATTGGGTGTACCATCCCGGGTTCTCCAAAATATTGCGTTGGATAACGCCCGGCACGATCACATCATAATAACCCTGGCCGATGTACGATTTAAAAACTTTGTTTTTTGATGCCGTTACCTTCAGTGTGTTCAGGTAATCGAACTCGCTTTTGGCAGCGGGTAAATTCAACGGCGCTTTAAGCCTTATTTTGGCCGGTACCGTTTCATCTATCAGTTGCTCAAGCGTTTCCACGCCTATAGTCTTCAACATTTTTTCGGTATCTGCGGGGTTGGGGGCTATGTGCCTGTGCTGGAATTTTTCCTGGTAATCTATGTTCAGCTTCATCAAATGGGTGTCCCTTAAATTTAGCGCAAAGGTACAATTTTAGGCGGTGAGTAACAATTGAGTAACATGATATTGACAGGGTATTTACAATAAGCAAAGTTTGTATCTTTATAGCTGTACCCAAATATGAAGTTGCTCAAATGCCTGATATTGCTGTTGTTGATACGCGGCCCGCTCATAACTTCACGGGCAGCAGGGGCGCCTTTGCCGAAAAAAAGTATTACCCGCCCAAATTTCGATTGCCCCACTATTACCTACGAGAACGAAAAAGTGGTGATGCCCGGCTGCGGCAAAACCGACGGCAGCATTAGCGGGCTCACCATCCACAGCGATGGCACCAAGGTAACCTACGCCTGGCGCAACGGCAGCAATACCATAGTGGGCCATAATCTGGATTTGCCCGCCATAGGCGAAGGGATTTACCGGCTGGAGATTACAGATAACAGCGGCTGCAGTAATTCGGTATTTTCAAAACCGTATGTAATAGCCGGTGCAAACGCCATTACCTTAGATGATGATAACCCTGCTATCGGCAGCGCTACCTGTACAACAAGCGGCTCTATTAAAGGCATCAAAGTAGTTAATGCTTCATCTTATTCGTGGAAGGATGTTTCGGGCAAGGAGTACGCCTCAACTACCACCGCTGATTTGCTGAACGCCCCGGCCGGTACTTATACGCTTACGGCTACCAATAGCAGCGGCTGCGTAGCCGTAAGCAAGCCTGTTACTATACCTATGCAGGCCAATTTCAGTACGCCTACAGTAATCGATTATTCTATCACCAACGGTAGTTGCACGGTAGCCACTTCGCTCATCATCAATCTTTCAGTAGAGCAGGGCGGGCCAACGCTCACCCGTTTCTTTATACTTGCCGATGACCCGGCGCAGTTACACGTAGGCGAAGGGTTGTTGTTTACCGATAGGCCAACCTTTAAAGTGGAATTGAGGGATGTAGACCAGGGTACTTACAACTTTTATGTGCAGCTAGACGGGGGCTGCCCGGCATTGCTGGGCACATACACCATCGGATACGATGACCCCAGCATCGATATGGCGAAAAGCTTCGTAGCCAACGACAGATGCGGGCAGCACATTGGCGGTATTACGCCGGTTACCATCGGCGTGGCACTTGGAGCCACTTATAAATGGGTAGACCTGAAGACGGGCCAAACCATAAGCACTAATAAAACGCTTTTTAGAGTGGGAGAGGGCCGTTATGAATTTACGGCCCGTAAGGGCCCTGCGTGTAAAGCCACGGCTATTTTTACCTTGCTGAACGACTCGCCCCCGCTGCCACCACCAATAGTGGATGGTGCTACCCTTTGCCTGCCCGGCATTGCTGCGCTGAAGATAAAAGACCATGTAGATACTACCGATATTTTCAAGCTTTATCTATCAGAACAGGACACGCTAGCGGTCGACAGTAATAAATTCGGCGAGTTTTACAGGAAGGTGTCTGAGACTACCGATTTCTACGTGTCGCGCAAGCGTTTCGATTGCGAGAGCGAACGCATAAAAGTTACCGAAGTTGTGGTAGCCAGTATTGATTTCCCCAATGCTTTCACCCCCAATAGCGATGGCGTAAATGATGTATGGAAGATATCGGGCATCGAGGCCTTCCCCGATGCGGATGTAAAGGTATTCGACCGTTACGGGCACACGGTATATAGTTCCAGAGGTTATGGCGTGCCGTTTGATGGGCGCAGCCGGGGCCGATTGCTGCCCAATGGCGTTTACTACTACACCATCGACCTGAAAAAGCGGGCCTGTTACGGCGAAATAGCAGGCAGCCTCACTATTCTGCATTAAATTGAAGAATTGCAAGGCAATTGGCTATTTTGCAGGTTGAATATCCGATGCGTTACTCCAGGCTTTTTACCTTCATCATCTTGTTACTATGTGCTTTTACCGCAAAGGCAGATGTGTTTACCGTAACCAGTAATGCCGATAGCGGCCCCGGCACTTTGCGGGAGGCTTTGACGCTGGCCGCGGCGAATGGCAGTGGCGTGAAAGATTTTATCAACTTCAATTTCCCGGATGTAAGCGTAGCGGGGCGGACGATAACGATTGCAACCAATTTGCCCGATCTGAGTTCGAACCTGGCTATTGACGGAAGCACGCAGCCGGGCAATAAGATCGGCATTTCTGATGCGAAAGTTATTTTAAGGACAAACTGGGTGTTTGGAACAACTGTGCAGGGATTATATGGCAAGAGGATTGCCAATATCGAAATATATGCTATCTACTTTACAAATTTCTTTGATTTTGGCAACACCGCCGCTATTCGCATTTGGGATAGCAGTAATATATTGATAGGAAACACCGGCAAAGGCAATGCTTTTGGTTATACCGATGACGGAGTTTATATATTGAGAGGAAATAATATAAAGGTATCATCTAATATTTTTGGCCTGGATCTGGAAACAAACGAGCCGGCGTACGCCACCTATACCAGTAGTTTACGCGTATATGCCTCTACCCCTGTTGTTGTTGGCGGAGATACCGGTGCCGAGGGTAATGTTTTTGCTTTTGGCGCGTACGACAGGCCAAGTTTAATTACAGGTTTCGACGCCAACACCGGCGGTACCGTGCCTATCGCTAACTGCACTATTAAAAACAACACGTTTGGCTTTAAAGCAAACAGTGTAGGAACAACGGGCCAATATTACTTTAAGGCAATTAAAAATCTTTTGATTGAAAACAACATTTATAATTATGATGCAGCCAATCTGATAAGCGATGTAAGCGGCATGGTGGAGATAAAAGGTAACATAACAAACCTAAATGCGGCGCATCAACCCGATTTACAAAGCACCTCTAACACGCCATTTTATCTTTTCTATGTTACTAATGCTATTGTAGGCGGGCCTGCCCCGGGCGATGCCAATATTATAAATAATGGGGCGTATAACAATTATAATATCCCTGCTGTATATTCACATCATTGCGACAGGGTGCGCTTGCAGCGCAATTCGTTCAGTTGCAAAACAACAGCAGAATCTTTCAAGATCATCGAATCCGAGGTTCCGGTGCCGGTGATATCCATAAGTAACATAGATAACGGCATCATCACAGGCACTGCAACACCTGGTGCCGAGGTTGAAATTTTTAGCGATAGCCAATGCCAGCTTTGCGAACCTTCGAAATACCTTGCATCGGTAACGGCTGATGCAAGCGGCTCGTGGCAATACATAACCGCCAATCAGTCCATAGGTTATACGGCATCCGCAACTATCGATGGCCGTACCTCCATGTTTGCCAAAGTAGCTTATGATGATTCAAAACTTGTAAAGATCAATCCGTCGTGCGGTAAGAGCAATGGTTCTATTACAGGCTTAAAGCTCGCCAACTCAACGCGTATCGAATGGAAAAATGCCGCAGGTACGATAGTGGGGACAAATTTAGACGTTAGCGGCCTTCCGGCAGGCGATTACAAATTCACAGCCTACCTAAGCGATAAGTGTAGTATTACCAGCAATGGTTATACATTGGTTGATGCAACCCCGGTAATTAATGATGCGAATATCAGCGTATCGCCAAATTCATGCAGCGGTAACGATGGTTCTATCGGAGGTTTATACATAGAGAACAGCAATGTTGCCAGCATTCAATCTAGCATCTGGCGAAACCAAAGTATGGTTATAGCAGGCAGGGACCTTTACCTGAAGGATGTGCCGGGCGGCGTTTATACATTAACGGTTACAACAACAAACGGCTGCGAAGTTACCTATGGTCCTGTCAACCTCGCAAATGCCTCTGTACCTGTAATTGTAGAATCTTCCTACACCACCACCCCGAGCGATTGCAACAGCCCCACAGGCGCCATCCATGGTATTTATGCAACGGGCGGTACCGGCACCTTAAAATATAGCTGGCGTAACGCGCAGGACCAGGAGGTAAGTACATCGGCAGACCCTACCAATCAATATTCCGGCAAATACCGGTTACGGGTAACGGATGAGTCTAATTGCGCCCCGGTTTATAGTTCTGAGATAGAAATATTGGAAAGCAACGGCGTATCGCTCGATCTAACCGGCCAGGGCGGCCGCTCGGCAACCTGCAATCAAAACAACGGCTCTATCACCGGCCTGAAGGCGCCCGGCGCAACTGCCTTTGAGTGGGCCATCACCGGCACTGCCACCAACGTAGGGCACCTGTTGGATCTTACAGGCGTGCCGGCTGGCTTTTATACGCTAACCATCAGCAACACTACCTGCAGCAAAAGCTATGATTTTGAGGTAGCGGGTTTTCCACCTGCCGTTTTTACAGGCATAACTTATACTTCTACAAAATCGTGCCAGGCGTTTAATACAGGTACGCTAACAGCTAATACCGATAACGCCAACGCGCAGCCCCTCAAATATCGTTGGGTTAACAGCGCGGGCGAAAATGTCGGCTTCGATAAGCTTGTGCAATTCCTGCCCTCCGGAACCTATAAACTGTATTTAACCGATAACAACTATTGCGAGAACCTGTACCGTGACGATTATGTGGTAGCGCAGTACCCCGAATTTAACGTAACCAACTTTGGTACGGTAACTAATACGCAATGCGGCGTTGGCATTGGGGGCGTATCTGGCATTGCCATAAGCGGGGGTACCGGCAACTATACCTATCAATGGCTCGATGCCGATAACAACGACAGCCCAATACCCGGCAAAAATCAGCCGACATTAACCGACGTTTTAAAAGGCCATTATAAACTGCGTATTACCGATGGTGGCTGCAGCCTTGCCGAAATCCCTTACACCATAATTGATGAGGCGGTAACGCCCCCCTCGCCATCTGCAAATAATATACAAGTTTACAATACCGGCCCCGCTGTTATAAAGGTTAACAGCCCCTTCCCAACGGCCATATACCGCATATACGAAACAGCAACCAGTCCGCAGCCCATTAAAGATACAATAGGAGGCAATATCAAAATTAACGTAACCGAAAGCCGCAGCTATTATGTGAGCCTCACCTATGGTTATTGCGAAAGCGCCCGTACAGAAGTTAAGGTGTTTTTGAGTGCCTTAAATGGCAATATCCCCAATACGTTTACCCCCAATGGCGATGGCATCAACGATTACTGGAACATACCGGGCCTGGATACTTACCCAAATGCTAAAGTGAATATTTTTAACCGCTACGGAACCCCGGTTTTCCAATCAATAGGTTACGCAAAACCGTTCGACGGCACAAGCAACGGCAAACCGTTACCAGTGGGTGTGTACTACTATATCATCACTTTGAAAAAGGGCGATGTGTTATCGGGTAACGTCACTATCATCCGTTAAGCCAATTGGCGCAGGTACATCTGTATGGTGTTTTCAAGGCCGTAATACAGGGCGTCGCTGATGAGGGCATGGCCTATACTTACCTCATCCAGCGTGGGGATATTTTGGGCGAAGTATTTGAGGTTGTGCAAATCCAGGTCGTGCCCGGCGTTTATGCCCAGGCCAAGTTCATGGGCTACTTCGGCGGCCTTTACATAAGGCGCAATGGCTTGCGCTTTGTTTTGGTGATATTGGGTGGCGTAGGCTTCGGTGTATAGTTCTATGCGGTCGGTACCGGTGGTGGCGGCGGCTTTCACCATATCAACCACCGGGTCCACGAATATCGAAACGCGAATGCCTTCATCTTTGAACACCTTGATTATCTTTTGCAGATAATGCTGGTTGGCTATGGTGTCCCAACCGTGGTTGCTGGTAATCTGCCCCAAAATATCGGGCACCAAAGTAACCTGCTCGGGTTTATTGGCCAGCACCAGGTTCACGAATTTTTCTTCCTCGCAGTTGCCCTCTATATTGAACTCGGTTTTTACCACCCGCTTCAGTTCGAAAACATCGTTGTAACGGATGTGCCGCTCATCGGGCCGGGGGTGTACCGTTATGCCCTGTGCGCCAAAACGTTCGCAATCTTTTGCAACCTGTATCAGATTGGGGTTATCGCCGCCGCGCGAATTACGCAGCGTTGCAATTTTATTGATGTTTACAGATAAGCGTGCCATAGGGGCAAAGGTAATAGTTATGGCAATATAGCGGTAAGGTTTATATTTATGCAGGAATTACCACAATTTCCTTATCGTTGCCTTTATCTACAACTTGTTTTACGCCGGCTGCTGCGAGGTCGTTAGCAAGGCTCGTAATCATCCTGTTGTCCCAACCATCCTGCCAGGGCACTAAAATTGCCAGGGTTTTTTGCTTACATTCCATTTGCAGGATATTCCTGAGCGGCTTTGAATGCCCGAAGCGGACGCCAACAAACTCTCCAGGGCCGCGCCCATAATAATCAAATCGTTTTTTATAAGTGAAGTACGCTTCCTCAAAAGGCACTGTATCTATTACCGTATTCGTGCGGCTTTTGCTTACGACGATTACCTGCTTTTTATCGGTGTTGATCACCACGCTGTAGGTATATTCCCATCTCAACTGCACGGTTGTGAAAATAGTTGTGACGATTCCTACTATTATGATAATGCCTAATGGCGGTTGGCTACAAACAAGCAAAAACACAACAAGGATTGCAATGAGCGCTATCATTGCAAAGCCTTTTCTTTCAACAGAATAAGTTATCGCAGGCATAGTTGGTCACCGAATAGCGCCCTCATGCAAATCGCTTACCGGGAATATCAACTCATAGTCATTCCAGTTGAGGTTGCCGTCAATCAACTTGAATTGTTTAAACAAATCTTCATTTAGATACCTCGATACAGATGGGTGTAAAGATTTGCAGAGAAATGGTTTAAAGTCTACTAATTTTTCAATACCATCGTTAAAAAATATCCTGATTGCATAATCCCCGATATACTTTGCAGAAGTAATTTCTATTACATCAACAGACTCATAGCCTGTATAATCCTGGATGATTTTCATTTTAATTTCCCGGTGATTCGTTCAAATTCTATGTTCTTATGGTAGATAAAGTAATCGACCCATTTTTCAACTATCTTATCAGCATAGACTTCTAAGAATACTTCAAAATCTTTGAGCTTAGCGCCTTTTAATGGTTTTCTGTCCTTTACTAATTTAATCCTGATCTCTGATATTTTGCCATTCACAATATAAAACTCAGCCTTGCTTTCTGATCCACTATGCGTTGCATGGACATGAATTGGTTCATGTTCATTCGAATAGAAAAAGAGGATGATACCTAAGTATTCAAATATTTTCGGCATAATTTCTTAACGCTAATATACCAAAATCGGCGTTAAAATCCACCTATTTCCCCCTCACTGCTATCACCACGCTATTCCGGCCATCGCGCACTTCGGGGTTTAGCCCTACGGTCATCAGGTACTTGCCCGAGTAGCTTGCGGTGGCGATGCCGGCATTGTGGCCCGGCATCAGGTTGGTTTCGCTTACTTCGTATAGCTTATCTTCCTGCAAGCCCTTCATGCGGATGGGCAGGTGGCTGCCTGCCTGGTAACGGTTGCTCACGAGATAGTTGAACATGATAGCATTGTTTTTGGCGGGGTCTACGTACATCACCGAGGCAAAATCGTTGCCCCATGGGCTTTGCAGGCGGTATTGGTCGCCGTGCCAGATGGCTTCGCTGAATTCTTTATAGGTTGCCAGTGCGCCGTGTGCATAAGCCAGTTCTTCGGGTTTTAGTTTGCTTACCACAATATCGAAACCTAGCTTGCCCATCATGGCTACATCCGTGCGGAACTTGATGGGTTGCTTGCCCCAATCGGTAACGTGGTTGCTGCTGGTAAGAGCAGGGTAAAAGTATGAGTATTCCCACTGGATAAACACGCGTTCGATTGGCTCGGTATTATCGCTTGCCCAAAATTCGGTAAAGTATTTAAGCGCGCCGTAGTCAACACGACCGCCGCCGCCGCTGCAAAGCATCATGGGGACTTTGGGGTATTTGGCCCGCAGCCTATCCAGCACGCTGTACAGCCCGCGTACGTAGTCGAAATAAAAATTGCCCTGGTTTTTTTGGTATGGCGAGTATGCATTGTACATCAGCGCATTGCAATCCCATTTGATGTAGGCCAAATCGGGGTTCTCTACAAAAAGCTTATCTACCACGCCGAACACGAAGTTTTGCACGGCAGGGTTGCTCAAATCGAGCACCAACTGGTTGCGCATATAAAATTCGGGGCGGTTGGGTTGTTTTACCACCCAGTCCGGGTGTTTTTCATACAGCTCGCTTTTGGGGTTCACCATTTCTGGCTCTACCCAAATGCCGAATTTTACGCCATTTTCTTTAGCTACCTTAACCAAAAAGGGTATTCCATCGGGCAGCTTGGCTTTATTTACTTCCCAATCGCCAAGGCCGGCGTGATCGCCGTTGCGGGGGTACTTATTGCCGAACCAGCCATCATCCAGCAAAAACAAATCAACTCCCAAGTCCTTGGTATCTTTCAGCAAAGCCGAAAGCTTATCATTATTGAAATCGAAGTAGGTAGATTCCCAGTTGTTCAGCAGCGTTAAGCGCGGCCCCTGCCCGTCGAGCACTTTGTATTTGCGTGCCCAGCTTTGCAGGTTGCGGCTGGCGTCGCCTTTGCCTTTATCGCTAAGGGTGTAAACAAACTTCGGCGTTTCGAAGGCTACACCTGCTTTAAGGGTATAATTGGCGGCGTAGTTATTGGCACCGGCTATAATGCGCAGGTTGTTAGTTGGGTCAACCTCCAGGTCGATACGGAAGTTGCCGCTCCACTCCAGGTTGCCGTATAGTACCTGGCCCTCGTCTTCGCCGGCAGGCTTGTTTAGCGATACCATAAATACCGGCGGCTGGAAGATATCTGCGCGCGACCCCAGCTTGCTATCCAGTGTTTTGATGCCGTGGTTTAGCTGCTCTTCCTCGGGGCGCATTTCCTGCGCCCACTCGCCATGGTAATGCTTCAGCCAGTAGCTATCGGCCTGTACGTATAGATTTGCCGATGCATATTTGTTCAGCACCACGTCCTTTTTTTCGTGATGGGTAATAACGCTCCATTGCTCGGTTACGTTTTCGGCGTAATAACTTTGGTAATTCAGTGTCACCTCGAAATTGTAAAGCGAATCCTTAAGATGCACGCTCACTAGCGATACATCATCGCTTATTTTGGTAACCGTATGGCTTACGTATTGCAGCTCGAGCGATTTATTGCCATCGGCATGGGTAACCTCAATGGCGGGCTCCAGCAGGTTATGCGTGCCCGATGTAGTGTAGGCCGAGTTGTACACATTATCGTACCTATCCAGCTTAGTGGTTTTGGGTACTGCCGCGTATTCGCCCGGGTTGTTAAGCCTGCCGCCGAAATGCACCATGCTGAGCCGTTTATCATCGCCTACGCGCAGTACGATGGCGTTGTTTTTGGTTTCGATAGGGATAACGATAGATTGTGCAAGTGCGAACAAGCTATTAAATGTCATTGCGACAATAATTGTTGCCGGGCGCAGTGAGAAGCGAAGTGCGGAATTCATAATACAGGTTATATCGGTTGGCTTTGTTTATTTGTTAAGCGGATAGATAACCCCGTCTTTCATTACCAATGTAACTTGTTTTACCGCTTTGATATCTGTAGAAGGGTCGCCGTTTACGGCCACAATATCGGCTAAATAATTTACTTTGATGTTGCCTAAGTCTTTCAATTCAAAAACCTGGGCGTTTACAGATGTAGCCGAGCGCAGCACATCAATAGGCTTCATGCCATATTCTACCATCAGCACCATTTCGCGGGCATTATCGCCGTGCGCGTAAACGCCTACATCGCCGCCCATACAAATTGTTACGCCGGATTTAAGGGCTTCGGTAAAAATATTTTTTTTGATCCTTACGCTTGCAGGGTCCGGGTCGATGCCCTTTTTCCAGCCGCTGTAGGTGCTATAGGCTTCTGTTGCCGATAAAGTGGCACATAATGCGATACCTTTAGCTTTCATTTGTTTAAATAGTTCCGGTGTACCGCCGTCGCCATGCTCAATAGTGCTGGCGCCCGCCAATATCGCTCTGCGCATACCCTCTTCCGTACTGGAATGCATTACCACCTGCCTGCCGCTGCTATTGGCTACCTGCACGGCGGTTTTCAATTCATCCAAAGTAAAAGTTGGCGTGGTAGTATCGTTGGTTCCCCAAAGGTAGTCGGCATATATTTTTACTATATCGGCACCATAACCAATCTGCGAACGTACAACATGGCTTATGCCGTCAATGCCATCAGCTTCTTCGGCACCTTTTATCAGTTTAAGGTCGGTAACTTCAGTTTTTGGCCCATAACTGCCGGTTGCTACAATAGCCCTGGTAGCCACCAGCATCCGCGGACCGGGGATAATGCCTTTATTGATGGCTGTTTTAAGGCCCACATCGTCGTAGCCTGCGCCTTCGGTGCCCAAATCGCGCACGGTGGTGAAGCCTGCCAATAAAGTTGCCCTGGCATGGTTTATGGCACGGGCAAGGCGCTCAGGGCGGCTTTCGGTAAGCACCTGGTTATCCCAGCTGGTTTCGTTATAGGGGTGCAAAAAAAGGTGCGAGTGGCCCTCAATGATGCCGGGCATCAGCGTGCAGCCTTTTAGTTCAATAACCTTTGCATCGGCAGGGATAGTGATAGATGAGGGCAGGCCTGCGGCTTCGATGCGTTGATTTTTTACCAGCACCCACCAGCCGGCGTGCATATCCTGCCCGTCGAAAACGCGATCGGGCTTCAAAAGGGTGTAATGTGTTTGCGCAAAAAGGGTTTGGCCAATAAAAAGCGCGCTTATCAGCAGGGTAAGTAATTTTTTCATAGCTATATTAGAAAGTTAGGTTACAATTCTCCGGCACTCTTCAAGTGCAAGGTTTTCCGGCATCGGGGTTATGCGGAAATTAGTTTACTTTATTTTGCTTATCAAGGGTTTGATTGAGGGAATTAAACCAAATGCTTTGCTCTAGATAATAACGCTAATTGTGCCGGTAACAGCTATTTCTAATTGTTATGCAAGCTTCCGGGCTTTTAAGTCGTCTAATATAACAGTACTATTCGTTATTTTCTAATGCCAAAGTTATTTTCGTCGCCGTGGTAACCGGAAAATAACCACAATGTCTCCCGCTTTCGGAAGAGAGAGGGAGGGGGTGAGTTGACCCGCGATGCGGACATTACCGCCAGGTCTCCAACCTCCTTTTTTTCAACGCCATCGCTATTATCATTTATATTCGCAAGCCCCGTCAAACGAGCCTTTACTTTTCTCCCTCAAAATAGTTAGAATTATTTTATTGTGCATGCAACCATTTTAACCAGTTTCCCATCTTACTTTTAAATGATGTTTTTGGAACCTAAAATCACTATTGACGAACTGGTACACCGTTGCAAAACCGGGCAGCGTAAAGCGCAGGAAATGCTTTACAAACGCATGGCCGCAAAAATGATGGGCGTATGCCTGCGTTACGCTACCGACCGTATGGAGGCCGAAGACATGCTGCAGAATGGCTTCATCCGCGTGTTCCAAAAGATAGAAGATTTTAGGGGAGATGGCTCGTTTGAGGGTTGGGTGAGGCGGATAATGGTGCACAGTTCTATAGAATATTACCGCAAACACCACCGCATGATGCAGGTTGTAGATATCGACGAGGCAGGGCAGGAGCCATCGGTTAACGCAGCGGCAGCATCGAGCCTGGAAGCAAAGGATTTATTGGTACTGATAACAACCCTTTCGCCGGGCTACCGCATGGTTTTTAACCTTTACGCCATAGACGGGTATTCGCACAAAGAGATTGCCGAAATTGTGGGCATTACCGAGGGTGCCTCCAAATCGCAATTATCAAGGGCGAGGGCCATTTTAAAAGAACAGATACTAAAGGCAGAAAAAAAAAGCTATGAATATGCAGGATAAGGAATTCGATGAATTGTTCCGGAATAAACTGGGAGACCTGGAGGTGGAACCTTCCAAAGGCTTATGGGATAATATTGCTGTAGAAGTAGTTATCGATAAAAAGGACCGCTCGGCGCTGCCGTTCATTAGTATAGCTGCCAGTGTACTGGTTTTGATAAGCGCGGGCCTGTTTTTTATCCCTAAGATAAAGCCCGATATTACCAAACCATCAAAGTTGATAGCCCTTAACCATGCCGGCGGCCAAAAGGTAAACAACGTGCTGCCAAAACCCGCCGAAATTAAAGCGGTAGCGCCGCAAGCCCAACAGGTAGCCATTGTAAGCTTGCCCGCAAAACAGCACAGTGTTAAGCAAAGCATCAAGAAACAAAAAAGCGACCTGCCCTCGTTGAATACCGGTGCCATAGCTCAGCAGCAACCGCAACAAATTACACAGCAAACACCGCATAACGATGCTATATTAGCGGCCGTTAACCCCGGTGGGGATGCACTGGCCACCATTACGCCAACCGTAACCGCCGAAGTAAAAGATACGCACATAGCCGCGCTCACCGTGCCTGCCCTGCCGGCCAAAACCATTGCTGCCGTGCAGCCAAAAAAACGTCGCATCCGCAGCTTTGGCGACCTGATAAACGTAGTGGTAGCCAAGGTTGACAAACGCAAGGATAAGCTGATAGAATTCAGCAACAAAGACGACGACGAGTCGCTGATTACCGGGATAAACCTGGGTATCATCAGAGTAAAAAAAGAAGAAGTTATTGCAACTAATAAATAATCATGAAAGCATTTATATACACCCTCATCATATGTTTTGCGGCAAGCAGCCTGTTTGCCCAAACCGATACCATCAAAACCCGCTCCAGCGACAAAGGTGATGCCGATACCATCATCATTATCAAAAGCAAAAAGCGGCACAAGTACAAATTCGGCATAGGGCAGGATGTCGCCGAAGTAAACATCAATAATAACGAATACGATACCACCTACACCGCCTCTAAGGCCCCAGGATTTTCGTTCGGACTTACCTTTACCCGTTTTGATATCGGGCTGGCCACGCTGAACGATAACGGCAGCTTTAAACTGTCGCCGCAGAACCAGTTTTTGAACTACCGTTCGTGGCGCAGCAGCAGTATTGGGTTCGATGTGCTGCAGTTGAGCTACCGTTTTAACTCATCTTTCAGGATATACACCGCCGGTGGTTTCGATTGGTTTAACCTGCGCCTGCGCGAAAGCGGCACCATACAGCGCGATGGCGACGTACTTACTTTTGTGCCCGATGATATCAAATACACCAAAAACCGCCTGAGGGCAAGCTACCTGCGCATCCCGGTGGCGTTTGATTTCCGCACGCACGATGATGCCGATGGCCGCAGGTTCCACTTCGTAGGCGGGCTTGATATGGGCGTGTTGCTAAGCAGCAGCCTGTTGCAGGAGAGCAAAGAGAACGGCAGCCAAAAACGCGGCGGCGACTACCACTTCACCAAGTTTCGCTACGGCCCCTTCGTGCGGGTGGGTTACGGCGGCATAGGCGTATTTGCCCGCTATTACATGAACGATATGTTTGATGATAGTCCAGCGCAAAAAGGCCTGAGGAATTTCTCCTTTGGGATGAGCGTGGGTTGGTAAACACGATTGGAAGAGGATTTTTTACAGGATTAAGGGATTGAAGGATTAAGC
Source organism: Mucilaginibacter sp. P1_D10 (assembly GCF_056406215.1). Classification (NCBI taxonomy): domain Bacteria; kingdom Pseudomonadati; phylum Bacteroidota; class Sphingobacteriia; order Sphingobacteriales; family Sphingobacteriaceae; genus Mucilaginibacter; species Mucilaginibacter sp. P1_D10. Next base: position 37,357 of record NZ_JBFUAP010000016.1, on the reverse strand, counting down.
AGGATTTTTTGCCTATTCGGGAAGGCGGGCTGATTGGTTTGGGTTGAAAACGGTTAGATTTGATAAATTATTCCTACTTTGAATTATGGATAAGTTTGCAAATATTAACGAGTTAACGCACAAAATAATTGGGTGTGCGATGGAAGTTCATCGGGTTATTGGAACAGGATTTCAAGAGGTGATTTATCAAAAAGCCCTGGGGATTGAATTAGCCTTTCAAGGACTATTATTTGAACGGGAAAAAGAAATGCACATCTACTATCGTAATGAACTGATAGGCACTCGCAGAGTTGATTTTTTCGTCGAAAACCTTGTGATGTTAGAAATCAAAGCCTTAGATAAAATTGAAGACATTCATAAAAATCAGGCCATTAATTATCTGGAGGTTTACAACATAGCTGATGGGTTACTAATCAACTTCGGTGCACCTAGTTTAGATTTCAAAAGGCTTTACAATAAAAAGCTGATTAAGCCCTATAAGCCAAACAACAACTAATTTAAAGGGTATGAATTTTTGACGGCCTCCCAATCAGAAATCCGACAAAAGCTATAAGTCGTTAAATCCTATTCTCTCTATTGCAAGTAAAAAATCCTGTCAAATCCATCAATCCCTTAATCCTGTAAAATGCTGTCAAAATCGTGTGTATCTTTGTTTAATGGCAGATGTACCTTTTTTGCAGGCGGTTTCGGTAAGTAAAATATATCCCGGGGCGACCCAATCGGGGGTGAAGGATATAAGCATAGAGATCATCCCCGGCAAGATAACTGCTATCATTGGCGAAAGCGGCAGCGGCAAAAGTACCTTGCTGCGCATGCTATACGGTTTGCTATCGCCAAACGAGGGCACCGTTTTCTTTAAGGGCGAACGCATATGGGGACCCGAGGAAAAGCTTATCCCCGGGCACGACGAGATGAAGATGGTTACCCAGCATACCGACGACCTGAACCTCTTCGCCCGTGTGTGGGATAACGTGGCCGCCATGCTGCCCAGCACCAACGTAAAGCTTAAGGAAGAGAAAACCGAAGCCGTACTTACACAACTCAATATGATGCAGATGGCCTACAAGCGTGTAGCTGACCTGAGCGGTGGCGAAAAACAACGTGTAGCTATAGCCCGCGCCATTATTACCCGCCCGCAGGTATTGTTTTTAGATGAACCCTTTAACCAGGTAGATACCTCATTTAGGGAGGGCCTGCAGCACGATATACGCCAGATAGTACGCGAAAGTGGCATCACCGTGGTCATGGTATCGCATGACCCTGCCGAGGTGCTTTCCATGGCCGATGAGCTGGTGGTGATAAGGGGTGGTGCGATAGTAGAAAAGGGTCACCCTAAATACCTTTATCAAACCCCGCAGCACCTGTACACCGCCGAACTGTTGAGCAATTGCAACGTACTTAGGCCCGCAGAAGCTAACTTATGCGGCATAGACACCCAAAAAGAAAGCGTCGTAGTGTACCCCGAATGGATAAGGCTGACCACCACGCCGGAGGCCACACAATGGACGGTACGCGAAGTACTTTTCAAAGGCTTTTATGAAGATCTGCTGCTGGAATATAACGGCGTTATCATCCGCGTGGTGAACGGTGAGAACGACAGGTTTAAGCCGGGAGATATGATTGGTATTAAAGTAAAGAAGTGGCTGGAGTATTAGGCCCCTAGTCCCTGACGGGGGTGCTTTTTAATGGTAAAGAGCCCGGCTACACTAAGTAGGCGGACTCTTTGCTTTTATATGTCACCAAAATTATATCTCAAAAGACGACAACTGCACGAATTGCTGTACGCGTGCGGCAACTTCCTCCTGGGTAAGGTTCTTGATTTTTTCTGTTCCGAATTTCTCTACGCAGAACGATGCCAGCGCGGAGCCAAAGATGATGGCGTTCTTCATGTTATTGAAGTTTACAGTGCCTACCTTGGCCATATAGCCTATGAAGCCACCGGCAAAGGTATCGCCCGCACCCGTTGGGTCGAAAACTTCGGCCAGGGGAAGGGCAGGGGCAGAGAAGATGTGGTCCTCGTGGAAGAGCAATGCGCCATGTTCGCCTTTTTTAATGATGAGGTATTTTGGGCCCATCGCCAATATTTTGCGGGCGGCTTTCACCAGCGAGTACTCGCCTGATAGCTGGCGTGCTTCGGCATCGTTGATAGTAAGCACGTCGATCATTTTAATGGTTTCGAGCAAATCATCCAGCGCAATGTCCATCCAGAAGTTCATGGTATCCATAACGATGAGCTTGGGGCGGTTTTTAAGGCGTTTGATAACCGTTTGCTGTACCTGCGGGGTGAGGTTGCCCAGCATCAGGTATTCGCAGTCCTGGTAGCTATCGGGGATGATGGGGTCGAAATCCGCCAGTACGTTCAGGTCGGTGATGAGCGTATCGCGGCTGTTCATATCATTATGGTACTTGCCGCTCCAGAAGAACGATTTTTCGCCTTGCTTTATCTGCAGGCCCTCGGTGTCGATGCTATGGGCGTTAAAGTCGGCAATCTCTTCGGCGGGGAAGTCGTCGCCCACTACTGCAACTATCTTCACCTTATCATAAAAGTACGAAGCGGCCAAACCTGCGTAGGTTGCGGCACCGCCAACGATTTTATCTGTCTTACCAAAGGGGGTCTCAATTGCGTCAAACGCCACAGTACCAATAACTAACAAACTCATGCGAAAATATTTTAATTTTTTTTTACGCAAATATTGCGAAATTACCCCAATAATCATACTTTTGCACACTCCAAACCGGAAAATACTGCTGACGAGTTCAACAGTATAAAAAAAGGAAGATTCCTGAGTAGCTCAGCCGGTTAGAGCATCTGACTGTTAATCAGAGGGTCGCTGGTTCGAGCCCAGCCTCAGGAGCAAAGCCCCGCACGTCTGCGGGGCTTTTTTTATGTTACTACGTTTCATGAGGGAACATCCCGGCCATTAGTGATATATCGAATTTGGGATCTGAGGAAGCGGGCGTGCCCTGCATCATACGCAAGGGCCTAAGATCAGTACTTGCTTATTTAATGAAAAGATCAGCAAGCCGCTTACATCACTCTTTGAACCGGCAGATCATATCTCGTTCGCAACCTTCGCAAACTTATTTCTGTACTCTATTGGTGTAAGCCCTGTTATCTTCCTGAAAATATCCCTGAATGCTTTGGTATCGGTATAACCTACGCCATACATCACTTCAGTAACATTCTTTCGTGAGGCTTCAAAAAACTTCTTTGCAGCTTCTATCCTTACCCGTTGTATGTACTCGATCGGTGTGTTGGTTGTTGCATCCTTAAATCTTCTTTCAAAAGTTCTGCGGCCAACATTGATAAGGTTTACCAGATCTTCAATGGTGATCTTATCTTCATAATTTTCTTCGATATACGCCTGTACCTTTTGAATGCCCGCATCACCATGGCTTTTCTGTCCCTTGAAAATGGCGAATTGGGATTGGCTGTCCCTGCCTATATCCAGGGCAAAATATTTGGAGATTAGGACAGCCGTTTCCCTGTCGGAAAATTTTTCGAGCAGATACAGGATCAAATTCCACAAACTGCTTGCACCACCACTGCTGTAAATGTTATCGTGTTCTGTGATAACCGCACCGTCTTCTACTTCTACCAGCGGATATTTTTCTTTGAACTCGGTTATGTGTGCCCAATGGGTAGAACACTTCTTTCCATTTAACAGTCCTGTTTCTGCCAGCAGAAAAGCCCCTATGCATAAACTGGCAAGGCTGGTGCCATTCTCATGGAGCTTTTTGAAGTAGGGTATCGCTTCGGCATTGGCCCGTATCCCCGTGTCGGTGTTTCCGAAAGTGGGTGGTATAAAGAGCAGGTCTGTATTGCTAACATCTTTGAGCAGCCTATCTGTTTTTACCGTGTATTCGCCACTATTGGCCGGTACATATTCATTTAAGCCCACATACTCTACTTTGAAAATGGGCGCTTTACCAAATGCAGTTAGAAACTCATTGGCCGTGTGAAAGGTCCTGAATGGTGGTGTAATAGCTTCTATTACTCCATACTGGGGAACGAAAACCGAAATTTGCATAAAACTTATCTTAATTAAAGATACGCATGTCTTGTCGTAATCCTACCCCTAATTTGTCGTTTTTACAACATACCAGATCCTGGGGCCTATAGCATCTTTGTACTGTAAACTTTAACTAAAAATATATACGATGACAGCACAAACAAAAATTACGGTAGAAGCAACAATAAATGCGCCGGTAGAGAAAGTATGGCAGGTTTGGAATGCCCCGGCCGACATTGTGAAATGGAACACTCCCGACCCAAGTTGGCACACCCCGCGCAGCGAGAACGACCTTCGATTAAACGGCAAATTCAAGAACAGGATGGAAGCTAAAGATGGCAGTTTCGGTTTTGATTTTGAAGGCACCTATGATAAGGTTGACTTGCACAAGGAAATAGCCTATACCATGCCCGATGGCAGAACCGCCACAACATTGTTTGCAGCTAAGGAAGGTATAACCACGGTTGCAACAACCTTTGATCCGGAAACAGAGAACGACCCTGAATTTCAGAAACAAGGGTGGCAGGCTATCTTAAACAGTTTTGTGAAATACGTGGAATCAAATAATTAACAATAAAACTTAACAATATGAAAAAGAATAAGATCATTTTTTGGGTGGCAACTACTATCATCGTTCTATGGGAAGGTGTAATGCCACTTGGTACCATGCTGTTTGCACCACAATATGTAACTGCAGGTACAAAACTTTTAGGCTATCCTGACTACTTCGCTTATGCGCTTATTATTTGTAAGGTGCTTGGAGTTATAGCAATTTCTTACCCTAATGCCCCGGCTAAGTTAAAGGAATGGGCATATGCAGGGCTAACATTTAATTTGATGTTTGCGTTCATCAGTCATACCTATGTAGACCAAAATATTGGGTTTATGTTAATGCCATTGGTATTTCTGGGTATTCTTGCCGTCTCGTACCTGTATCACGATAAGATCCGGGATCATGGCCAAACTAACGAAGCGATCAATGAGTACCATCGGTCATTAAGTGTAAAGCTTTAGGAATAATAATTGACAGATCACAAAAAACTTAAAAAAATGAAAGATAACACAGTTTCATTACACCGGGTAATTCAGGCAAGTCCTGAAAAAGTATTTCGTGCCTTTGCAACCCCAATAGCACATTCTAGCTGGATACCCCCTTACGGCTTTATATGCGAAGTGCAGCAAATGGACTTTAGGACAGGCGGCAAGTTCCGTATGACCTTTATTAATTTCAGTACCGGCAACGGCCACTCATTTGGCGGAGAATATTTAGAGATAAAACCGAATGAGTTTATTAAGTTCAGCGAGAAGTTTGACGACCCTAATTTACCAGGGGAAATGATAACGACAGTATGGCTGGACCAGGTTTCCTGCGGCACCGAACTTAAAATAGTACAAACAGGTATTCCTGATGTCATTCCGGCTGAAATGTGTTATTTGGGCTGGCAGGAGTCCCTTGAGAAATTGAAAAAGCTGGTTGAACCCCAAATACCGGATGCCTAATTTATTGTAATATGTTATTTCAAAATAGCGATAGATTAACCGGCGGGGTCTTCATCACATTTTCTGGAAATTGCAAAAAAGCACTTACTTTTTACCAGACCTGCTTTGGCGGCACGCTGCATTTTGAAACTTTTGATAAGGAATTACAGGGTTATACGGAAATACCTGTCATTAGCGGTTCCCTGGTTTCTGATAGTATAGTTATTCACGGTTCGGATCTGGTACACAACGAGGGCAGAAAAATTGGAAATTATATTTCGATCTTTCTGCCATGTAAAAATGCTGGTGCCAGAAAGATACTTATCGAGAAAATAGGATCTGACCGCCGTGGTGTGGCAACCAGGAATTATGCAGCGGATAGTCTGATCGAAGTGACTGATGCTTTTGATGTGAAGTGGGTGTTCGGTTTGTGAGTTGCACGTACCACGTCCGCCCGGAAAGTAAACGTTCAACTTGCCTGAGAGAGTCTCCTGAAAGCACAAACCCGCTTTACCCAGGATAAAGCGGGTTTGCAGCCATAGGGAGATCGAACCACTTAAGTTGCTTCGAATAGGCTTAAGAGTTTCAGTTGCCCTACCAAATGGTTCGGTGCAGCCTCAGGAGCGAAAATAGTTCGGTAGTACCGAAGGTTACTGTAAAAGCCTCACTAAAATTTTTAGGAGGCTTTTACATTTACTTCATCCACCTTAAAATGAATTAGCTAAGCCTTTTCATCGTCACTTTCCAGATGTGGGGGAATTAATTTATATATCACTGGTGTTACGATCCGCGATAGTATAGTAGAGCTAAATTCGTCCATTACAATTTTGCCAATATTTTATTTCAAAAAGCAATAGATCATAGGCGGCTCTCGCCAAAATTTCCAATTCTCTTTAATTTTTCTATAAATGGAGCCTCGTGACTACTCTGCACTTAAACTGATCGACTTTTGTGGTTGTAACAGATTAGACAAAATTTTGAGCGTGATTGCCAATGGAAAAGAGACAAGCAATAATTTGTAACGCTTATATATTAAAATGTTCCAGATTTTAAATGCAATTTGCTTAAACACTTTGAACAACCTTGTTTAAGTATAAAATAACAATGCTTGATTTTTTTAGCATTTGTAGTTTAGGTGTGCTTAATGTATTTTAATACTGTTTAAATGTAGTTCAAAACAGAATCAATTGGGAATGGCGGAGTTATTACATCGGATACAACATAACGGCGATGAATCGGCCTTAAATGAATTATACCGGGAGCAATATCTTAAATTGTATCAGTATGCATACTCATTTTTAGGCGAGAAAGAGCCCGCCGAAGAAATTTTGCAGGATGTTTTCTTGAAGATTTGGATAGGGCGCCATAAATTGCCCGTGATTAAAAATGTACAAGTTTATTTATATGTGGCGGTTAAAAATGCATGCCTAAACAATATCCGCAGCCAAAATTCAAAAAAACTGAATGAAGAATATGTAAGCGATGCATATTATTTTCAGCTTACTCCTGATCCTTCTCAATTGCTTATATCCAAGCAACTTCACAGCAACATACTGCGTGCGGTAGATGGTTTGCCCACAAAATGCAAGATGATATTTAAGATGGTAAAAGAGGATGGCCTCTCCTGCAACGAAGTTGCACAGATACTTGAGCTATCGCCTAAAACCGTTTTTGCCCAATTAGCGATAGCACTTAAAAAGCTGGAGAGCACTCTAAAATAGCACCGCCCGGCAGCTATTAAAATTTATTTAAAAATCTTTTAGGAAAAACCCAACGGTTGTGTGTCCTTACAAATAGAATGACCAACCATGGGAAAATCAAGGTTTATTGAATTGATGGCTAAATGCCTGGACAAGTCTGCCAGTGCAGAAGAACTAAAAGAGCTTGAAGTTTTTTTAGAAGAGCATCCGCATTTAAAAAAAATGCATGATGTTACCTATGCGCTTAAAACCGGGTCATCCCCGTCTGATGCAAACTTACAGGATGAAGATATTAACACAAAACTTGATGCACTGTGGGTAAATATCAAAAACACCGAAAATGCCCAACAGCACAACTATAAAAAGATTATCCCTATTCGCACATACCTTAAATGGGTTGCCGGGGCAGCGGCTATATTGGTAATAGGTGTTTTAAGTATAACATTTTATAGCCGTACAGTAAATAAAGATAACACGTTATTGGCCGCTGTCAATCAAAAAATAGACGTGCCTTACGGACAGACGATTAAACTTACCCTTCCCGATGGCACTAAGGTACGGCTGAATGCGGGCAGCCATTTTGGATACCCCGCAACCTTTGTTGGCACCCGCCGCGAAGTTACCCTTGACGGCGAAGGCTTTTTTGAGGTAACTAAAGATGCCCAAAAGCCTTTTTTAGTACATACAGCGGGCTTTACCGTAAAGGTGTTAGGAACAGTATTTAATGTGAGGGCTTATAAGCAGGACAAAAAAACCGAAACAACGCTGTTTAAAGGTAAAGTACAAATTGAACTAACGGGCGACCCCGACAGGAAAATAGTTTTAGCCCCGCGCGAAAAACTTACCGTGCTAAACGATGCTGCACCCGCAAACCATATACCTAATGCGCATAAAGAGGTGGCTAAGTTAAAGTACGAGCTATCGGTACTGCCGGTAGTAGATAATGATGAATACCAGGAAAACGCCTGGCTGGAAAATAAACTGGTTTTCACCAACACGGAATTTGAAGATGTTGCTGTAAGTATGGAACGCAAATACAAAGTACGATTCGTATTTGAGGATGAAGCGCTTAAAAAAGAACAGATAAGCGGTGTACTTCAGGACGAGAACCTGGACAGTGCATTGTTCATTCTAAAACAGATCACCTCTTTTCAATCAAGGGTAGCCGATAATACGGTTTATATAAGCCGGTTAAACAAGTAAAAACTATACACTATTTAAACTAAACTAAACGTATGCAGAAAAACAATTACTTATCAGATTCCTGATAGATCCATATAGAACAAGCAAGGGAAGAGTTGGCGCTCTTCCCCTCAAAAATTCTGGGATTTATTATTAAGAGTAAGGAGTTTAAGAGCACTTACTCTATCCATTAATTTTCAAACAAATGTAATGAAAAAAACAAGAAGGGCATTTTCATGTCACGGTATTCCTGTATGCCTTAAAGTCATTTTGCTAATGAAAGCGGTATTTTTTCTTATCCTGGTTACATGTATGCAGGTGTCTGCAAAGGTGTATTCGCAGCAAAAATTTTCACTTAACATTAAGCAGGCCGATGTAAGTAATATTCTTACCAAAATCCAAAAACAAAGCGATTATCGTTTTTTCTACAACTATGCTTCAGTGAAAAAACTGGGCAAGGTTGATCTGAATGTTAAAGATGCATCTATCAGCGAGATACTGGCTACCCTGATGGATAATAAGCTATCATTCAAACTGGCCGAAAACAATGTGGTGATCATCACCTCGCAGGATGAAGCTAACAGCCAGATAATTGTGAAAGGCAAGGTAGTGGATAAAGCAGGCCAGCCGCTGATTGGCGTAAGCGTTAAGATCCAGGGAACTACCATTGGTATCACCACCGATGTTAACGGTAACTTTACCCTGAACGCACCCGATAATGGCGTACTGGAACTAACTTATATAGGCTATGTAAAAAAACTGGTTACCATAACCGGCAGCGAGCCTATAACCATCACTATGGAAGAACTACCATCTGCACTTAAAGAAGTTGTGGTAGTAGGTTATGGTACCAGTAAAAAAATTGATATCACGGGTTCTGTTGCCAGTGTTAAAGGCAGCGATTTTCAAAACCTGCCGGTAAGCTCGGCCGCACAGGCATTAGAAGGCCGTGCAAGCGGTGTAAATATTGTACGCAATGATGGTTCGCCGGGTGCCGCGACCAGCATTCGTATCCGTGGTACCGGTACTTTAAATGATTCCAACCCGCTGATTGTTATTGATGGTGTGCCAACCAGTAACCCCGATGCATTGAGCGATATTAACCCAAATGATATTGCTTCAGTAGATATATTAAAGGATGCATCATCCGCGGCTATTTATGGTACCCGTGCTGCCAACGGTGTGGTATTGGTAACTACTAAAAAAGGCGGTTACAACCAAAAGCTAAACACTACGATTAATTTTTACAACGGTTTCTCTAACCCCACCAAATACCTTAGTCTGCTAACCGCGCCCGATCTGTATACATTAAAAAGGGAGCGTTATACAAATGACGGTGTTGCTATTAATGATTTATGGAATAACAGTTATTACGCCACGCAGCGTACCGACTGGCAGCGCGCCATTATGGGTACGGGCCATGTTACTAATGGCGATGTAAGCATACAGGGCGGCAACGAGGTTTCTAATTACTATCTCTCTACCTCTATTTATAACGAGAAAGGTACTATTGATAAATCGGAATTTAAACGGGTAAGTACGCGCATCAATTCTGAGCATAAAATTAAACCCTGGTTTAAACTGGGCGAAAACATCCAGTTATCTTACGCCGAGCTGAACGGGTTTGATAATAACAACTCGCAAACCGGGCTGCTCTTTTCGGCCCTGCGTTTTAACCCGGCTATACCGCTGATAAATGACGACGGCACCTACGGAACTGCTAAAGCTAACTCTGAATTAGGCGATATTAACAGCCCCTACTCTACCATACAGCAGGCAGACAGATACAATAAAAAGTACCGTGCCTTGGCTAATGCCTTCGCAGAGGTAAGCTTTGTTAAGGAATTAAAATTACGTGTTAACTATGCGTTTGATGGCACCCTAAACCGGGGGTATAATTTCAATATCGCCGATGCAAACCAGGTAAGGCAAAACCCGGCCTCTGTATTAACACAAACAGAAGAAGAGATCTCATCGCAACTGCTGGAGGCTTTTCTTACTTATGATAAGGTATTCGGTAAAAGCCATGTTACTTTTACAGGGGGGTATTCTTACCAAAATTTCAAGGATTATGGTTTTACAGCTTCACGCATTGGATATGATGATACCGACCCGGCCCAAAGGGTACTTAGCACCGGGAACGCTCAGTTCAATTCCAGCACGCCTTATCCGTTTCAGCCCTCTGCTTTACAATCAGGTTTTGCCAGGTTATTTTATGATTTCGACAGCCGCTTCCTGGCCACAGTAACCTTCCGTGCGGATGGCTCTTCCAGGTTTGCGAAAGGAAACCAATGGGGTTACTTCCCAGCGTTTTCATTAGGATGGAGGTTATCGAACGAGGAATTCATCAAAAATATAAGCTGGATAAGCAACCTGAAACTAACCGGCGGTTATGGTGAACTAGGCAATCAAAGCGTTCCTCCGTACCAGTATTTAAGCTTAATAAAAACAGGTACTACATACCAGAATGGTGGTTACGCATTTGGTGGTACCGGTGTAAGCGGTGCTGCTATTACCACAATTGCCAACCCGGATATTGCCTGGGAAAGAACAGCAATGACCAACATCAGTTTAGAGGCAGGTTTTTTAAATAACAGGCTAAACACAACTCTAACCTGGTTTAATAAAAACACCAAAGACATGCTGATAGCCCCTCCTGTAGTTGGCTCAGCAGGTTCGGTTACTATCCCTACGCAAAATATCGGCGCCATGAATAACAAAGGCGTTGAGATTGACCTGAATTACCAGGGCGGCGATAAAGTGCGTTACTCGGTGGGTGCAAATGCATCATTCATCAAAAATAAGGTAACCAGGCTTAATGGCGAAGGCACATTTGTGGGCTCAACTGTTTACGGCAGGTCAAGCCAGGAAATTTCCCGTACTTACCAGGGGCAGCCCATAGCATCTTTTTACGGCTGGAAAACCAACGGTTTATACCAAACCCAGGCAGAAATTGACAGCGATCCTGCTCTAACCAATGATTCTCGTAAAGGGAACATCAAACCCGGCGATGTGCGCTTTCTCGACCTGAACAGCGACGGCTTGATAGATGGTAACGACCGCGCCATCCTGGGTAACCCAAACCCTAATGCGGTTGTAGGTTTACAGGGCAGTGTATCTTATAAAGGTTTTGACCTGGCTGCAAATTTCACCGGCGTATTTGGTGTGAGTTTATACAATGCCGATAGGATGCAGGGCATCGACCCAACCTATCCATTTAATATGTATGCCGAAACTTTAAACAGGTGGACGGGCCAGGGTACAAGTAATACCATTCCGCGGATGTCTTTAGACCGCTCTAACGATAACTACCGTACGTCGGACCTGTTTGTGGAAAGCGGTAATTATTTCAGCCTTAAAAACGTAACACTGGGTTACACGCTTCCCTTAGCGTGGAGCAAAAAAGCGTCGCTAAACAGCGTAAGGCTTTATGCATCCAGCCAGAATGTGTTTATGATCACTAATTACAAAGGTTACACGCCAGAGCTGGGTTATACAAACGGTAACGTACAGCGTGGAGTTGATGTAGCGCAATATCCCGCTGTAAGGACAATCACATTCGGTTTAACAGTTAAACTATAAAATCATGAGATCGAAAAAAATCATATATACAATCATTGCCCTTGCGTTATTTAACAGCGCATGTAAAAAAGCACTTGATCTGGAGCAACAGGGTGTTTACACCTCAGATAACTATTTCAGAAATGAAAAAGATGCGGTTAACGCAGTATCCGGTATTTACAGCTTATTAGAAGAAGAAGATTATATAGGCCATGCCGAAACTACTTTTGATACTCCATCTGATGACTACTGGCGCTCCGGCGACCACGGTGAAGACGAGGGAATTGAAAACTTAACCTACGATGCGTCAAACGCGGCTATCCGGTATCCATGGAAATGGCGTTATGAAGAGATCAACCGTTCTACAAACTGTATCATTAATATCCCAAAAATCACCGCAATATCTGCCGCTGTTAAAAACCGCAGCATGGGCGAAGCTTATTTTTTACGCGCTTTCGGTTACTGGCGTTTGATGGTTATCCATGGCGATGTGCCTATCATTACTGATGAGGATTATAGCAAGCAGAACTTTAACGTTCCAAAATCATCTATCGAAGAAGTGCGCAAGCAAATAGAAGCAGACCTGTTAAAAGCGGTAGACCTTTTACCGGAAAGCTACGGCAGTGCAGATCGTGGCCGTGTAAGCAAGGGCACAGCTTTGGGTTTATTAACCAAGCTGTATATGTACTGGGAAAAACTACCCGAGGCTATTGCAACCGGGCAAAAAGTAATCGCTAACAGCAACTACGCATTGGCGGCCAATTACCGGGATAACTTTACCCGCGCTAACGAAAGCAGCACCGAATTGCTGTTTTCTATCCAGGCGGTACAAAATGTGGTACAAAACGATTTTACAATTTATTACATACCAAGGGCCTGGGGAGGTTATGGCTTCAGCCAGCCGCTGCAAGGTTTATCCAACGAGTTTGAGGCCAATGACCCGCGCAAGCAAGCTACCTTATTAACTGTTGGTGACCAAGTGGATTTAGGTGATGGTAATGGTTTAACCACTTTTACGGCAGACCTATCAGCCACCGGCTTTGCCTTTAAAAAGTATGCCGTGTTTAATACGGTTGCTGGCGGCGGCGGCGTAGACCATACCTTTGCTGTGCCGTTAATGCGCTCGGCAGACATTTATCTACTGGTTGCCGAGGCGCTGATCCGTACGCAGGGAGCAGGTGCGGGTGATGCGATCATCAATCAGATCAGACACCGTGCCTCTACGGCTTTACCACCGGTTGTTGGTGCAGGTATGAAGGAATTGATTCACGAACGCCGTGTTGAACTGGCCGGTGAAGACCAGCGCCACCAGGACCTGATGCGTTGGGACAAAGCCAAAATTATTGATATTGCTGCTATTTATAACCTGTCGGTTTCAAAGGCACCGATAGACCAAAATAAAACGGTAACATTTGTACGCCCTAAAAATTACTACTTCCCTATACCACAGGTAGAGATAGATAAAAGTAAAGGCGTTTTGATTCAAAACCCTAATTTCTAATATACAATTACATAAGCCGGCAACCTGTTATAACACTATTACCAATAGCTTATACAGGTTACCGGCTTTGTTATTAATAAAGTACTGATTAATGAGAAAGTGGTTATTTGTTTTTATAGGGATAACAATAAGCTTAAAAGCCGCCGCACAGGTTGATGAGCAGGTCTTAAAAGCATTTATAAACAGGGTGATACCCGGCGATAGGGCTGATGCTTTTATCATAGAAAGTATTCCGCAGCAAAACGGTAAGGATGTATTTGAACTGGCCGACCGCAATGGTAAAATTGTATTACGTGGCAACAACGGCCTGTCAGTTGCGTCGGCATTAAATTACTATCTTAAAAATTATTGCCTGGTAGAGATCAGCTGGAATACGGATGTGAAAATACCGGCAAACCTGCCACAGGTTACAGGCACCATCCATAAAAACACGCCGTACCAATACCGCTACTATCTTAATTATTGCACGTTTAACTACTCTATGTCATGGTGGGATTGGGAGCGTTGGCAAAAAGAAATTGACTGGATGGCCCTGAATGGCATAAGCATGCCTTTGGCTATTACCGGCGAAGAGGCCGTTTGGCAGGATGTATACAAAAGCATGGGATTCAGCGATAAACAGTTGGACGAGTTTTTTAGCGGCCCGGCTTATTTCTCGTGGTTTTGGATGGGTAACATTGATGCCTGGGGCGGCCCGCTGCCACAGCATTGGATGGATAGCCATAAAGACCTGCAAAAAAAGATCCTGGAGCGTGAGCGCTCATTCGGGATGAAACCGGTATTGTCATCGTTCACCGGCCATGTGCCACCATCGTTTAAAGACAAGTTCCCGGGAGCTAAAGTTAAAAAGACCAACTGGGATGCCGGTTTCCCGGATGTTTATATCCTTGACCCGGATGACCCGATGTTTGAAACCATCGGAAAAAAATATATCGAGGCGCAAACCAAAGAGTTTGGCACCGACCATCTGTACTCTGCAGATACCTTTAATGAGAATGTGCCGCCCACTAATGATTCTACCTACCTGGATGGGATGAGCAAAAAAGTATTTAACTCCATGGCCGCTGCCGACCCGCAAGCGGTTTGGGTAATGCAGGGATGGATGTTCCATTACAACAATAAATTTTGGCAGCCGCAACAGATAAAAGCATTGCTTAATGCTGTACCTAACGAGCAGATGATCGTGCTTGATCTGTACAGCGATGCCCACCCGGTTTGGAACCGCACCGATGCCTATTACGGTAAACCCTGGATATGGAGCATGCTGCAAAACTTTGGCGGGAACATCAGTTTATTTGGCCGTATGCGACATGTAGCCGCCGACCCGGCCATTGCCCTGCACGACCCCGAATCTAACAACATGCGCGGTATCGGTATCACACCCGAAGGGATAGAGCAAAACCCTGCCCTTTTTGCCCTGATGCTGGAAAACGTTTGGCGTGATACACCGATAGATGCCGATGCCTGGCTAAAAGATTATGCACACAGGCGCTATGGCAGCGTAAACCAGCAAGCAAATGAGGCCTGGCATATTTTATTAAATACCGTTTATAGCGGCGGCCTTACCGAAGGCGGCCCCGAATCGATCATTATAGCGCGCCCAACTTTAAAGAAAACGATAGACCGCGTTTTAACCAAACTAAATTATGACCCAAAAAAACTGTTAACCGCCTGGGGCCATTTGATACATGCTGCAGATAGCCTGAACGAAAGCGACGGTTTTAAATATGACCTGGTAGATGTAACCCGCCAGGCGCTGACCAATTATGCCACACCGCTGCAACAGCAAATGGCGGCTGCCGTTAATAATAAAGACCGTGCCGCATTTAAAAAATACAGTGCCGATTTTTTACAGCTGATGGATGATATGGATGCGTTGTTGGCTACCCGTAAAGACTTTTTATTGGGCAAGTGGATAAATGAAGCACGTGCCAATGGCATCACTGCCCGGGAGAAGAATTTGTATGAATTGAATGCCCGTAACCTGGTTACCCTCTGGGGCGATAAGGAAAGCGGCTTAAGCGAATATTCTAACAGGCAATGGTCTGGTTTAATTAAAGGCTATTACAAACAACGCTGGGCAATGTATTTTACCCAAATGGATAAGGCCTTAGCATCCGGGGCACCGTTTGATGCCGGGAGCTTTGACAAGCAGGTGAAAAACTGGGAATGGCAATGGGTAAACACCCATAATAATGCTTACATCGACGTTGCCACTGGCAACGAGGTAGCAATGGCTAAAAAGATGTTTGCTAAATATGGCACCCTTGCGCAACAAGCTAATTACTAATAACGGATGAGCAAATGTCTGTATCTGATTCTTGCAATAGTCTTATCGGTCATTAATAGCAAGTCCGTTTTTAGCCAGGCCATAAATGATCATATGTTTGCGGCATCTGCTGCTGCCAAACCGTTTATAGATTTTGACAGTAAGGGTTTCCTGGTGAACGGTAAACGCACCTTTATCGTATCGGCAGGGCTGGAATATGCCCGTGTACCGCATAAATTATGGTATGACAGACTTTTGCGCATTAAACGCGCCGGCTTCAATTGCGTAGAGATCTATACCATCTGGAATTTTCACGAAGCGCAAGAAGGTAAATTTGACTTTACCGGCGACCGCGATCTGGGCGCTTTTCTGGATATGACGAACAAATTGGGGCTGTACGCTATAGTACGTGTTGGCCCCTATTATTGTGCCGAATGGGATAGCGGAGGTTACCCGATATGGTTAAAATTTAAACCCGGTCTGCGGGTACGGGAGCATAACGCACCTTTTGAAAAGTATGTAGATCGTTTTTTTGATCATCTTTTGCCTATAGTGTTTAAGAGGCAGATCAATAAAGGCGGCCCGGTGATATTGGTGCAATTAGAGAATGAACACAACAACGGCTGGGGAACCGTAACGCCAGATGCCTATTTTAAACATCTGCAAACCAAGGCGCTGGACATGGGTTTACAGGTGCCCTACTTTTTTAGCGGTTTGCATCATGCCAGCGACCCGGCTATAAATGGTAATTTTGATGATCTTAAAAGGCCAAACCCCTGGTTCTCTACCGAGTTTTGGAGTGTTTGGTATTCACAATATGGTGCCAAAGCCGATGATGATTCACTGTACGACCGTCGCACCTGGAAGATTATCGCCAATGGCGGCAACGGGTACAATTATTACATGGCACATGGCGGCACCAACTTTGGTTACACCAATAATGATGAAGACGCCGCCTCGTATGATTATGGTGCGGCAATTGGGCAGGCGGGTGATATACGGCCTATTTATCATGCCTTTAAACGTGCAGCATGGTTTGCCCGCAGTTTTCAGGATGTGCTGGAAAACAGCACAAATGATAGTACCACGTACCAAAATTTAGTTGCAGATACTACCTTAAAGATCACTGCACGCAAAAGCCCGCATGGCGATATTGTTTTTATTGATAACCCAGGTAAAAAAACGTTAACTGCTAAGCTGCAAGGGATGGACGGCACCTTGTTGTTAACACCTGGCGAGGTCTATCCGCTGGTGCATCACTTTAATATTACGCCGTATGTAATGCTCAATTGGGCCTATACCCGCATCTTTGCTATTGTAAAGCAGGATAAAACCACTACCCTGATTGCCGAGGCAGAACCGGGCAGCCCCCTGTCATTACAGTTTTCAACCAAAGGGAATGTTACAGCGGTTACTCAATCATCGCTGTTGAAAATTAACGGTAACCAGGTAAGTTTAAAAGGGCTTGCACCGGTAAGTAATAAACCATCAGAATACAGCTTTAAAACCGGCGACCATACCATCCGCATTTTGGTAATGAGCCGCAGCCAGACAGATCATACCTGGATAGCAGATAACAAGGGGCAAAATTATATTATTAGTGGTGCTGCTTACACCGGAGATATAGTTATAAAAGATAAAAGCACTAGTATAACAACAGAACAACCCTTAACCCGGCAAGTAGCAGCTGATACCTGGCTTTATACCGCTAAGCAAGCTATCTTACTAAATAAAAACAATAGCTCTGGCATACAACAACCCGCGAATTTGGCCTTAAGTAAATGGGAATACAAAACGGGAGCACGTGCTGCCGGTAAAATCGCAAACACAACAGGCTGGCTTAAAACCAAACTCCCGCTACAAATGGGTGCCGATGGTGATATCACTGCTGATGCCTGGTACCGCACCACCTTAAATATCCCAACAACGGGCAAGTACACTTTGCAGGTAAAAGGCGGCGGCAGGGCGCAAGCGTACATAGATGGTAAGCAAATAGCTATATGGCAGTTGAGTGCCGGCGAATTTACCCTCCACCTTAAAAAAGGCAGGCATACACTGGCAATATTTACGGCACATGACGGGCGCGATAAACTGGCAGCGTACGTAGGCCCGATAAACAATGTGGACAGGAAGGGGATTTACGGTGCCGTCTACCTAAAAAAGGGCGGCCCATACCTCAGCAATATTAACAATTGGTATTTTGAGAAAGCAACAAACCGCGATGCACTTAAAAATGGACCGCCGCAGTTTGATACGGTATCGTTTAAAAAATATAAAATGGGTGCCGACGCATTTAACTTAAAACAAGGTTTTGGTTGGTTTACTACACTTATACCAAAGCCTGCAACAGGTACATCTAAAGTAACGCTGTCATTTAAAAGCGTTGATGAAAATGCAACCGTATTTGTAAACGGCCAACAAGTTAAACACCACGAAGGCTGGAATATCCCGTTTGAGATAACCATTAGCGATGCTGCCGTGCTAAAGCAACCTATCAGGATAACACTTTTTATAGAGAACTATTCTAACGAAGGCGGTATTGACCGGCCGGTTAGTTTAAATACTATTGGCAATGCAGCTACTGTAACCGGTTGGGCAATGCAAGGCGGCCCCGACAACCTTAATCGAACAATCGGTTGGCAAAAATTAAGTGCCAAATCGCGGACTGCTACCGGACCATGCTTTTATCGCTCGGCGTTTATTACCAACCTGGTTGCGGGGCAAACTTTTATATGGCGGGTTGATCCCAAAAACATGGGGCATGGATCGATATGGGTGAATGGGCACAACCTGGGCCGCTATCCCGAAAAGATTGCTGTTACCGGGCTGTATATACCCGAGTGCTGGTTAAACAAAGGCAGCAACCAGCTGGTGATTTATGATGAGGACGGCAAACAACCAACAGCTGTGCGGGTAATTGCCGAGCCGGCTGCAGGCAGGGTTGAATATCAATTATCGTCAGAAATTAAATAATACATTATAATAAGCATGGCTATGGCTGCAGAACGATTTACCGCGCTTGATGTGTTCCGCGGTATTACTATTTGTTTTATGATCATTGTAAATGCGCCTGGTTCGGGTGCAACGGTATGGGCCCCGCTAGACCATGCCGCATGGTTTGGTTTTACCCCAACAGACCTGGTATTCCCTTCATTTTTATTTGCCGTTGGCAACGCCTTAAGCTTCTCTAAAAAGAAACTGGAAACTGATGCGGCCTTTATCGGCAAGATCCTGAAACGGACTGTTATTATATTCCTGTTGGGTTACCTCATGTACTGGTTTCCTTTCTTTCACCGGGTTAATACAGGCTGGGAGTTTAATGCTTTAGGCCATACACGTATCATGGGTGTTTTGCAGCGGATTGCGCTTTGCTATTTTTTCGGGGCACTTATTGTACATTACGGTTCCAAAAAAACGGCGGTGATCATAGCCATTTTACTATTAATAGGCTATTGGGCATTTTTAATTCGATTTGGTGAACCGGGTAATATCTATAACATGCTTGGCAATGCAGGCACGCGGCTGGATATCCTAATCATGGGGAACGAGCATTTATACCATGACAAAGGCGGCCCGATAGCATTTGATCCCGAAGGGCTGCTAAGCACGCTCACCGGTATTGTAAATGTGATAGGCGGCTACCTGGCGGGGGCATTCATCCAGCGGAAAGGTAAAAACTACGAAACTGTTGCCAGGCTATTTATTTGCGGGGCCTTGCTTATTGTATTGGCTTTATTTTGGGGGCAGTTTTTCCCGATAGCAAAAAAATTGTGGACCAGCTCTTTTACCCTCCTAACCCTCGGGATAGACCTATGTATATTAGGCTTTCTTATATATGTTATCGAGATAGAAAAGATAAAACGGGGTGCCGGTTTCTTCCTTGTATTCGGTAAAAACTCGCTGGCCATTTATCTTTTATCAGAGTTGTTGTTAACCACGCTGCAGCTGATATGGGTGGCCCCTGGGGTAAGCTTTTACGAATGGATCAACCGGGTATTTTACCAGTACTTGTTCCCCGGTGCTTTGGGTACGTTGGTATTTGCCATTTGCTACATGCTGCTTTGTTGGCTGGTAGCCTATGCTATGGATAAGAAGAAAATTTACGTTAAAATATAACAGCGTTATCCAAAAAATATGCTAAAATTATTTGCTGCACGTGTACTGTTTATTGTTACAGCAACTTTAATGTGGTTTTTTAATGCTGATGCTCAGCAAGGCAATCACCTGCAATATGTAAACCCACTGATAGGTACAACTAAAAGCAATGTAATTACCAAATGGGGAAACAACGGCGGCACCTATCCCGGTGCGGTTGCACCATCCGGCGCGCTACAGCTAAGTCCCGAAACCCGTGTTACCGGGGCAAAAGGGTATGACTATGCCGATAGCGCGATTTACTATTTTAGCTGCTTTGGGCATATGAGCGGTTTTCCGGAAGGATCTGCAGGGCGGTTTTGGGTTATGCCGGTAGCTGTTGAGGGTCTTTTTGAAGCCGGCAAAAGCAGCAGGCATTTTTCACATCAGGAGGAAACAGCTACGCCTGGTTATTATAAAGTAACTTTTAATGATAACCATACCACGGCAGAAGCTACCGTTACTGCAAGGGCAGGATTGTTCCGTTTTACTTTTACAGATGGCCAGGCACCGCAGCTCTTTATTGGCGATGCCGGTGAGATGAGCACGCCATCCAAAAGTGTAGTGTGGGCTTCAAACCGCAATACCGTTATCAATTTCAGCGAGGCATATCAGGATAAAAAACAGGTAAAAGGCGGCTGGTTGTTCACATTTAAATCAAACCTTAAAGTAATTGTAATGAAGATGAGTACATCATCTATTAGCTTTGAGGCTGCACAAGAAAATATCGATAGCGAAATTGGCAGTTTAAGCTTTGATGAGATCCATCAACGCACCCGCAGCAGCTGGATGAAAACATTGTCTATTGCAGATGTAACGGATAAAAACACCCAGCATAAAACCAGCTTTTATACAGCATTATACCATTCGCTTTTAATCCCCTGGGTAATTGATGATGCCGATGGCCGCTATAAAGGTGCCGACGGGTTGGTACATCAAAAAAGTGGCAACAACCAATACGGTGGTTTCTCGCCCTGGGATACCTTTCGTTCGTTGCATCCGCTTTTAACATTGCTTTTTCCGGATAAACAAAATGATGTTATCTTGTCTATGCTGGATATTTATAAGCAAACGGGGCATTTGCCAACAGAATCTATGACGGGTAACCATGCCATCCCGATTATTGTTGACAGCTATTTGAAAGGCCTAAACGGGTTTGATAAACAGTTGGCTTACACCGCCATGAAAAAAAGTGTTATAGAGCCTCCTTTTATGCAGCCGGATATGGAGCAGTATAACCAGATGGGGTATCTTCCTTTTACCCGGTCAGAATCGGTAACCCGTACGGTTGAGTACGCTTATGACGACTGGGTACTGGCACAATTTGCAGGCAAAACGATGAACCTGCCGCTTGATTACGCCCGGTTATTAAAAATGGGATACAATTACCGCAATTTGTTTAATAAGGATGCATTGTTTGTGCTTCCCCGTAATGGTGACCAATGGAAAACGGAACCGGGCATGTCTGGTTATAAAGAGGGCGATAAATGGGTTTACTCTTATTATGTTCCCCAAAACACCCAGGACCTGATCAACCTGAACGGTGGCGCAAAGGCTTTTACAGCCCGGTTAGATTCGGCTTTAACCAATAACATTATCTTATTTGATAACGAAACCGTATTTCATTTGCCCTATTTGTTTAACCAGGCGGGGTTTCCAAATTTAACCCAAAAATGGTGCAGGCAAATTATGCTGAACAGGTTCAGCGCCACACCGGGCGGATTGCCCGGCAACGATGACCTCGGATCTACATCCAGCTGGTATGTTTTTAGTGCCTTGGGTATTTACCCGGTTTGCCCGGGCAGGCCATATTATGCCATTGGCGCCCCGGTTTTTGATAAGGTAACCCTACACCTGCCCAACAGGAAAAACCTTATTATAAAAGCCGGCAATGCATCCAACGGTGATTATGTACAGATGGTAAAAGTTAACGGTAAACCATGGCAGCAATTGGTATTACCACACGCTACCTTAATTAACGGCGGCAGTATCAATTTTACTATGGGCAGCCACGCAAGTAACTGGGCCATTAACAAAAAACCACAGATATTATCAGAAACCAGGGGTGCCCCGTTTTTTGAGTTATTGAATTACAAGGTAAGTAACAATACCGTTTTATCTAACCAGCCGCTAATGGTTAAGTTTACGCTGCTGAACACCGGCAGAATGGGTACTAAAAAAGTAACCGTATCTGTTAACGGGCAAGCTTATGCATTTAAAAACTGTTTACTAAAGACGGGGCAGAAACTTACAGATTCTATCCAAATAAGGTTGTTTGCAATCGGTAACGCCAGCTTACGTGTTGATCAGCTTCCAACTGTTTTGATTAAGGTTAAACAGCCTGAAGTGGCCGCAGGCCATGCTTACGCGATAAGCAGTTTAATAGCACGCGCTATGGTTAAAGTGAACGATGAACAAAAGGTAAGCTACATCATTCAAAATGTCGGCGGTGTTACACAGATCTTTAATATCCCGGTGATGTTAGGCAAAGTAGTGTTATTTACGGATAAAATAACCCTTTTTCCAGGCGAAAAAAAGCTAATCAACCATGAGTTTACCGTACACGATACCGGCTTCAAACAACTGCGGATAGATAGCGTAATAATCCGTTTTAAAGTTTATAGCGATGCTCCTGAATCGCTCTTGCTTGATATTTTGCCGGGTAAAAATACAGCTTCTAAGAATATACAAGACAGATCGGGCTTTGGCAACAACGGGATGTTTTTACCGGCTATGGGTAGATTGCCTGAAAGCGATACCGCTGTACTATTTGGCGACAATACTTATGTAGAAGTGCCAAATTCCCCCGCATTGGATGTGATGGATAAGACGATAACAATGATGGCCTGGGTTAAACCAACAAGCGGCGAAAACGGATTGGTAGACATATTTACCAAGGGGGATAGCCATGTGCTACAAGTTAACGATGGTAAAACACTCACTTTTTTTGCCGGCGGCTGGGGCCGTGGCGATTGTACGGTACCGCTGCCCGTAAACTGGCGGAATGAATGGCACCATATTGCTGGCGTATGTAACGGTAAAACCTTATATGTTTATATTGATGGTGTTTTAAAAGGCACAACAATAACAGATGAACCCGCAGAGCTTTCCAACAAAAACAAATGGACACTTGGCCGGAATGAAGAATTCCCGTCGGAAAGGGTATATCATGGCTATATAAGTAAGGCGATGGTATTTAAAGAGGCATTATCCGCCGAAGAAATTACACACATATATATAACATCGAAATAAATGAGATAGAAGAGATACATTTTTCTCGCCTCTCGCTTAACAAACGAGCATATATCAGCATTGATCTGCCAAAGGATGGTATATTTACGGTAAATCATACCATACTGTCGCTATGAATCCTTTCCTTCTTGCCCTTAAAGCGCGTAACCTAACCGTAGAGATCCACCATCACTCCGCCTACCAAATCGTATTATCGAACGACACACCCTTTAATTCTACCATCAACGGAACGCTTTACGAACGGATATACGGTTTTTTGATCAAACCGCACGTGCCGCACTTTTGCGCGGCCGAAAAAGGGACATTGAATGTTTTAAATATAGAGCCCTACTCTACTATTGGTTTAGAGCTGGCGGGCAGGTTTGCAGCGGATCAGAATTATATTGTTTTTGACTCTCCTGCTGAAACGAATGCTTTCTTTGAAACAACTAAAGACAGTTTGGCGATTAGCCAGATAGTTGATGCGTTAATATCTAAATTGCCTGCTATCGATTATGATGAGAGAGTGACGAAAATAGTGGATTACATCAAAACCAATTATTTCGAACAAAACATCACGCCGCAAACATTTTCCGATATCGTTTTTCTTTCGCCCTCGCGTTTAGCATCTCTTTTTAAGCAGCAAACAGGTAGCAGCTTATCCAAATATTTATTGTGGACCCGGTTACGCCAGGCGATCTATCTCACCCTTTCTGAAAAAGACAGAAGCCTCACCGAGATTGCCTACGACACCGGCTTTTACGACCTTCCACAATTTAATAAGTATATGTATGAAATGTTCGGGATGCCTCCTAAAGCCCTCAAATTCAATAGTGATCTGATAGAGGTCCTATAATTACAGTGATTTGATACAAGTTTCGTCACCAGGCTGTCCGCATCTTTGTGATATCATTTTAAACAATTAAAAATAAGATCATGAAAGCAATAGTATATGAAAAGTTTGGAACCGCAGATGTGTTACAAACTGTAGAACAAGCAAAACCTACTATCAAAGCAGATGAGGTATTAATCAAAGTGAAAGCATTTTCTATCAATCCAATGGATTGGAAGATCCGGAAAGGCGAAATGACCCTGATGTCCGGTTCAAAATTCCCAAAGCATACAGGTGTCGACTTTGCGGGTATCGTAGAAGAGCTTGGAGCTTCTGTCATTGGCTTAGCAAAGGGTGATGAAGTTTTTGGGGTAGTAAAGAATATGATGAAAGAAGGTGTATCAGCCGAGTATGTTGCCGTAACGGCTTCACTCGTCTGGAAAAAGCCCGCTAACATCAGTTTCGCCCAGGCCGCTTCTATCCCTGTAGCCGGAATTGCTGCTGTTACCGCAATAGAAAAAATGGGTAACATCAATTCACAAACCAGCATTTTAGTAAATGGTGCCACCGGAGGCTTTGGTATGTTTTTACTGCAATTATTAAAGCATCGGGGCGCTAACGTAACAGCGGTGGCCAGCAGCCAGGGGGCAGCATATGCAAAAAAATGGGGTGCAAACTCCGTGAAAGATTACAAAAAAGAAAATGTGCTTGCTCAGAAAGCCGCTTATGACATCGTTATCGACTTATCCGGCAAAATGGGTTACAAAACTGCTAAACAGATCATGAAGCCTAAAACTTTATTCTTAAACCCGACACCAAAACCGATTGACATACCGCTATCGCTATTAGGTAACTTATTTAGGGGTAAAAAGCATGTGGTCGTTCTTTCCAGCCCATCTACTAAATACGCTAACGTTCTGCTAAGTGCCGTGAATAATGGGCTGGAGATCGAAGTCAACAAAGTATTTCCATTTGCGCAGTACAAGGAAGCTTATGAATATGCCGAGCGCGGCGGTTACATTGGTAAAGTAGTTATAGAGATCAATTAAAATGCTGGCCAAGTTAGATAATACTGTTCGTGAAATTAGTGCTGATGAAAGCAGTTAGAACTATGCTGACAGATGCCCCGGCGATCATAAAAAATGATCTGGAGAGCGACCAATTGGAAAACGGAACCATCTGGAAGCAAAATTAGGAACAGTGATTTGATACAAGTCTGTCCGCTATTTAGCAGGCACCTTTGTAGGCAACATCAAAAATAAAATCATGAAACTATTAGAAAATACACAATTAGGGAATTTAACCTTAAAAAATAAAATGGTGATGGCTGCGATGACCCGCAGCCGGGCAGACATCAACGGCATTGTAGGTGATATGACCGTACAATACTATATGCAAAGAGCAGGTGCCGGGCTGATGTTTACCGAGGCCATCCGGATAAGTGAAGAGGCGACCGGCAGCCCGCTGACTCCGGGGATCTATACCCCTGAACAGATCGCTGCCTGGAAGAAAGTCACTCAAGCCGTTCACGAAAATGGTGGCCTGATCGTTGCCCAGCTTTGGCATACCGGTCGTGCAGGACATTCTGTGGACCGTAATGGAAAATTGCCGCTGGCGCCATCCGCACTACCTATAACAGGCGCACAGCATTTCACTTCACAGGGTCCAAAGGACTATGAAACGCCACAGGAAATAACCGTTGCCGAGATCCAACAAACCATTAGAGATTACCGGCAGGCTGCCAAAAGCGCGATCGAAGCCGGCTTTGATGGAGTGGAATTACATGCAGCAAATGGTTATTTACCAAGTCAGTTCCTGGCAGAAAGCGCCAACCAAAGAACTGATGATTATGGAGGCAGCATCCCCAACAAAGCCCGTTTCTTGCTGGAGGTGAAGCAGGAACTGATCGATGCGGTGGGTGGCGGGAAAGTTGGTATAAAACTTTCGCCGTTCCATCCGTATGGCGATATGGTTTTGGATGATCCTGCCGGAACCTACACTTATTTTAATTGAAGAGTTGAACAAACTCAACTTTGCTTATGTAGAATTGATGAAGCGCAGCCCATACTTTCCTTCGCCTGCTCATTATCCGGCAGATGATGAAATTGCTTTATTTGGCAGCATGATACAACAAACTGTTATTGCCAATGCAGGCTATGATAAAGCAACTGCCGAAGCAGAATTGGAAAAGGCATCGCCAAACTCGTTTCATTTGCCACGCTCTTTTTAGCGAACCCCGACTTGCAGAAACGTTTTGAGTTAGATGCCGAACTCAATCAGCCTGATAGGGCAACTATGTTTGGTGGCGGTGCGCAAGGTTATATTGATTATCCATCTTTGAACTATTAAGATGTGGAAACAGCATTTAGTAAGAATGTGATCTGTGTGTGAAACAGTGCAAAGCCCCACACGTCTGCGGGGGCTTTTTTTGTGCCATAGGTTTTTACGATTGATGGTGTGGTGATAACAACTGATCAGTCCGAAAAGTTGGGGGATGGCATATTTGCGCATATATTTTAGCAAGCCTGAAAAGGAAGAAACCAGTATCTCTTACGCCTCTTGAAGTAGCCCTGAAATAACTCAATTCAGTCCTGATAAAGTTGTATTTCTGCTGATTTTTCGAGGTCTTGAATCCAGTTTCGGATATAAGCATACAGATCCTTTCGTTCCGGGGATGATTTTAATTCGCCATGGGAGCCGAACACAATGAGGCCGAGCGCGATACAATGTGCGATATCGAGTTGCAGAAGCGCACCAATGCTATAGCCGGCGATAAAGTTTTGTCGGGCATCTGAAGCAATTTCTATACTATGCTCCACCTTCTTTCGTGAAAGAACAAATTGTTGGTCATCAGCATATAATATCGCGTTGTTCGCCGAATAAATCAGGAGCCGGGAAATATTCATCGTTCTGAAAATAGAGATGTACTTCTTTTTCAGATCGGCGGCCGACTGCTCAATAATTTCTGTACCCGGTTGTACGCCATTTAATATCATCCATAACCAGATAGCTTCATTTTCATCCAATGCAAACGTCACTTTTCCATGCAATGAAAAGGCGCTGATGATGTCAAGGGCTTCATCTACCTCAAAAGAAAGCTTTTTGGTAGGGTCGCCCAGGTAGAAAATAAATTCCAGATCGATTTTACCAAGCGGCCTGATGACATCTCTCAGCAGCCCGTCCCACAAAACAGAGGCCCCGCTTATTGTTGCCCAATCATCAAAAGCAATGGTGCGGCAATTGCTGAAGATCGATTGAAGGTCTTTGATCATTTCACCATCCTTAAAAAAATCCCGCATACATTTTTCCGTTGCGGGTGCTGCGGCATTGAGCCGGGAAAGCGTCTCCTCGTGCTGAACGGAATTTAAAGTGAGGCTGCGTATTCCCAGTGTATTTAAAATATCAGGTAGCGGCGATTCCGTGATATCAAATGCGCTTAACGATGAACCGGATGCCGCCGGAGTTAGTTGTTCTGCCGATGTTATGCTACTTACATACACATGGTCTGCAGCATTAAAGCTCTGAACTGCGCTTAACAGGTCCGTTAATATCGGACCCGGATTCTTGATTTCCATATTGTAGGTTATCATGGCTATTTTTTTAAGGTTAACGATTAGATGATTTGCGTGGGGCCAAATATGAGTTGGCTTTAAATCCATTTAAATATTTCGATCAAAGGGCTGCTCCACCATTCTTAAGGCATCGTCCATATACTCGCCGCCTTCGCTTAAGCTTTCCTCATTCGGGTCGAAATTTTTTAGGATTTCCCCATCAGTTTGCCCGTTCTGGTTAGTTTTAGGATCTGCGTAAGACCCAAATAAAAAATCTTTCATTTCGCTTGATTTTAATAATTCATACTCGTGCCACGGAAGATTCTTTGACAACCTGCCACCTATCCGATAAATATTCCCAGATCACTGTAAAGAATTTCCTATTCAATTTTCCGTCAAATACCAATTCACGGGTAATCACCACCATCCCCATATTTCCATCGGATACAGCGTAGTGATACTCAGTTTTAGTAGAAAGGGGCTCCATGTTTGCCTCTTTATTCCCCCGGACGAAGCTCATCAGCTGTTCCTTGTTCATGGTATCTACCGCGCCATTTTCGTCTACTTTAACAATCAGCAGCTTATCTGAATAAATTTGCTCCACATAAGGCACGTTAAAATGTGTTGCATTATAGATGAGCTCTTTGGTTAATTCAATTAATTGTTCACTGTTCATTTTTAACTTTTTGAAGGAGTTGTGTAATTAGGCCGATTGTTGTCTTTTCATTTTTATAAATAGGCTGAAAGGTTGGCCTGCTGCCTGTTAACTTGCCGTGTTGTTGACCGGCTTTCATAAGAATCATATGCCGGCGTAAGGATACCCTCATGTACGAACAGGTAGAAAGCGCATTCCCATTACAACCGCCTCGGCAAACTGGCACCTGTCATCTTCGTTTTAACAGCCAGCAGACCAATTTATCTCAGACTTTTTGTAATTGGTTACTCCACCATTTTTCAAAGTTGATGGCCCCCAGTTCTGCCTGCCCGGCGGGTACTAACGCTTTATGACTAATTTCCCCGCCGTAGTATGATGGCTTACCGTTAGGTACTACCTTCCGCGGATCATTTGCATGCCGCAGGTATTGGGCCGCCACTTCATACATGGCAAAACGTTCCGGACCAGCTATTTCTACCTTGCCATTGATGGGCGCCGCCACGGCATATTTGGCGACGAAGGCCGCTACGTCATCTGCAGCGATGGGCTGGAACCGCACGTCTGAAAGATGTACTTCGTTCCCGTCGGTGGCCTGGTCGGCGATACCTTTCAGAAATTCAAGGAATTGGGTGCTGCGGATGATGGTATAAGGTACCCCCGACTGCTTGATAACATCTTCCTGGGCTTTTTTGGCCCGCATGTAACCGATGTTTTGCATAATGTCGACGCCAACAATCGACAGAGCCAGGTGATGTTTTACGCCTGCGTTGATTTCTGCCGCCAGCAAATTGCGGCCGGATGTCTGGAAAAAATCCATGACAGCCTGGTCTTCCCAGGAGGGTGAGTTGGCAAGGTCAACAACAACATCGGTATCGTTCATAGCTTCCGCTAAGCCTTCTCCGGTAATGGTGTTGATGCCTGTGGCCGGAGAGGCGGCAATTACCTGGTGCCCTGCCTGACGAAGATGGGCAACTACTTTGGTTCCAATGAGGCCGGAGCCTCCAATAACTACGATTTTCATGATTTAATTTTTTTAATTGTTTCAGCACTATTAATTCAAATGCGATGCCAATCAATTAAATAATTGATAATCAAATAAATGCGAAAATTAAGGGAGCTGATTTTTCACTGTATTTAGTGAAAACACTACTTGTTTCACCTTATAAAGGGAACAATGCGGAGTATCGCAGACATGGATTAGCTAAAATAATCCTTTTTGGTGATGGCTAATTTCTTCAATTTGGAGTGCAATGTATTGCCGGGTATCTTCAATATTTCGGCGGCGCTGCCGGGGCCTGAAATTTTGCCCGAACAACGCCTCAGTATTTCAATAATATAATTGCGTTCAACCTCTTCAAGGGAATGGTTTAAAAGATAGGGTAACTCTTGTTTATCTGTAACGGTACTTTGCGGGATGTACACATCATGCAAAATATCATCGGTGGTAAGTAATATGCTGCGCTCTACCAAATGCTCCAACTCCCGCACATTGCCCGGCCATGTATAGCTGCGCAATTGCTGTATCACTTTTGGTGCGATCTTCCTGATCTTACGGCCTGTATTCCGGCTATACTTCTTTACAAAAAAATGTGTAAGTGGTTCAATATCTTCCAGCCGCTCACGTAACGGAGGCAGATTGACGGGAAATACGTTTAACCGGAAATACAAATCTGCGCGAAAACGGCCCGCCTTTACTTCCTCTTCCAGGTTACGGTTGGTAGCAGCAATCAAACGCACATCAACTTTAATGGTTTGTTTGCCCCCCAAACGTTCCAGTTCGCGTTCCTGGATCACGCGCAGCAATTTTGCCTGAGCCTCGGGCGGCAATTCGCCCACTTCATCCAGAAACAGGGTGCTATTATTGGCCAGTTCAAATTTACCTATGCGGCGATCTATGGCACCGGTAAATGAGCCCCGCTCGTGACCGAATAATTCACTTTCTATTAAATTGGCAGGTAAGGCGGCGCAGTTCACCTTCACCATCAATTTGTCATTACGCGGCGATGCGTTATGAATGGCCCTTGCAATCAATTCTTTTCCCGTACCTGTTTCGCCCAATATCAAAACGGTGGTGTTGGACCCCGCCACCAGTGACATGAGCCGGTACACCTCCTGCATCTGCTCACCGTTGCCAATAATTTCCGAAAAATTATAGATGGTTTTGATCTGTTCTTTCAGATAGTCATTCTCTACCTCGAGCTGCTGTTTATAGGCCAGTAGTTTTTCATTGGCTTGTATATTAGCAATAGCAGTGGATATCTGTGCGCAAATGCCTTTTAGCATCAGCTTGCTCAGCCGGTCTGCCAGTAGCCAGATGGTGCCGATATTTTTGTTGCCAACCCGCAATGGTAGGCCGTACATGTTTTTTAAGCCGGTAGTTTTCCATAACCTTGCGTATGTGTTGCCGGTTTTTAGCTCTTCCTCTATATTAAATACTATCCCGTCTTCACTGGCAAGTACTTCTGCTGTATAAGCTTCTTCGACAGTGACGCGGTTGGCAAGTAATTCTGCGAAATGTGTTTTTGCTGTTTCAAATAACGTTTCATCATACATAAACGCCGACAAGTTATAGTCATCCTCGTCTATTATTCGGATCATTGACAACTGTGTATGCATGGTTTTGTCCAGTACCCTAAAAATAGCTGCCTGTAGGTCCAACTTGGTTTTTACCTGTGCAACGTCGCTACTGAAATCGAGCAAAAAAGCCTGCTCTTCCTGCTTTTTATTGATTTGCTCATTGGCCATAATATTGGCGAGGGCGATGGATATTTGCGAACAGATGCCCTGCAATAACTGAACATTGATCTCTTGAATGTCCAGGAACAAAATTCCATGATTCGTTTCCCCGTTCCGCAAACGGATGCCTACAATTTCTTTGAATCCCATCGTCTTCCAATATTGTAAATAAGAGGAGGCGATGCCGCGCTGTATTTCCCTGTCTACGTTGAACAATAAAGGGATAGCGCTATTTAGTACACGGTCCTGCAGTCCGTCATTAATAGGATACCTGGCTTGCTCCAGCGCATTTATCACCTTCGGATCATGCGTTTTAGTAAGATCATAAGCATAGGGGCTCATGGTGGTATTATCTTCATTTACCCTGCGAATGACAAAACCACCCGGTGGGTTTATTTTTTTTAACACGGCGCGAACGGCCAGGGCCAGTTCTTCTTTCGTTCTTACCGCTGCGATGTCATTACTGAAATCGAGGAGGAAGGATTTCTCCTTTTCTTTTTTAATTATCTCTTCATTTTTGATGATGTTGGATACAGCGCCCGATAACTGTGGTGCAATACCTTTAATAACGTTTCGGAATTCAATGCTGAAACTATTAGGTTTATCGGAATAGATATGAATAAAACCCATTGGCTTCCCTTCTTTCATAAGCCTGGTCATTAGTATTTCTTTTACGCCGGCTTCATAATTGGCCCGCAAAAAGGAAGGGCTTTGCGGCTGGTCCATAATATCTTCCAGCAAAAAAGAGATGGGTTCCTCTGCACGCAATGCAGCTTGGATGAATGGCTCGTTCAGTGAAAAATGCGCCTTTATCAATTCCGGGTATATCGCGTGTGACCGGATGGGAGAGGATTTATGATCGAGAAGGAAGGGGGTATAGGTTTCATCCCTGGCATCGATGAGGGTCACGATCGTATGCGTAAAATAAAACAGGCTCCTGATCCGATTTGAAAAAAGGATAATCAGGTCATTTTTATCCCGTACCCCGGTAATATCGTTGCCCAGGTCCGATAAGATTCTTCTTTCCTGTTCAAGTACAGCGAGGGAAGGAACTGAAAGCCCCGGATCCATATCTTTTACCCTTTTCATGAAGTGTTATAAGATAGCTTGTTGAGCTGGCAATTTAGGGAAAATAAAGGTGAGTCGGGCCAGGGGCTGCCCAAAAAGTAAATGGCATTTATTGGCAATCCCTGTTTCAAGTGTTAAGTTAACAACCGACTATAAAAGAATGATATAGTTGGAATAGCATTAATTTATTCGCCTGAATTTCCAACTCGTCTTAATTTTTCAATGAATTGGTTCGAAAAAATGCCACTGTGGGGAGCATCAAAATCAATAATTTAACCCCACTTTGGCGAGTTGGGTTTTTTATTTGGAGAAAATTTGCAGGAAAATATCGAAAAACAAATATTACTCCCTTTTTGCAGAACTTTATTATCGCGCTGATCAGATGTTTATATACATTAGCGCATTTATTCCGGGTGATACCGATCACGTGATAAGCATACTCCTCGAATATCTTGCTGTTCCGATTTTCATTGGCTTTGGCAAGATTACTTCGGGTCACGCTTCAGAGTTAGGTTATTTATATTCTGGTGATCAGATAAGGAATAGCCACTTTTATCTCGTTAATTACGAATTTATCTTACTTTTATGCTATCGTAGTGTACCGGCTTGCTAAGGGCAGGTTCCTGATTTCGAAGATGTCAACTAAATTTCAATGCGTTTAAAACTTTATATTGTCGTTTCAGCATTGTTTTTTGCTTATACAAATAACTTTGCGCAAAACAGCCAATACCAATTTTCACGGCTCAATATAAGCACCGGGCTATCGCACAACCAGGTTAATTGCATATTTAAAGACCCCAACGGCTTCATGTGGTTCGGCACAGCTTCGGGCCTTAACCGTTATGACGGTTATACTTTTAAAGTATTTAAGCATAACGTAAATGATAAAAACTCCATTAAGGAGGATTACATAACTAATATTTTTGAAGGGCCCGACAAAAAATTGTGGATAGCAACCCCAGGCGGATATTCCTTTTACGACCCCGAAACGGAGCAGTTTAGTAATGACGCACCGTCATTGGGTAATTCTTTCAAACTTCCGGAGTATCCGCTCGTTTCCAAGATACTTAACAACGGCAAAGGCGACTTTTGGTTTTTGTGTCCCGATTCGGGCCTTTACAGGTATAACGAGCTGAAAAAAACTGCCACGCGTTATTATCATCACCGTAATTCCAACCCATCATTATATTCAAATTCTGTTACAGACATTGAGCGGGATGCAAGCGGGAATTTATGGCTTGCTTATAACGACGGCGTAGTAGAGCTATTTGATGTAAAACGCAATGCCATTACGTACCATACCGATATTTTTAAAAAAGCTGCTAATAATAAAGCCAGGAAATACTCGATAACTATTGACAGGGATGGCGATCTCTGGGTGTTTAACCCCAACATGGATTCCGGCGTTTATTATTACAGCCCCCGTACCGGACGGTTTCGGTACATTACGAAAGAATCGGCAGAGACACCGCTTACATCGAACATCATCATTAATATTGTTCAGGCCGACGACGGCCTTATATGGATCTCCACTGATCATGGAGGGATAAACTTATTGGATAAAAAAAGCGGCAAAATTACTTATTTAGTAAATAGGGAAGATGATCCGAAATCATTGGGGCAGAACACGGTATTGCTTTATAAAGACAACACAGGCATTATGTGGGCCGGCACGCTTAAAGAGGGGGTAAGTTATTATCATAAAAATATTATCAGGTTCCCGTTATACAGGCACTTCGCCTCAGATCCCGCAAGTGTTAGGTTTGAAGATGTTAATAAATTTGTTGAAGATAAAAAGGGTAACTTATGGATTGGGACCAATGGTGGCGGTTTAAGTTATTTTGATCGCAAAACAGGCAAGTTTACGCAGTATAAACACGACCCCGGAAACCCTAATAGCCTCAGCAGTGATATTATTGTAAGCTTATGTATCGACCATGATCAGCAACTATGGATAGGTACGTATTTTGGCGGGCTGGACCATTTTGACGGCAAGAAATTTATCCATTACAAACATAATGACAAGGTGCCTACGAGTATTGCCGATGACCGGGTGTGGAATATCCTGGAAGATTCGTCGAACCGGTTATGGATAGGCACTTTTGCGGCGGGGTTGCAAATATTTGACAGAGACAAAAAAATATTTTTCGCTCCTTTTAAGCAAACGGTTATCAAGTCGCCTTATGTATCCGCTCTTTTTGAAGACACCAAAGGTAATCTCTGGGTAGGAGGATATTTTGGAATAAGTAAAATATTGAAAAATGGGCGTGGCGTTATATATTATAATAACAAGAAAAACGACCCTAACAGTTTGATCAACGATGACATCTATAATATCATGCAGGACAGCCGCGGCCTGATGTGGATAGCGACAAGGGACGGACTGAGCATATTGAACCCGAAAACCAACCTTTTTATCTCGCTGACGAAAAAGGACGGGTTGCCCGACAATCAGGTTTTGAAAGTATTGGAAGATAGTAGGGGGGCAATGTGGTTAAGTACGTCAAACGGGCTGAGCCGGATAACGTTGACACCCGGCAACGGCACGTATAAGTTTCAATTTGAAAATTTTGATGAAACTGATGGCCTGCAGGGCAGAGAGTTCACTGTAAATGCAGCTTTAAAAACCAATAAAGGGGAATTGATATTTGGCGGCTCTCACGGCTTCAATATCTTCGACCCACTGAGTATACACCCGAATATCGGGAAGCCTAAATTAATTTTCACCGGTTTTCAGCTATTCAACAAAAGTATAGCAACCAATGAAGCGGTTGACGGCCATGTTATATTAACTAAAGCAATTTCGGCCACCCAGGAGATAACGCTGAATCACAGCGAAAATGTGTTTACCATTGAATTTGCGGCGTTAAATTTCTTCAACCCCAATAAAATAATGCATCAATATATGCTGGAGGGTTTCGATAAAGGGTGGCTTACTGCCGACAATGCTACCCGGAAAGCTACCTATACCAACCTTGACGGAGGCGATTATACCTTTAAGGTAAGGGCCATTAGCCAGGAGGGAAAATGGAAACCCAGCTATATAAAATTGAAAATTAAGGTATTACCTCCGTTCTGGAAATCGCCAATAGCCTATGTTATTTATGTTTTCTCCATCCTGGCGGTCTTGTATTACATCCGCAAACAAGGCATTAAAAAAATAGAAACCCGGTTTGAGATCGAGCGCGTGCGAAAGGAAGCACAGGATAAGCACGAGTTGGATATAATGAAAATAGATTTTTTTACCAACGTTAGTCACGAATTCAGAACGCCTATCGCCCTGATTATGGCACCAGTTGAAAAATTGTTAAAACAGGCTGATGATAATTATAGCCGGCGAAAACTTCAAATGATCCACGAAAATTCTAAGCGGCTGCTTAATATGATTAACCAGCTATTGGATTTTAGTAAAATGACAGTAAAAAAACTGCAGCTTGACCTGTGTGAAGCTGATATCATTAAAATTATAAAGGAAGCAAGCGACTTGTTTACCGATCTGGCAGACAAAAAAAACATTAGTTTTTCATTTAAGTGTGATACTGATTCGGGATTCGTTTTTTTTGATCAGGACAAAATTGAAAGGATACTTTTTAACCTGCTTTCAAATGCATTTAAGTTTACCCCCGACTTTGGTAGTGTAGCCGTTGAAGCAAAGTTGTTGGAATCCAATAGCGTGGAAATGACCTTGCTCGAAATTAAGGTAATAGATTCGGGTGTTGGTATTCCGACCGAAAAACATAATAAAATATTTGAGCGTTTTTTTCAGAATGACATGCCCGCTTCACTAATTAACCAGGGAAGTGGTATTGGCTTGTCAATTACTAAAGAGTTTGTTGATCTGATGGGTGGCGCCATTTCTGTTGAAAGTGAACATGGGAAAGGGAGTTGTTTTATTGTGCGGCTGCCATTAAAGATATCCCAGAAAAATAATTTTACCGTTATTGAAAATACTCCCGAAGAAGTGGAAGCTCCTAAACCCGACAGGCCAAGTCAGGAAAAACGCAATAAAAATATTACCATTTTAATTGTGGAGGATAACCCCGATTTCAGGGCCTGTCTAAAAGATGATCTTAAACATTTATATACAGTTGCCGAAGCCGAAAATGGTAAAGACGGCTGGCAAAAGGCACTGGCTTTACATCCCGATCTGATCATCAGCGATATTAATATGGCCGAAGTTGATGGTATTGATTTTTGCAAAAAGATCCGAAGCGATAAACGCACCGAACATATTCCATTTATATTAATTACCGCTTTTACCGGCGATGAAAAGCAACTGGTCGGTTTGGAGACGGGGGCGAACGACTACCTTTCAAAACCGTTTAATTTTGACATATTACGCTTTAAGGTTCATAATTTGCTTAAGAATCAACAGGTAGTAAAAGAAACATATCGAAGGCAAATTGAAGCGAAACCGGGCGATTTGGAAATCGAAACTCCCGATACGAAGTTTATGAAAAAGTTGTTGACGGTTATTGAAGAGAATATTCCAAATGCCAGCTTTTCAGTTGAATTGCTAAGCAGTAAGATGAATATGAGCCGCACAACGTTATATAATAAAGTATTTAATCTTTCTGGCAAAACTCCGGTTGAGTTTATTAGGTCGGTAAGGTTAAAAAGAGCAGCACAATTCCTGGTCACAAAACAATTCACCATAGCCGAAACTGCCTATGAGGTAGGTTTCAATGATGCGAAATATTTTTCTAAAGTATTTAAAGAAGAATTTTTGATGACGCCTTCTGAGTACCTGGACAGTATAGATTGATATTCTCACCTCAATCCCGCCGATTTAAATAGTTTATAGTCGTAAAAAAACTGCCTTTTTCAAAGGGCGACTATAGACATTTTTCCCCCGTTTATTATGTTAATAATCTTATTATCAATTATTTGATTTTTAAGGAGATTAACATTTTTCATACCAATCACCCACATTAGCACACTCGGCAATCTGGGCACACAGGGTACATTTACCTTAATATAATACGACCAACTTATTATATGTAAAACCTGATTTATAAACCAACAAGTTAGATTATTCCTAAAACCGGATTTACGCGTTTTTGGCTTTTTTGATTTTTTCACCCTGCAGAAATTCTTTTACTTGAGAGTTTCCTGCTTTTAGGGTAACCTCAATATAAAGCCTTTTTGATATGAGCGGATAATTGGAAGGCTAGCTTTTAGGGCACACCTGAATATTGAACAATAAATTTAAAAACCAATAAAGATCACCTTACTAGATTATGAAGAAAAACCAAGATTGAAAACAACCAACCAACCAACAATGAACCAATTAAAAAACCTTAAAATCCTTTTATAAGATGGATAAAAATTTACAAAAGAGAGTGAAATACCGAATTTCATTAATTATTATGGGCATGTTTCTTTTTATTTCGGCCCATGCACAAACCTTAAATTTTTATTTCGGCCCATGCACAAACCTTAAAT